>DBMK01000124.1 GCA_002298885.1 Anaerolineaceae bacterium UBA700
AGGGGGTGGGGCTTGTTTGTGTGAAAATATTCACGTAATTTTAATGTAATGGGGGAATTTTTAATTCTTTCCTTCACGCAAGTGGCCCAAAATTAAACCAGGAAGCTGATTGGCTTGAAAAGCGCTGTGGCGCAATTCAAGCTGTCGATACCCTGATTCCGATGTTCGACAAAGGAGGGCACCATGGCAACCGTTCACCTGGATCAATCTCTGGCTGACGACATGGTAAGTAAGGCAATCCGCTCCTGCGCCGAAGCCCAGTTCCACGGCGATACACAGCGAATAATTCAGGAAATTCAGGCCTGCAACTGCGAGGTCTGCGGATCAGTGTCGGACTGCCTGGCCAGGCAGGTGGGCGTTTACCTGGGCCAGATGGACCGCACTATCAAGGCCGTTTACCGCTACGAGCCGGAATACACCATCCCGCGGCCAGTGCTGGGCATCAGCGCCAACCCGCTTCGCAAAGGCGGGATCAACCTTGTGGCCTGGGTGGGTCGCAAGAGCGCCGCCTCCAGCTCGCTGGGAGCCACGCTCGAAGGCGTGCTCTCGGAGCGGCGGCGGAAAATCCTGTGCAAGAATGCTTCTCCGGCGTGCCGCGTGCTGGATATCCAGATGGTGGAGGAAAAGGACGTGGTTGAAAACCGCAGCCAGGCCATGATGGTCAACAGCCTGTTTATGCGCTCGATCCAGGTTTGGAAACGCTCCGGCGCCGAAATTCTGCCGGGGGGGCCGCACCCTGAAATCTCGGCCCGCGAGCTGCAGGCGCAGATTGCCGCCACCGAGTCCGAATCGTTATCCGACGAGGTGCTGTTCAGCCAGGCCCAGGCGATTGAAAAACTGGCCCCGCAGGAGCGGCGTAACTTTGAGGCGCGGCTACAGGAAATCAAGGTGGCTCTGATCCGCCGCCTGCTCAGCGACCAGCCGGGTTACATTGAAGTTGCCAAGCAGTGGTTGACGATCCAGGACCTGGCGGAGGTCTCCCGCCGGCGGATTGGTTTCGGCAGGGTGGGAGGGGAAGCCGCCGGGTTGGTGTTGGCGGCGCGTATCCTGCGCAACGAGCTCGAAGAGCCCCTGCGCAGCAACGTCCAGGTTCCCGAATCGTACTACCTTGGAGCCGACCTCCTGTATACCTTCATGGCCATGAACCGCCTGATGCGCTGGAACTCCCAGAAATACAAGCCGGAGGACCAGATCCGCAGCGACTATCCTCTGATCCGCGAGACTTTCCTTTCCGGGGAATTCCCGCCGGAAATTCTGGATGAGCTGCGCACGCTGCTGCGCAAGAACAAGGGTCGCCCGCTGATCGTGCGCTCTTCCAGCCTGCTGGAGGACAGCTTTGGCTCGGCCTTCGCCGGTAAGTACGAGTTCAACATCTGCCCGAACCAGGGTGCGGCGGAAGATAACCTTAAGAAACTGACCCAGGCCATTGCCAGCGTGTACGCCAGCACGCTCTCACCGGAGGCCTTGCTTTACCGCCAGATCCGCGGCCTGCGCGATTACGACGAGCGCATGGGGGTCTTGATCCAGCCGCTGCAGGGCGAGCGCTTCGGGCGCTACTTCCTGCCCACGGCGGCGGGTGTGGCGCTCAGCCGCAACCTGTACCGCTGGTCGCCGAAAATCCGCATGGAGGATGGGTTTGTGCGCCTGGTGTGGGGCCTGGCGACCAGCGCCGTGGAGCGCGCCAGCAATAACCTACCGCGGCTGGTCGCTCTCAGCCACCCGGCGCTGCAGCCATCGATTGCCTCTCACCCGGAATGGTCCTACAGCCAGCAGTTCGTGGACGTGATCGATCTCGAGGACAACCAATTCAAGTCGCTGCCGGTAGGCGACGTAATCACCCCCCAATATCCTCCCATTCGACTGATAGCCCAACACCGAGAAAACGATTATCTCGCCTCGATCCGCGGCCGCGTGCTCCAGGCCGATATACCCGACCTGGCGATTACCTTCGACGAATTCTTGCGCCGCTCGGAGTTTGCGTCGACGCTATCCAAGGTGCTGCGCACCCTGGAAAAGCACTACCACGCCCCGGTAGACATCGGCTTTACCGCCCAGGTGCTGGACCCCGAGGAACACAACCCGGAGATCCGCCTGTCGCTGCTGCACTGCCGGCGTCAAGATTTCTTGACCTGTGATAAACCTGGTAGCTTGCCGGGCAAGTTGACCTCGGACAAGCTGCTGTTCAAGACGGATTTCATGGTGCCCAGGGGGAGCGTATCAGACATCCGCTACGTCCTGTTCGTGACCCCTGAGGGATACTTGAAGCTACCGGACCAGGCGGCGCGCAACGAACTGCGCCTGGCGATCTACCAGTTAAACGCGGCCCTCGGCGAGAAAAAATTCATTTGCGTTGGGCCAGGACAATGGGGAGCGACCAACCCGCACCAGGGAGTTTACATCAGCTACGCCGATATCTATAACGCAGCTTCGCTGGTTGAGCTTTATTCTCAAGAAGCCGGAGCGCAGCCCGACCCGGCCCTGGGCACGTATCCCTTCCAGGACCTGATGGAGGCGCACATTTACCCCCTGACGGTCAACCTCGGCCAATCCGGGGCATATTTGAACCGGGCGTTCTTCTACGACTCGCGTAACCGGGTCGAGGATTATTTTCAGCCGGCGCCGGTCCTGGCGGACTGCCTGCGCCTGGTCGACGTGGCCGCATATGCTCCGGGATTCCACATTGAAATCAGCATGAACGACGAAAGCGGGCAAGCTTTCGCCTACCTGCAGCCCGACGAGCCCGGCGCGGCAGGATAGGGCCCGTAGAACCGCGTTCTTTTCGCAGCTATTAGCGACTGACAGGAGAGGTGAACCTATGGCAGGTGTTGAATCGGACAGCCAACTCTCGATGAATCTGGATGAGCCGGCGACGGTGATCGCCAACGATCTGCAGTTGCGCAACTGCATCCAATGCGGCATGTGCGGCGGGATCTGCCCGTTGGGGTATCTCATGGATTACCCTCCTATCCGCATGATCGCCGCACTGCGCTCGCGGACGTACGAACGGGTGATGGCCAGCGACACGATCTGGCTGTGCGTGGCTTGTTCGGCGTGTACGTCCGTCTGCCCCACCCAGATCCCGCTCACCCGTAACCTGATGACCTGGACTAAGGAAGAGCGGGTGCTGAAGGGCGAAATCCCCGAGGAGCTGCAGGCGGCGCTCGAAAATTCCCAGCGCTACGGCAACCCGCTGGGTGAATCGCCGCGCAAGCGCACGGATTGGACCCGCGGCATCGAATCGCTGGTGCCGGTGATGGGTAAGGACACGCGCCAGGCGGATGTTCTGTGGTTCGTCGGAGATTACGCTTCGTACCACATGCGCGTCCAGCCGGCGACGCGCACCCTGGCCCTGATGCTGCACCGGCTGGGGGTCAATTTTGCCATATTGGGGCCGGAGGAAAACAGCGACGGCGATTCGCAGCGCCTGGCCGGCGAGCGTGGCCTGTTCGAGCTGCTCGCCGAAAAGAACGGGCGCGCCTTGCGCAGATACAAGTTCAAAGAGATTCTCACCACAGACCCCCATTCTTACAACGCGCTCAAGAACGAATACCCCAAGCTGGGCATCGAGTACCCCGTCCGCCATTACACCGAATTCCTGGTCGAACGCCTGGGCACCATCCGGCCCAGGCTGACCCGCGAATTGAAGGCCAGAGTCACTTTCCACGACCCGTGCTACCTGGGACGGGTCAACGGCATTTACGAAGCGCCGCGCCAGCTCCTGCAGGCCATTCCGGGGATCAACCTGGTCGAGATGCCGCATTCACGCCAGAACAGCCTGTGCTGCGGGGGCGGGGGCGGAGGGATGTGGCTGGACGGGTGGCAGTGGGAAAAAGCCCACGTGCGCCTTTCGGAATGGCGGGTGCGTGAAGCGGTGAGCGTGGGCGCCGAAATCCTGGCCGTGGCCTGCCCCTACGAGGCCTCGCGCTTCGAGGATGCAACCAAAACGGTTAAGAATGCAGAAGGGCTGCTGGTGAGAGATATCAGCGAGCTGCTTTCGGATGCAATCGAGCCATTAAAAGGAGGCGAATTATGAAAATCCTGGTGCCGGTCCAATTCGTGCCCGACCTGGTGGAGGAGCTGGTGATCGACGAGCGCGGCGACCGCCTGGACCCGTACACGGTCCGCTGGAAGCTGAACGAGTTCGATGACCACGCCATCGAGGAGGCCATACTGCTCAAGGAAAAACACGGCGGAGAGGTCACCGTCATCGCCCCGGACTTCGAAGGCGTCGAAGACGCCCTGTTCGGGGCCGCCGCCAAAGGCGCCGACCGGCTGGTGCGCCTGGGGGCGGATTTTGAAGGCGGCGCCAACGCCCACGCCCTGGCCTGCCTGTTCCTGCCGGTGGTGCAGGAATTCCTGCCGGACCTCATCCTGACCGGCGTCCAGGCCTACAACAACCTGGACGGCAGCCTGGGGCCGCTGTTGGCCGCCGAATTGGATTGGCCGTACGTGGGCTACGTTTCCTGCGTGCAGCCGGCCGGCCAGCACGTCTCGATCCGCAAGGAATACCCGGGCGGTTTGACTGCCGAGCTGGAGGCCGGGCTGCCGCTGGTGCTGGGCATCCAGGCGGCTGAGACGCCGCCGCGCTACGTGCCCATCGCCAAAATCCGCCAGGTAATGAAGACGGCGCGCATCGAAGAGCGCAGCGGCGACGTGGACCTGAGCGGCGGCCTGGCCCCGGCGCGCCTTTTCCCACCCGAGACTGGGGCGAAGGCGACCATGCTGCCGGGGAGCGTCGACGAAGTGGCCGACCGGTTGGTGGGCATCCTGCGCGAGCAGGGCGTTATCTAGAAGGAGGCAGGCGATGAACCAGGATATTCTCGTGTTGGTCGAACACCTGCGCGGACAGGTTTCCGAGATCACCTACGTCTTGCTGGCCCAGGCCGAGGTGCTGGCCAAAGCCGGCGGCGGAAAAGTGCAGGCGTTACTGCTGGGAAAGGACGCCGAAGCCCTGAGCCGGGACCTGGCGGCGGATCAAGTTTTGTACGTGGATGCTCCGGCGCTGGCCGATTTCAACGCCGAAGCCTACGAAAAGGTGCTGGCGGAGTGCATTGTGGAGATGAAACCTCGCCTGGTGCTGCTGGGCGACACCACGGTGGGGGCAGATGTGGTCGGCGGGCTTTCGATCCGCCAGGGGCTGCCGCTGGTAAGCTGTTGCCGCACCATCCAGGCGAGCGGGTCCGAATGGACCTTCGCCAGCCAGATCTGCGGAGGGAAATTGATGGCCGAAGGCACCCTGCCGGAGCAAACCACCCTGGTAACCATGCTGCCGGGTGGATTGCGCGCCGAAAAGGGCAAGAGCCAGCAGCCGCCGCAGGTGAGCCGCCGCCCCGCGCCGCCGCTCGAAGCGCTTCACATCACATTGAAACAGTACATTGAGCCGGCAGGCGATGACGTCGACATCACCCGCCAGCCTCTGCTGGTGGCAGTCGGCCGCGGTGTCCAGCGTGAGGACAACCTGGAGGTGGTGCAGGAGTTGGCGGACGCCCTGGGTGGCGTGGTCTGCGCCACACGCCCGGTGGTCGACCAGAACTGGCTGCCGACCTCGCGCCTGGTAGGTAAATCCGGTAAGTCGGTCAAGCCCAAGGTCTACTTGGCGCTGGGGATCAGCGGCGCGCCGGAACATTGCGAAGCCATCACCGGCAGTGAGATGATCATCGCTGTGAACACCGACCCGACGGCGCCGATCTTCGACCTGGCCCGCTACGGCACCACGGTCGACCTGTTGGACCTGGCGCCCGTGCTGGCCGAGAAAGTGCGCGCGGCTAAATAAACAAATTTGGATTTTTCAGGCGATATTTCCGCCTGAAAAATCCATAAAGAATATTCAGGAGGGTGGATCATGCCCGAACGCATCGATTTCTGGGGAATTCCACAGCCGTGGGGGCCAATCCTGGTCTATTCCATCGTCACCCTGGCTGCATTGGTGCTGGTGTACCGCTTTTACCGCCAGGCCAGCCTGTGGTGGAGGGTGGGGCTGCCGCAGAAACGCTGGGACCATCCTGTACGCCGCCTGGGCAACCTGATCAAGTATTCACTTGTGCAGGTGCGCGTCCTGGCGCAGCGTTACCCGGGTATTATGCACATTGCCATGGCCTGGGCATTTTTTGTCTTCTTTCTGGGCACGGCTCTGGCGACGATCAACGGGCATTTCTTCAAGTTCCTGGAGGGGAACCCGTACCTGATTTATAAATTCGTGCTCGATATCTTCACCCTGGTCTTCCTGGTTGGGGCGGGCATGGCGGCCTACCGGCGGTTTATTCTCAAGCCGGAACGGCTGACGCTTGCGTCGCGGTTCACCTGGTCGCTGATTTTCGTCGTGCTGATCGTGGTCAACGGCTTGCTGGTCGAGTCCTTCCGGTTGGCGGTTGAGAAACCGGCCTGGGCGTGGGCTTCGCCGGTCGGCTGGGTGCTGGCACAGGTATGGATTGCAACCGGCGCTTCTGAAGCCGCTTTGAACGCCTGGCACCTTGGATTGTATACCCTGCACTTCCTGACCGTGGCGGCGCTGTTTGTGACCCTGCCGGCGGGCACGCTGGTGCACATGTTTACCAGCATGCTGAACGCCTTTTTTGCCGAGCTTGACCGGCCGATGGGCCGGCTGGCGCCACAGGCTCAGAACAAGGCCGGCGAGCCGGTCTACGCCAGCACGCTCAAAGGGCTGACCTGGAAGCAGTTGCTGGACGGCGACACCTGCACCGAATGTGGGCGCTGCCAGGACGAGTGCCCGGCCTACGCCGCCGGAGCTGAGATCAGCCCCAAGCAGCTTGTGATCCGCATGCGAGACGCCCTGCACCGGGACGGGCCGGCGGTCGCTGCTGGGAAGGATGCCCCGGTCCTGGTCGGTGATGGAATTTCAAGTGACATGGTCTGGGCTTGCACCACCTGCGGTTCGTGCGACCAGCAGTGCCCGGTGCTGATCGACCACGTCGGGTTGGTGGTCGATTTCCGGCGCTACCTGGTGAGCGAGGGCAACGTGGATGCCCGCCTGCAGGAGGCGCTGGCCAACCTGAGCCGCTATGGCAACTCGTTCGGCCAGTCGGAACGGGCGCGCAGCAAGTGGGCCATGAGCCTGCCGGCCAAGGTGAAAGACGCTCGCCGTGAGGCGGTCGATACGCTGTGGTTCGTGGGCGATTATGCATCCTACAACCCGCAGCTCGCCGACGTCACCCGCCAGACCGCCGAGATTTTCCAGGCGGCCGGGATGGATTTTGGCCTGCTTAATGAAGGCGAGCGCAACTCCGGCAACGACGTGCGCCGGACCGGCGAAGAGGGCCTGTTCGAATACCTGGTGGAGAAAAACACTGCGGTGTTAGGAAAAACGACCTTCAAGCAAATCGTCACCACAGACCCGCATTCTTACAACACGCTCAAGAATGAATATCCGCCCGAGGCGCTGGGGGGGCGGCCGGTGCTGCATTCTTCCGAAGTTCTAGACCGACTGGTGGCGGAGAGAAAACTCCCGCTTACCAAAAAGCTGGGCTACCGGGTCACCTATCACGATCCGTGCTACCTGGGACGCTACAACGGGGTATACGCTGCGCCGCGGCGGCTGATTGCCGCCACCGGCTGCGCGCTGGTTGAGATGCCGCACCACGGAGAGCACGCTATCTGCTGCAACGCCGGCGGCGGGCGGATCTGGATGGATGAGGGAACCCTGCGCGAACGCCCCAGCGAGCGCAGGGTGCGCGAGGCTGCTGCTTTAGATGGCGTGGAAATCCTTGCGGTGGCCTGCCCCAAGGACCTGGTCATGTTCCGGGACGCCATCAAAACAACGGGGTTGGAAGGCCGGCTGGTGGTCAAAGAGCTGGCCGAGCTGGTGCGCGAAGCCATGTAGCAGTTCATTCGATCTGCGCCGGTTTATTTCTGTAACGCAGCAGAGAAAGGTGGCTTATGAGCGAAAAAATCGGAGTATATATCTGCCACTGCGGGAGCAACATTGCTGGGACGGTGGACGTGGAGGAGCTCAGCCGCTGGGCCGAGGCAAGCCTGCCGGACGTCACCGTCGCCCGCAATTACAAGTTCATGTGCTCCAGCCTGGGGCAGGAGATGATCCAGAAGGACATCCAGGAGCTGGGCCTGACCCGGGTGGTGGTGGCGGCTTGCTCGCCGCACCTGCACGAGCCCACCTTCCGCAATGCCTGCGTCCAGGTCGGCCTGAATCCCTATCTGTTCGAGATGGTCTCCATCCGTGAGCAGGTGTCTTGGGTAACGGTGGATAAGAAGCTGGCGCTGCAAAAGGCCAAGGGGTTGATTGCCGGGGCCGTGCGCCGGGTGGCTTACCACCAGCCGCTGGATCCGATTGTGGTCGACATCGACCCGCACGTGCTGGTGGTGGGCGGCGGCATCGCCGGCATCCAGGCCGCCCTGGAGATCGCCGACAGCGGCCACCCGGTGTACCTGGTGGAGCGCCAGCCCTCGATCGGCGGCCACATGGCCCAGTTCGACAAGACCTTCCCCACCCTGGATTGCTCGGCCTGCATCCTGACGCCCAAGATGTTCGCCGTCGGCCAGCACCCGAACATTACCTTGATGACCTGGAGCGAGGTCGAAAAGGTGGACGGCTTCGTGGGCAATTTTAACGTCCAGGTGCGCAAGCGGGCGCGCAAGGTGAACACCGAGCTGTGCAACGGCTGCATGTTCTGCATGGAGAAATGCCCCAAGAAGGTCATCGACACCGAGTTCGAGGTCGGGCTGACCACGCGCAAGGCCATTTACACGCCCTTCGCCCAGGCCATCCCCAAGTACCCGGTCATCGACGTGGAGAACTGCACCTATTTCATCAAAGGCACCTGCAAAGCCTGCGAAAAGTTCTGCCCGACCGGCGCCATCGATTTCAACCAGCCGGACGAAATCGTCAAGCTCAAAGTCGGCAGCATCATCCTGGCCACCGGCTACGACCTGTTCGACGCCCGCAAAATCGCGGAGTACGGCTACGGCCGCCTGCCAAATGTGGTCACCAACCTGGAATTCGAGCGCATGACCAACGTCTCCGGCCCGACCAGCGGCAAGGTTATGCTAAAGGACGGCACCCTACCCAAGGCGGTGGCGGTGCTGCACTGCGTGGGCAGCCGAGACAAAAATTACAACAACTACTGCTCGGCAATCTGCTGCATGCAGTCCTTGAAGTTCGCCCACCTGGTCAAAGAAAAGACCGGCGCTATGGTCTACAACTTCTACATCGACATGCGCACGCCGGCCAAGAGCTACGACGAGTTCTACCAGCGCGTGCTGGCCGAGGGGGCGGTCTTTGTGCGCGGCAAGGTGGCCGACATTACCGAGGTGGCGCGCACGCCGGAAGAGGAGGGCAAGCTGGTCGTCCAGGTCTTCGACACCCTGGACACCCGCCAGCGGCGCATTCCGGTGGACATGGTGATCCTCTCCGCCGGGCTGGTGGCGCGCAAGGACACCGACAAGGTGGCCAAGATCTTCGGCGTATCGCGTGGGGCGGACGGCTGGTTGATCGAGCGCCACCCCAAGCTCGACCCGGTGGCAACCATGACCGATGGGGTTTTCATCGCCGGCTGCGCCCAGGGGCCAAAGGATATCCCGGCTTCTGTATCCCAGGGTGCGGCGGCTGCGGCGCGGGTGATCGGCCTGATCGACCGCGCCAAGGTAACACTGGAGCCGATCCGGGCCAGGGTGGACGCCGCCCGCTGCTCGGGGTGCCAGATCTGCGTCGGCCAGTGCCCGTTCAGCGCCATTACCTTCGATGCGGAGCTGGGGATCAGCAGCGTCAACGAGGCCGTATGCCAGGGCTGCGGGACGTGCATCCCGGCCTGCCCGGCCGGGGCGATCACCGGCACCCATTTCAGCAACGATCAAATCCTGGCCCAGATCGAAGGCATTTTACAGGTTGGGGTGCGGGCGCAGGATGCCGAGCTGGTATGAGGAGGGCTTTATGACCGATAAGACCGAATTCGAGCCTTTGATCGTCGGTTTCACCTGCAACTGGTGTTCGTACCGGGCGGCGGACGGCGCTGGCATGGCGCGCATCAAGTACGCGCCCAATGTGCGCCTGATCCGCCTGATGTGCTCCGGGCGCATGGACCCCATGTTTGTGCTCAAAGCATTATCTCAGGGGGCGGATGGGGTGCTGGTTTCCGGTTGCCATCCCGGAGACTGCCACTACGTGGAGCAGAATTACAAGGCCATCCGCCGCTTCGACCTGCTCAAGCGTGTGCTGGCCGGTCTGGGGGTGGAGGAAGGCCGGGTACGCCTGGTCTGGGCGTCGGCGGCGGAGGGCCTTTTGCTGGCCGAAGAGATCAACAAGATGGTGGCTGAGGTCAAGCAGCTCGGCCCGCTCAACTGGAAACAGATCGCCTGGCCGGACGAAATCAGCGATGAGGCGCCGGCAGCGCTCAGCGCAGGAGGGATCCATGCCTGATAACTCTAAACCCCGGTTTGCCATGTATTGGGCCGCCGGCTGCGGAGGCTGCGAGATTGCCGTGCTCAACACGCACGAAAAGCTGCTCGACATCGACGCCAATTTCGAGCTGGTGTTCTGGCCGGTAGCGATGGACGCCAAGTACGCCGACGTCGAGGCCATGCCCGATGGGGCCATCGACCTGTGCCTGTTCAACGGCGCCATCCGCAGCGACGAAAACGAGGAAATGGCCCGGCTGCTGCGGCGGAAATCCCGCCTCCTGGTGGCCTTCGGAGCCTGCGCAGGCGAAGGCGGCATCCCGGCCCTGGGGAACCTGTATTCGACAGAGGAAATCCTGGACACGGCATTCAGCACACTGACCACCGAAAACCCGGATGGCCTGCGCCCTCAGCCGCGCTATGCCGGCGCCGAGGGAGAGCTGCGCCTGCCGCGCCTGAACGCGGGCGTGCGCACCCTGGACCAGGTGGTGCCGGTCGATTTCATCATGCCGGGCTGCCCGCCGGAAAGCGAGCAGATCGCGGCGGTGATCGACCTGGCCATCCAGGTCTTTCACGGCCAGGCCAGCCTGCCGCCTCAGGGCAGCGTGATTGGGGCGGGCAACAGCACGGTATGCGACGAATGCACCCGCACGCGCACGGATAAATCGATCCGGGTCATTCGGCGCATGGCCACCTTCCAGCCCAACCCAACCGACTGCCTGTTGGAACAGGGGCTGCTGTGCGCCGGGTCGGCCACACGCAGCGGCTGCCAGGCGCGCTGCCCGCAGGCCAACGCGCCCTGCACCGGCTGCTACGGGCCGGCGGTCCAGGGTATCGAGCAGGGGGCGCGCATGCTGACCGGGATCGCCTCGGTGGTAGTGGGCAAGACGCACGAAGAAGCCGCCGCTGTGATGGATGGGATCGTCGATCCGCTGGGCACATTCTACCGCTACAGCCTGGCCCACAGCCTGATGCACCGCGCCCGGCCGCAGCCGGCGAGGAGGGACGAATGACACGCATTGAAATCGATCCGATTACACGCCTGGAAGGCCACGGCAAGATCGAAATATTCCTCGACGAGGCTGGCGGGGTGGACAAGACCTATTTCCAGATCCCCGAGCTGCGCGGTTTCGAGCGCTTTGCGGTGGGCCGCCCGGTGGAGGACATGCCCCTGATCACCAGCCGTATCTGCGGCGTATGTCCCGAGGCGCACCACATGGCGGCGGCCAAGGCGGTGGACGCAGTCTATCACGTCGAAATCCCGCGCCCGGCGCGCCTGCTGCGCGAGCTGCTGTACAGTGCCTTTTACTGCGCCGACCATACCACCCATTTCTACGCCCTATCCGGACCGGATTTCATCCTTGGGCCGGACGCGCCGGTGGCCGAGCGCAACATCCTGGGCGTGGTGCATAAGGTGGGACTCGAGCTGGCCGGGCAGGTGATCAGCATGCGCAAGTACGGGCACGCGGTGATCGAGATGATCGGCGGGCGCAAGATCCACCCGGTGACCAGCGTGCCGGGCGGCATGACCCACGGTATTACCGAAGAGCAGCGGGCGGAGATCGAGCGCATGGGGCGTTGGGCCATCGATTTTGCCCGCACCAGCCTGGATATCTTCTGCGGCTCCATCCTCGGCAGCGCCCTGTTCAACGAGCTGGTCGACGGCGATACCTACCTTCACAAGACCTATTCGATGGGTATGGTGGACGCCGACAACAAGGTCAATTTCTACGATGGAACCATCAGCGTTGTGGCGCCGGATGGCACCCGCCTGGGCAAATTCAGCCCGAATCAGTACACGGATTGGATCGCCGAGCACGTAGAGCCCTGGACGTATTTGAAATTCCCCTATCTGAAGAAGATAGGCTGGAAAGGCTTCGTCGACGGCATGGATTCGGGGGTGTACATGGCCAACCCGCTTGCCCGCCTGAACGCCGCCGATGGCATGGCCACCCCCCTGGCCCAGGCGGAGTACGAACGGTTTTATACTGAAATGGGCGGCAAGCCGGTGCACCAGCGCATGGCCATCCACTGGGCGCGCCTGATCGAGCTGTTGTACGCCGCCGAGCGCTGGGTCGAGCTGGCGACGGACGCCGAAGTCACGTCGGACAACTTCCGCACCCTGCCGGTCGAGTCGCCGACGGAAGGGGTGGGCATCGTCGAGGCGCCGCGGGGCACGCTCTTCCACCACTACACCACCGACGAGCGCGGGGTGGTGAAGAGCGCCAACCTGATCGTCGGCACCACCAACAATTACGCTGCCATGGCCATGTCGGTCGACAAGGCCGCCCGCCGCTGGATAAGGCCGGGCCAGGAGATTAAGGAAGGCAGCCTGAACCGCATCGAAATGGCCTTCCGGGCCTATGACCCATGCTTTGGCTGCGCCACGCACAGCCTGAGTGGGGAATACCCGCTGGACATTCGGGTGCACGATATGCATGGTACGATAATTCGTAAGAAGGGGGATTGCTGAACGAGGCTGTTAATCGCTAAATGCGGCGAATAAGCAAATGGTGCGAATAAAATCAAGATTTTATTCGCACCATTTGCATTCTGTTGCTCCTGGCGGGTCGCAGACGCGCCAGCGCTGGGGTCACAAACCCTAGCGGAGCGTCTTGATGATGCTCCAGGCGGGTCTGCGACCCGCCGGTGCCAAGAACAAGGCGTATTTATTCTTCCGAAGTCCGCCGGATAATTTCTAAGCACAGCCGGCTGTGGTGGTAGGGACATTCCCAGGGGCCGGTTTTGAACTGGTTTTTTTTCGGGACGCCGCGCGGGTCTAAAACTTTAAACCAATCTCCATTCACCCGATCCACAAACTTATCCTGGATGTACTTCCAGGTGCGGTAGGCAGCGACCGCAAAGCGGGCTTCGCCAGAGATCTGGTAGGCGTTGTAGAAGCCGACCACAGCTTCGGCCTGCGCCCACCAGTGGCGGGAGCGCTCGAGGCGGCCGGATGCGGTTTTCTCGTAATAGATGCCTCCTTTGGGGTCGAGGGCTTCACGACAGGTAACGTCGGCCATTTTCACGGCCACATCCCGGGCGCGCCGGACCAGCGCCTGGTCACCGAGCGCCTCGGCAGCCTCGAGCAGCAGCCAGGAGCCTTCGATGTCGTGCCCGTACGAATCCTGGGGCAGCAGCGAGTTGAAACGCTCGTCGAAGAAAAGCTGGAAGTGAAACGTTGCCGGGTGGATCACCTTGTCCAGGAAGATCTCGAGCACTTCGCGCAGGCGCGTCTTCACCAGCGGGTCATCCCACACGGTTGACAGGGTCGTGAACGCTTCCAGAATGTGCAGCAGGGTGTTCATCGATTTCTGGCAGTCGATTTCCTTTTCGCTCAGGCGCATGTCGTCCAGGCGGCCCCAATCGGCGCTGCAGCCTTCGATGTAGCCGCCGAACACGTCGTCGTGGGTGTACATCTCCAGCAGGGTGAATAATTCCTGCGCCAGGTGCAGGCTTTCGGCGGCTCCAGTCGCCCGGTAATACTCCGCCAGGCCGTAGATGGCGAAAGCTTGCGCATAGGCATGCTTGCGAGCATTGGCTGGGCGGCCCAGGTAGTCCAGGGTCCAGTAAACGCCCTTGTAGACCGGATCCCAGAAATGATGGGTCAAATATTCGTAAGCCTTCTGAGCCATTTCCAGGTAATCCGGATCGGGAAACATTCGATAGGCGCTGGAGTAGGTCCACAAGATGCGGGCGCACAGGATCGCCGAGCGGGGGACTTCGTTGTGGACTTCGAGGGTGTTCGTCATGGCGCCGTAAAACCCGCCATTGACCGGGTCGACAGCATGCTTGATCCAGAACGGCAGGATATTGCCGCGCAGTTCGGCTTCCGCCTGTGATTTGAAATGGCGTGGGTCCATTTAATTCCCTCGCCTGGCGAGGTTGCGTTCGATCAGCTCCAGCCGCTGAGCGACAGAGGCCGCCGAGCGCAGCCCGTCGACGGGCGTGTTCTTGACGTAATCCAGCAGCCGCTCGACGCTGGATGTGGCGACGTGGATGCGTGTATCCGATGAGGCGTAGTAAATGAGGACAGTCCCATCCGGGCGGCACACCCAGCCGTTGCAGAAAAGGACGTTGGAAACGTCCCCGATGCGCTCCCCGCCGGCAGGAGCCATGAAATACCCGCCCGGGCGGTGCGTCACCCGCCAAGGCTCGTGGAGGTCGCTCAGGTACAGGTAGAGCACGTAGCGCAGCCCGGCGGCGGTGTTGCGCACGCCGTGGGCCATGTGCAGCCAGCCCTCGGGCGTCTTGATAGGGGCCGGGCCTTCGCCGTTCTTCACTTCCTTGATCGTGTGGTAAGCGCGCTCGTCGATGATCGTTTCGCGGTCGATCACCGCCGGGTCCATACTTTTGGAAAGGCCCCAGCCGATCCCGCCGCCGGAGCCGGCCTGGATAAAATCGTCCTGCGGGCGGGTATAAAAGGCGTATTGCCCCTGGATGAACTCGGGGTGCAGCACCACGTTGCGCTGCTGCGGCGAGCGCGTTTTCAAATCCGGCAGGCGTTCCCAGGTCTGCAGGTCCCGGCTGCGGGCGATGCCGCCCTGGGCGACAGCGCTGCTCAGGTCGCCGGGAGGGGCGTTGGGGTCTTTGCGCTCGCTGCAGAACAGGCCGTAAATCCAGCCGTCCGCGTGCTTCACCAGGCGCATGTCGTACACATTGGTATCCGGCAGCTCCGTTTCAGGCATCGTCACCGGCCTATCCCAGAAGCGGAAGTGATCCACGCCGTTGGGGCTTTCGGCCACGGCGAAGAACGACTTGCGGTCCCAGCCTTCCACCCGACACATCAAGCAGATCTTGCCGTCCAGCTCGATGGCGCCCGGGTTGAAGGCGGCGTTGATCCCCTGCCGCTCCATCAAATAGGGGTTGGTGTGCGGATCGAGGTCGTAGCGCCAGAAGAGCGGGGTGTGGGCCGCTGTGACTGCCGGGAAAACATAGCGCTCGAAGATGCCGTTGTCACGGGCCGGGTCGGGCCGGTTTGGTTGGTTGATCAGGGCTTCGTGCTCGGCTTCGAGGCGCGCCAGGCGCTGGTTGAAATAATCCGGGTTCATGGTTTCTCCAGGAAAGAATTTTGATTTCGGGAAGGGTTTGAGGAGTTGTGGACTCAAAAAGATTTTAGCACGGGTTGAGAATTGCATCGACGAAGCGCTGAATTATTGACAGCCCGGGTGATCAAAACCTGACCTCATCCCCGGCCCCTCTCCATGGAATGGAGAGGGAGCATGGTTGGAATGTGGACGTGAGGCGTACTTACCAGGTAGGAATTACGGTTTCTCCCTTGAGTTTGGCCTTTTT
>DBMK01000236.1 GCA_002298885.1 Anaerolineaceae bacterium UBA700
TTTGAACACCCAATTCTATACAACGCCCGTAGTGCGCACGTCCAAAATCTTGTTCACGCAAGGGGTGACCAGTTCCACCAGTTTATCCTTACTGATGTTCTCGACCTTGACCGTGACTTCGGCAGTGTCGCTGCTCTGGCCGTAGAACGAGCCGACCGAGATGATGTTGCCCCCGTTCTGGAAGATGGTCTGCGACAGGCAGGCCAGGCCGCCCGGCGTCTTGGGCATCGACACGGTCAGGCGCACGCCGGGCTCGCGGGCGCCCAGCACTTCCAGGAAGGTCTTGAACAGGTCCGTCTCGGCGATGATCCCGACCAGGCTGTCGCCGGCGACGACCGGGATGCCGCTGATCTCGTTGTCCGCCATGATGCGGGCGGCCTCTTCGATGGGGGTGTCCGGCGTGATGGTGATCACCTCTTTGGTCATCACCCGTTCGACCGGCATGCGGTTCATCACGCCCTGGATCTCGTAGGCGTCCAGGGTGGTGGCAGCCGAGGGCGAATAGCGCAGGATTTGTTTTTCAGATATGATCCCGACCAGCTTGCCGCGTTTATCTACTACCGGCAGGCGGCTGATGTGTTCTTCGGTCATTATTTTCCAGGCGTCGTCCAGCGAGGCCTGGGGGGTAACGGTGATAACAGGATGCGACATGCGGTCGCGTACGAGCATAAAACACCTCCCTGGTGCAGATGAGCTTGCGGCCCCGGTCCAGTCTCAACCGGTGTCCACTGCCCTAATTATATCGCCTTCTGGGAACCAATTCTCCCCTTCATTCGTCCTATAATTAAGTTGCCGTCCATCTGGTATTCTTATTGCATGGAGGATGGACAAGCGCTCAGTCTTGCGGCGTCACATTTAGTGGCAACATCCTTGCATCTTCAGCCTTGACAAGGGGTTAACCTTGTCAAGGTTGAATTAACGGACAAAACATCATGGCTACTTCAAACGTCACCCTTTCATCGAACCCGGCGCTCGCCCGCAGCCGGGCCGCAGCAAAGCATCGATCCTGGCTCCAGGCGCTGGCGGCGCTGGTACTGGCAGGCATTATCCTGCCCGCCGTCCTCATCCTGGGCGTTCTGATCATCTTTGAAGGCTCGCGCCTGATCCTGCCTGGCGTCGCTGTCACAGGCCTCGACCTGGGCAGCCTCGGGCAGGACCAGGCCATCGCCGAGCTCAACCAGGCCTGGAATGTGCGCCCCACCCTGACCCTCACCAACGGCCAGCGTACCTGGCAGGCCAAGCCCATCGATTACGGCCTGTACCTGGACCCCGGCGCCACTGCCCGCGCCGCCTACGGCGTGGGCCGTGACAGCTACGCCGACGAGCTCAAGCAGATCTTCACCCGCGCCCGCCGCGACCTGAAGCCGGTAGTGGTCTTCAACCCGGCCTTCGCCCGCGCCCGCCTGGAGCTGATCGCCGCCGAGATCGGCGCAGTCCCCGAGGAAGCCGGCCTGTTTTACGAAAACGGCAAATGGACCGCCGTCCCCGGCAAGGACGGGCAGGCCCTGGATATCGACGCCACCCTGGCCCAGTTCACCGCCGATCCCCAATTGGTGATGATGCAGGGGCAGGTCCAGCTAGCGGTCAAAGTCATTACCCCCCAGGTTGCCGACCTGTCTGCCCTGGCGGCGCACCACCAGGCCCTGGTCGACAAGCCGCTGAACGTGAAGGTCAACGACCCGGTCACCAACCAGTTTTACAGCCTGACGATTGCTCCCGAAACCTTGAAGCCCTGGCTGAAGGTGGAAAATGCTCAATCCGCCGACCCGCAGATCGGCCTGGACAGCGCTCCCCTGCTGGCCTACCTGGACCAGTGGCGTCAGCAAACGCTGGGCACGTGGCGGGTGATCACCCCCATCCAGCACCTCGACCAGCTCGATCAGATCTGGCAGTCGGGCCAGGACTTGAACGTCTCGACGGCGATCGACCCGGCGCTGGTGGGCAAGCCGCTCAAATTCCGGGCTTACGACCCGATCTCCGACGAAACCTTCACCCTGAGCATCCCGCCCGAAACGCTGGCCGCCTGGGTGAAAGTGGACGACCCGCAGTCGACCTCCCCCAAGATCAGCCTGGACGGCAGCCAGCTCCCAGCCTACCTGGAGCAGTGGAGCAAGCAGACGCTCGGCTCCGGGCGGGTGTTGGATAAGGTAGTGGGCCTGGATAAGCTGACCGACACCTGGCAGAAGGGCAAAGAGCTCTTCGCCATGGTACGCCGGTTGCCGACCAGCTACACCGTGCGCTCGGGGGACACGATCTATTCGATCTCGGCACAGGTGGGCATCCCCTACTGGCGCATCCAGAACGCCAACCCGGGCATCTCCGCCAACGGCATTTCCACCGGGCAGACGCTGGTGATCCCTTCCAAGAACGATATGCTGCCCCTGCCGGTGGTGCTGGGCAAGCGCATCGTCATCAGCATCAGCCAGCAGCACATGTGGGCCTACGAAAACGGCAAACTGAAGGGCGAGTACGTCATCAGCTCCGGCATGGCCAGCTCGCCCACCATGCCCGGCGTGTTCCAGGTCACCGAGCACATCGTCAACGCCTACGGGGCGCGCTGGGACCTGTGGATGCCACACTGGCTGAGCATTTACGAAGCGGCGCCGGGCTTCTTCAACGGCATCCACGGCCTGCCAATGCTGCACAACGGCGTGCGCCTGTGGGGCAACGTGCTTGGCCATCCCGCCTCCTACGGCTGCATCATAATGACCCTTGCCGAAGCCGAGGAAATTTACAACTGGGCCGACAACGGCACAGTGGTGGAAATCAAGCGCTGACCTGCCAATACCCAATGGCTGCCCGAAATGAAACGGGCAGCCATTTTTATTTCCATTTCCCCTATTCCCTTTGACCTTATTCTTTCATTTGGCATGCAGCGAGGCCATGTATTGGTGCTGTGAATCGAAGGGGATCGAATCCAGCCTGGCAGCATAGGCAGCCAGATCAGGATCCTAAGAGGCTTTTTTGCGGGCAGCGACCAGCAGCGCACCCTCAGTTGGCTCGCCCTGCACGCTCTATATTCCTTCCGACTCAATAAGCTGGCTGTCAATGCATAATAACCCTGCTCTTTGCGTCTCGAGGACAGCTGCGTCGCTATTATCTGCTGCAATGGCAGAATCTTTTGGATAGATTTCCCCCATGGGCTGATAGCCTACACCGTTGACTGTATAAACCCCGCCCAGCATGTGGATTTCCTGAACTGTCATTTGATTTTGGGTGAGGGTGCCGGTCTTGTCAGAACAGATGATGGTGGTCGACCCAAGGGTTTCAACCGCCGGCAGGTTGCGGATAATGGCGCGAGGGCAGCCAGCGCAGCTCGAAGGGCGTCGCCAGGCCGTACTGCTCGGCCAGGGCCGGCCAATCCGCCGCGGCCGAACTTCGCGGCAGCCACAGGCACACCGTGTGCCCCGCCTGGGCCAGCGACTGGCAGACCTTCATGGCCTGGATGCTGTTTGCCGTGCCCGAAGGCACCTGCGAGGCTGAGATGCAGGCGATTCTCATGGTTTTGATTTTACCATTCAGAGGGGGAGATTTAATCACGGAGGCACGGAGGGCACGGAGAAAAACTAAAAAAGAATTTAAAGGTCTTCTCTGTGTCTCAATACTGATATTTCGTCTCCATCTTGACTGGTTCAATTATCCTGTACAAATTTGTACAGGATAATGCAACGTCACAGACCAGTCGTAGTGCGGGCGTCCCCGCCCGACAAAAGGGCCTTCGTCATGAAAATCGCTAAACCAGAGCAGAAAGTCGTCGGGCGAGGACGCCCGACTTACAAATTATTGCCCTGGAACGCCCCAGATCTGAATTTTCCCTTCCAGGTTGGCTGAGGCAATCCGTTTTCCATCCGGGCTGACTTCCACGATTTCGCCGGCATCCTGGATCTTGGAAAGGACTTCTCCTGTTTCCACATCCAGAAACAAGATCTCGCTTTTTGTGCAATCGAGAGCCACTCCGTAATGCCTGCTGTCCAAACAATTACTGACAACCAAAATGTCCGTCGAAGGCAAAAATGCAATCGATAGGGGTGCAAAACCACCAATATCCAGGACAACTTGCCAGTTGCTCAGCTTTTGCACTTCCAAATAATATTTAGGACAAGAGGTTCCTAGAAATACAATATAACCTGAATCACTGATCGCCGAATCAAAAACGGTGCAGCCGTCTAATACCCGAAAGCGTCTAATTAATTGGCCGTTGGAAGAATTCCAGACCTCTACACCCGTAACACCACCTACTGTAATAATTTCGTGACCATCTGGGGAAAATGTGATTGCATAGATATCATGTTTTTCCGCATCTATCTTGCGGATCAGCCGGTTTTCAGATAAATCCCAAAGATAAAGCTGTGCGTTATATGCAGTCCCATAGGCCAGAGTTTTGCTGTCTGGGCTGAACGCTAAAGAAATTGTGCTGCTTTCACCTTGCGGTGAGGACAATGGAGAACCACTTTGCATATCCCATAAAAGAGCTCCTTCAACGGAAAAGGCAGCTGCCAATGTTATTCCATTTGGGGAAGAAGCCAATTCAAGATTAATCTTTCCATTTGCTGCAAGGCTAGAAATTAAGCGGCCATCTTTCGTCGACCAGAGTTTTATTGGAAATGAATCATGGGGTTGCAAGTTAGCAGCTGCCAGGATCGAGCCGTCCGCGTTGAAAGCCAGCCCGCTCATTTGCGGAGCTTGCTGCCATTCGGCGATCTCCCGGATTGCTGCAAGGTTGTCACCCGAAATCGGCTGCAAACTCTGGACAGGCAAGATAAAAGGAGTCGCGGTTGGGATCGTAGTTGGGGTCAGGTTCGTGGTTACCGTCGGCCTGATGGTAACTGTAGCAGTTAGTGAGGGCAAATTAGTCAGGCTCGGGGTTGTGGATCTAGTCGGTGTGCGAGTCACTAAATCGGCTCTAGAAGTTGAAGGTATCGAAGGCGAGACATTGGAATCCGTCTTGATTATCGTGGCATTTGAACAACCACTCAAAACCAATACAACCAATAACAGCAGACTGCTTCGTTTCATTTTTCCCCTGAAAATGGACTTTAAATGCGCTGTGGTCTGCCCTTGATCCGACCCCTGGGCCTGTGATCCCAAACAATTTCATTATAGCTCTGATTTCAATGAAGAAAACAAATTTATTTAACCACGGAGGCACGGAGGACACTGAGAAAACCTTAAATTTTTTAAGGTTTTCTCAGTGTCCTCAGTGCCTCTGTGGTTAATTCCCCTCTTGTATAGAAACTAACCTCAACCCCCGGTAAGTGATAATGCCGACCGAGACGGCCAGGTAGGCAGATAGTAAAGCGGCTTCGGCTACCAGGCCGAAGCGCGGCACGAGCACGAAGGCCAGGAGTACCTTGGCCAGCCCGGTCCACAGCATCACCCGGAAGGGGAACACCGGCTGGTGCAGGGCCAGCAGCAGCGAGCGGTTCCAGTAGAGGATGTTGGCCACGCCGAAGCCCACCAGCAGCACCAGCAGCGCCGGGTAGGCCGGCAGGAATTCAGCCCCGTAGAACAGGATCAGCCAGTTGCCCAGCACCAGCAGGCCCAGGCTGACCGCCCCGGTGAAGGCGCCGGAAATGAGGGTCACCCGGCGCAGCAGGCGGCGCAGTTGGGCCCAGCTCTTCTCGGCCACCGCCCGGCTCAGCTCGGGGTAGGTGGTGCTGATGAAGGGCGTGATCGGCACCATGACCAGGTTGATCACCGCCAGGGCCACCTTGTAATAGCCCACCTCACGGGTCGAGAGGAAAAAGCCCACCCAGAGCTGCTCGCTGTCGCGCACCACCATGTTGAGCGTGGCGCTCAGGTTGGTGCTGACCGCAAAGGACACCAACTGGCGGCGGGGCGGCAGCAGGCTGAAGGAAGCCCGCCACCAGCCCGGCCCGTACATCTCCACCAGCGACTGCCACGCCAGCACCATTGGGCCGATGCCCAGGATGAGCTTGCCGATCAGGTAGGCCAGCACCACCACCAGCATCCCGCCGTGCAGAAAGTAGGCCGCCAGGATGATGGCCGCGGTCAGCACGGCCTGGCCGATGTTGATGGCGGCCTGGCTGCGGTAGCGCCGGTGGATCTGGAGCACGCCGGTGGAGGTCTCGGTGCACAGGTTGCCGGGGATGATCAGCCCGTAGATCAGGAACCAGACCGTGGTGGAGGCGTCCTTGGCGAAGATCTGCGCCGCCAGCGGGGCCAGCAGCACCAGCACCACGAAGGCCAGCAGCGAGGTGATGCCCTCGGTGAGAGCCGCCGCCTTGACCACCGCCGCCGCCCGGTCGGGACGCTCCTCGGCCCGGTACTGGTCCATGTAGCGCACCACCAGCTCGCCCATGCGGAACGAGAACAGGCGGTTGACGGTGGAGGCGAATACGGTGACCACGCCCAGCACGCCAAAATTATCCACCCCCAGCAGGCGGGCGGCGAAAATGCTCTGTATCATGTTCAGGCCCAGGCTGATGGTGTTGCCGCTGAACAGATAGCCGGTATTGCGGATCACCGCCCCCAGTAGGCGGTCCTGGCGCCAGGCGCGCCAGTGTTCGCCGAGGCGGCTCATGCGGTGATGACCTGGCTGGCCCAACTGCGCTCGGCCAGGTACCATTCGACCATGGCGCGCATGCCCTCATCCAGGCTCACCTGGGGCTCCCAGCCCAGCAGGCGGCGGGCCTTGCTCACGTCGGCCTGGTTGGCCAGCATGTCGGCCTTGTGGAAGGGGTGATGCACCACCTGGGCCTTCTCCCCCAGCAGCTCCTCCAGGCGGGCGATCATCTCATTCATGGTGATCGTCTCGTGCCCGCCCAGGTTGATGATCTCGTACCCTACGGGCTTGAGGCCCAGCACAGTGCCGCGGGCAATATCGTCCACGTAGGTGAAGCCACGCGATTGGCTGCCGTCGCCGTTCAGGTGCACCGGGCGGCCCTCCTTGATCCACTGCAAGAAGCGGAACATGACCATATCCGGCCGCCCGGCCGGACCGTAGACGGTGAAGTAGCGGAATACGGTCACGTCGATGCCGTACAGGAAGTGGTAGGCGTGGCACATGGCCTCGGCGCCCTTCTTGCTGGCGGCGTAGGGCTGGAGGGGCTTGTCCGATGAGGCCGTCTCGGGGGTGGGCAGGGGCGCGTCGCAGCCGTAGATGCTGGAGGTGGAGGCCAGGACGAACTTGGGGATACCGTATTGATGGCACAGCTCGAGCAGGTTGAGTGTGCCGGTCAGGTTGGTTTCAACAAATATGTAGGGGTTCTCGACCGAGGCGCGTACGCCGGCACGGGCAGCCAGGTTGATAATAGCGGCGAAATTTTCGAATTTCGATTTTCGATTTTCGATTTTTAATTCAAGATCGGGATTCTTAGTGCCATTTTCGGACTGTAAACTGTCAACTGTAAACTGTGAACTTAAAACTTTTTCGATTTGAATTCGATCAGTGATGTCCACCTGGTGGAATTCAAAGCCGGGCAGGGTTTGCAGGGTGGAAAGCCGGTGGTGTTTCAGGCGCACGTCGTAGGCGTCGTTGAGGTTATCCAGGCCGACGACGGTGTGGCCCTGCTCGACCAGCAGCCGGCACACGCGGGATGCAATGAAACCGGCCGCGCCGGTGACCAGGTAGCGCGCCATCTACAGCCTCACCACCTTGGGATTGTTCTTGCCCAGCGGCCCCAGGGCGTTGCGCGTGTCGACCACCAGGCGGGCAGCCTCCAGGATGGCGGGGTAATCGTAGCGCTTATGGTTGGTGGTGATGACCACCACGTCGGCGGCCTGTGCCTCGCCCATCAGGTCGCTCACCGAGTCCATGGACCAGCCGTCGTGGTTGAAATGAGCAACGTAGGGATCGTGGTAGCGTACCTCGGCGCCCTTCTCCTTCAGCAGGTGGATCACGTCCAGGGCCGGCGACTCGCGCAGGTCGTCCACGTCCGGCTTGTAGGCAACGCCCAGCACCAGGATGCGGCTGCCTTTGACCGGCTTGCCGCGCTCGTTGAGGGCGTCCTGCACCTTGCTCACCGCAAAGCGGGGCATGTTGGTGTTAATCTCGGAGGCCAGCTCGATGAAGCGGGCGTTGTAGTTGAAGGTCTTCATCTTCCAGGACAGATACAGCGGGTCGATGGGGATGCAGTGCCCGCCGATGCCGGGGCCCGGGGTGAACTTCATGAAGCCGAAAGGCTTGGTGGCGGCGGCGTCGATCACCTCCCACACGTCCACGCCCATGCGGTCGCACATGATCGCCAGCTCGTTGACCAGGCCCAGGTTGATCATGCGGAAGGTGTTTTCGAGCAGCTTAGCCATCTCGGCCACCTCGGTGGTGGAGACGCGCACCACCGTGTCCAGCGCCTGGGCGTACCAGGCCGCGGCCACGTCTGAGCAGTCCTCGGTGATGCCGCCGACCACCTTGGGAGTGTTTTTGGTGGTCCAGTCCGTGCGTCCCGGGTCCACCCGCTCGGGCGAGAAGGCGATGAAAATATCCTGCCCGATGGTCAGGCCGCGCTCGGCGGCCAGGCGCGGCAGCACCATCTCGCGCGTGGTGCCGGGGTAGGTGGAGGATTCGAGCACCACCACCATCCCCGCATGGGCGTACGGCGCCAGGCCCCTTGCAGCGCTGTCGATAAAGGACAGGTCGGGGTCGCCGGTCTTGCGCAGCGGGGTAGGGACGCAGATGGAGACGGCGTCGGCCCCGGCGCAGACGCTGAAGTCGCCGGTGGCGCACAGCCGCCCGGCCTGCACCAGGCGGGCGACCGTCTCGGAGGGCACGTCCAGTACGTAGCTCTCGCCCCGGTTGATGCTGCTCACCTTTTCGGCCACCGGATCCACCCCGATGACCTTGAAACCGGCCTCGGCAAAGACCACCGCCAGGGGCAGCCCCACGTATCCCAGGCCCAGGATGGCCACCGTCGCCGAGCGGTCTTGAAGTTTTTGAAGTAAAGATGCTTTGGTTGAATTGCTCATTTAATTGTGATTTATGAACCTTTCTTTATGTATCCGCTCCGCCGCGGTCTATGACCCCGGCGCCGACCTCACCCCCCGGCCCCCTCTGCCACAGGCATGCTTCGCGTGACCTTCCCCCGAATCAGTGG
>DBMK01000235.1 GCA_002298885.1 Anaerolineaceae bacterium UBA700
TTCCCGGGGTGCGCAGCACCCCGGGAACTATGTTTTAACCTTTTTTTGGGCGAGGCGATAGATCAGGAGGCGGTCCCAGAGGCCGGTGAGGCGGCCCCACTTTTCGATCAGGGATTGGCCGGCGAGGGTGCGCCAGTCGGCTTCCAGGTCGGCGTGGCAGTCGGGGCCGAGGTCGTGGCGGTCGTGGTGGCAGAAGCGGCATTCCAGCGGCTGGTGGCCTGTGCCGAACAGCTCGCAGCGCCTGTCCTTGAGGAAGTTGCAGCCGCGGGCGGCGTTTAACTGCGAGGCGATATCGCCCTCATTCCCGTAAAACGCCGGAGAAAGCACCCCAAAGGTGCGCTCCGGCGACAGCTCGAGCATCATGCGGCCGGCGTAGCCCGCCTCGATGGCCGAGGCAGCTTCTTCCACCGTCCACCAGCCGGGGCGCTCGCAGTAGGCCAGGCAGACCGGGCAGGCGCAGGGCCTGGAAGGCGGATATTTTTCAGCCAGGGTTTTCGGACGGCGGATGTGCGAGCGAGGCATTGTTCTCCTCCAGCTCGATAATCTCTTCGCAATAGGGAGCGTACGGGCGCAAGGCAGCGTAATTGCGACTGAAACGCAGGCGTGTATCCAGGCGCGACAGGAAGTCCTGGACGGAGCCGTGATAGGCCAGCCGGCAGACCTGGCGCGTGTCCAGCCCCAGCTCTTTGCAGGCCTCCAGGGTTGGACAGGCGTTCCACCAGCGTGAGACGATGCGCCGCGGGCCGGCCTCGACGATTTCGCCGTCGCGCGGGATGGAGAGGCCCAGGTAGCCGGTGTAAAAGGCGTCAAAGCCGTCGCGCAGCGGGTCGCCGGTACGCGCGAGGCGGCCGGCGTTACGCTCCAGCCAGGCGAGCCGTTTTTGGGTGACACACTCCTCCAGGCAAGCCAGGCCCGGCTCCAGGCCAGTCTCGCCGGCGACAGACAGGATAGCTTCAAACAAGGCAGTCGAATCTCCCCCGCTGGCCAGGTATTGGCTGCGGATACGCTGGCAGAATTCGTCCTTCATGCCGATTGGCCCTCCTGAGTCTTATTTTAAATGCATTTTGCTTTTAGATATATCTCAAGTTTCAGGTGTTTTTGACCTAACCCCCCGGCCCTGGAGTTTGCCCTTTTTATAATTCCGGCATTGACCTCACCCCCAACCCCCTCTGCCACAGGCATGCTTCGCGATCCACGAGGTGGAGAGGGGGCTTTTTCTGAGGACTTTTCGAAAAAGGCCAAACTCAAGAGAGCAAAATTCTTGCAGATTTTTCGCCCAGCTTTGCTGGGTGAAAAATCTGCAATATACCCCCTTCCCATTCAGGGGAGGGGCCGGGGGAGAGGTCCAGTTTGAGACCGGAATTACTCCCGAGCCTGGGGCTTATCTTGGGCCCAGGCGATTTCGCCGCAGTGGGGGCATTTGAAGGTGGGAGTCTTGAAATAATGGATCTGCTCGGCCAGCAGCAGGCCGCAGTGCGGGCAGGCCAGGCGGTATTTTTGCAGGGCGGCCCACTGGCGCCAGTTCATCACCGCCCTGAACGCCACGTAATACACAGCGAAGGCGATCAGCGCTGCGTAAATCGGGACCACCCTGGCGAGAGCGATGCTCAGGATCAAAAGGAGGACGAACCCAGCCGCCCCGATGGGGGTGAGGATGCGCGCTTCGTGTTTAATCATGGCGCGGGCGGCGCGTTGGGATTCCAGGGTTTGCGGGTCGAAGGTCATATAAGGGACATAACAGTGGAAGTCGTTATTACGATTCTACTCTACTCCGGGCCGCCAGGATTCCAATGAATTGCCTGGGCCCAGTCTTCGGCGGCAACCATGATCAGGTCGCAGACGGGGTCTTTGATAATACTGTAGGCTTCGAGGTCGTCCGGGTGGTAGGAGGCCAGGACGCGCTTCAGTTCGGCGTAGCCGCCGGCGGCGGCCGGGTGCGCTCGCAGGTAATCACGGAAGAGCAGGGCGTAGCGCTGGTTGGCGCGCCCGAGGACGCGCGCGTGCATGTTGGTGCGGCGCTGGCCCTGCGGCGGCTTGAACAGGCGCTTCTCCCACTGGTCCGCCGGGCCGCTGTAGCCGGGCGGCTGGTGGTCGTGGGTGATATCGGCGCGCAGGGTATAGCCGATCGAGGCGAATGCTGCTTCCAGACCGGGGTCGAAGCCGGCGACAGCTACCTGGACGTCAATGATATCTTTGGCGGCCAGGCCGGGGACGGAGGTGGAGCCGATGTGGTCCACGCGCAGCGCCAGGCCGCCCAGGCCAGCGCGCACAGCGGCGGAAATCTGCTCGAATTCGGCCGGCCAGTTCGGGTTGTAGGGGACGATTTCGATCATAGGGATAATTCTATCAGGGAATGGGGGTGGGGAAGGTTTTGCCTACCTGACACCTGCTCAGAGCGGGACTGCGTCCCGCGGGCGCTGGGATCGCAGATCCCAGCGGAGCGAGCAAAGAAGATCCCGGCGGAACCGAAAAGCTGCTCCCGGCGGGTCTGTGACCCCGCCAGCGCTGGGGTCGCAGACCCCAGCGGAGCGAGAAAAAAAGACCCCGGCGGAACCGAAAAACCGCTCCCGGCGAGTCTGTGACCCGCCGGCGCTGGGGTCGCAGACCCCGAGCGGAGCAAGAGGGGGCGGACCCCGGCGGAGCGGATGAATTGGGGTGAGATGCGGCCTAGTCGAGCTGCCAGCGGATGACGTGGGCGTCGATGGCGGCCTGGGAGTGAGCGCGGGCCACCGAGATGCGGTGGTGACCGTCGCGCACGTAGTACGTGTCGCCGGCCTGGATCAGCTCTACCGCCGGCATCGACTCGCCCTGGTGGATGGCCGAGGCGATATTGATCCAGCGCTCCTGGACGGAAGGCCGGAGCGGGTTGAACTGGTTGTCAAAATCACAACTGCGGCTTTCAGTGCCGCGGATCAGGTCGAGGGGCACGCTGATCACGCCCAGGTCGTGGCTGGCGACCAGCCTGCCGTTCTTCAGCACATCCTGCAGGTTTTTCAGGTGGGTTTGCCGGTGGGTCAGGAAGGCCCATCGCCTGCGCCGCAATCCGGTCGAGTATACCCGCCAGAAGCTCAGCGCGGCCTGGCTGCGGTAGGTAAAGCCCTCCGCAGAACGGCTGTAACCCTGGCTGACCATCTGCATCGTTTCGGTTGGGGATAACATAACGCACTTCGCCTTTCCCGAGAGAAGGCACTTCCTTGGCCGGACTTCACCGGCGGAAGGTTCTTCCCTCGACCTGCTCATACAGTAGCAGGCAGGAGGGTGAAGTGTCAGCTAACCAAAGTTATAGATGGGGGTTGATTGGGGGTTGATTTTAGCCGAGAAGGTGCAGGTCGCGGGCTTTGGCCACGGCCTGGGTGCGGCTGGAGACCTGCAGCTTGCCGAAAATGTTGTTGGTGTGCTTCTTGACCGTGCCCACCGTGATGTACATGCGGGCTGCGATCTCGCGGTTCGACATGCCGCTGGCGATGCAGGCCAGCACCTGCAGCTCGCGCTCGCTCAGCGGCTCCACCAGGCCCGGCACGCCGGAGGTGGCGGGCGCTGGCGCCCGGCCGGACGTCTTTTCAGCCTGTTCCAATTCGGCCGCCAGGTAGGCCAAAAAGGAGCTGAAGTCGTGCGCATCGCCCACGCGGCAGGCGCGCTCGAACACGTCGGGGGGCAGGCCGGGGCGCAGTTTCTCCAGCTCGTCACGGCTGTAGGGCAGGGTGTGCTTGAACTCCGGCCTGGTGGCGAGGAAGGCCAGGATCTCGACAGCGCGGGTTTTCCAGCCCGCGGCGGCCAGGGTGAGAGACAGGTCGAACAAGTGCCAGGCCGGCATGCGGGATTTGATCTTGTAATCGATCTCGGCCGCAGAGATCAGGTAGCGCCACGCTCCCGGGTATTCTCCCAGGCCGGTTGAAATCTCGCCGAGCATATGCAGCGCAAAGGCCACGCCGCCCTGGTCGCCGACCTCCTGGCAGATTTTGAGCGATTCTTCGAACAACGGCCGGGCTTCCTGGTAATGTTTGGCCTCGGATGCGCACGATCCCAGCGCATGCAGCGCCCAGGTGGTTCCCCAGCGGTCGTCACAGGCCCGGAATTGGTCCAGGCTTTGGAGGTAGAGCGGGGCTGCTGCCTCGTACCCGCCCTGCTTTGCAGCCTGGATGCCAAGACAGTACAGCGCCCAGGCTGCGCTCCAGTGATCGTTTATAGCGACGTAGTTGGAAGCCCGGGCCTGGAAGAACTGCTTGAATGCTTCCGCTTCCAAGAAATGGGCCGAATGCCAGTTTAAACCCAGGAACGCAAACTGGAAGGGAGCATCCGACGGGTAATTTTTAATCGCAGGGTAGCAGCGGGCGTACATCTCGCCGGCTACCTCGGTGCTGCCCGTGACCGCCGTCATCCAGGCCACCACTGTCTCGAGCAAGCTTTTTAATTCTGGGCTGCCTTCCTCAAACCGCTGCACAGCGCGCTGGAAGGCCTCCAGGGCTTCGGGCTGGCGGCTGCGCATTTGATAGTACAGGACCAGGCCGTTCATGGCCTGCCGGATTTCCAATTCCATCCCGACCTCAACCGCCCGGCGCCAGGCAACGCGCACGTTGTCGATCTCGGCGTCGATTTCGGCCAGGGCCGGCAACTGCTGGCTGCCTTTAAGGCGGCTCTCCTGGCGCTGCAGGAATTGGCTGAAGTATACGGCGTGCCGGTCCTGGGTCCGCTGCCGTTCTTGCGGCGCTTCGTCCAGCTTTTCGAGGGCAAACTGTCGCAAAAGCTCGTGCATTGCGTAACGCCCGGCGGCGGCGCTGAGCAGGGATTTATCCAGCAGGGCCTGCAGCACCGCCAGATCGGCGCCGGCGACAAAATCGGCGGCGTCGCGGCGGAAGCCGCCCTGGAAGACGGACAGCTTCTTAAAAGCCTGGCGCTCCACCGGGCTGAGCAGGCGCCAGGATTGATCGAACACGGCGCGCATGCTGCGGTGGCGCTCGGGGATGTTCTTGAGGCCAGTGGCCAGAAAATCCAGGCTATGCTGGATTTCATTTACAACCTCGGCACACGACAACGTGCGCAGCCAGGCCGCTGCCAGCTCGATTGCCAGCGGCATGCCCTGCACCAGGCGGCAGACCCGGGCGGCACAGGCGCCCTCCTGCTCCAGCGAAAAAGCAGGCTGCCCCTGACGCGCTCGCTCGGCAAACAACTGGATGGCGCTGAATTCTTCGAGCGCGGCGGCCTCATCCTCGCCGGGGAACGTGAGGCCCTGCACCGGGCGAATCCATTCCTCGCGCAGGCCGAGGACTTCACGGCTGGTGACCAGGACCTTGACCTGCGGCGCAGCCTCCAGGATGGCAGAAACCAGCTCCGCCCCCGGCAGCAAATGCTCGAAGTTATCCAGCGCCAGGAGGAGGCGCTGGCGGCTGAGATAATTGAGGAGCTGGAGCCGGGCAGGCTGCTGGGCGACGAATTTATAGCGGCAGGCTTCGGCTATCGCGGTGACCAGAAATTCGGGCGAGCTGAGCGGCTGCAAGGACACCCAAATAATCCCATCCGGAAAAGCCCCCACCTGGAGGGCGGCGGCCTGGATGGCCAGGCGTGTCTTTCCAATCCCTCCAGGGCCCACTAACGTGACCAGGCGGCAGGCTGGGTTGGCCATCAGGTCCGAAATTTCGTCCAACTCGGCAGCACGGCCGACGAATGAGGTGGGAGAAACCGGAAGCGAAAGGACGGCGTCCATAACCAAATCATACCCCAATCTTATGGTTTCGATCTCTCCAACACCTTCTGGGTGAGGTAGGTGCTCAGGCTGCCGGGGGCCGGCGGCATGTGGTACAGGAAGATCAGATCCTCTTTGTCGAAGTCGAGCGGCTGCCAGCCATCGAAATCGAACAGGACGGTCACCACGCGCGCCCCGGGGCGCAGGCTCTGCTCGAGATGCGGGCGCAGGCGCGGCGCCTGGCTTAGGGTCATGTTGGCGAACACCACGTCCGCGTCCGACAGGTCGGCGGTGTAGAAATTGCCCAGCCGGACGGCGACCCGGCGGCCAGCGGGGTTGAAGCGCGCCTTGAGCCAGGCCAGCAGGCAGTGGATGGGGCTGATCTCAACGCCGACGGCGCGGGCGCCGAACTCGGCAGCGGCCACGAGCAGCACACGCCCATCCCCCGCGCCCAGGTCGTAAACCACCTCGCCGGGCTGCACCTGAGCCATCTTCAGCGCCTTGCGGATGCGATCAGAACGGGTTGGGAACCACGGCAGGCCAGACACAAAAGGGACGATAATCCACAGGGCAAACACGATGGTGAAAGACGCCAGGAGAAAGTAGGAGATCAGCCATACAATATCGTTCATTTTTTACGTCCCATAGATCAAGATGCCGGCCAGGGCGGCCAGAATAAGGATGACGATGATCGGCACGCGCTTGCTAAGCGCCAGCGCCAGGGCGCCCAGGCCAATCGCCAGCCCGCGCCAATCGGTGATCGTCGAGCCGGCCAGGCCAATCGACACGGTGATGGCCAGGCCGACCACGCCCAACGAAAGGCCGCGGGTGAAATTCTGCACGGCCGGCTGGCTCTCCATGCGGTTGTAAAATGCCGCCACCACAAGGGCCAGCAGCGGCGGCAGGCTGAGGGCCGCCAGCGCCAGCAGCGCACCCAGCCATCCCAAAGTCAGGTAGCCCAGGCTGATGCTCCACAGGCCGGTGGGGCCGGGGCTGACGTTGCCGACGGCCAGGGCGGTGACGAAATCCGACTCGCGCGCCCAGCCCAGGGCAATCAGGTCCTGGTGCAGGAAGGGCAGATTGCCCAGGCCGCCGGTGGAGAAGAGCGAGGCCTTCAAGAACAGCCAGAAGTATTCAAGCGGGTTCATCGTCGGCCTTTTCTTGCGACTGCCCGGCCCGCGAGGGGATCAGCCCCAGCAGCAGGATGGCGGCGGCGCCGGCCAGCAGCAGCACAGCCAGTGGCGATACGTTGGGGTCGGCGATGAGCAAGGCGGCAGCAGCCAGGATGAACAGGTGGGCGCCGAGGCGGGAAGGACCCTCTTTATGCGCCCGGGCCAGCACCGGCTGGGCCATGTTGATGGCCATGGTGAGGCTGAGGCCGATGGTGGCCGGCAGAACGCCGCGCATGGCGGCCTGGACCAGGGGCTGGCTGCGGATGGCTGAAAAGCCGGCGGTCATCAGCACGGTGATAGCGGCGCTGGGCAGCATGAGCCCGCCGGCCCCGACGATGAGGCCGGGCCAGCCGCGCAGCTTGCGACCGATGAGGATGGTGAGCTTGACCAGGTTGATCCCCGGCGAGATTTGCGCCAGGGCCCAGGTGCGTACAAACTCCTCTTCCTCCACCCAGCCGCGCTTGATGCAGGCCTGGTGAATGAGGAGGTATGTGGAGGAGCCGCCGCCGAAGGATTGGATGCCTAAGACGAGCCAGGTGGAGAAGATATCCCACAAGCTGGGTTTGGGGGTTTGTGCCATATGGAAATAATTATAAGGGGGAAACCTTTTTAATTTGGCGCTCCTTTCCTCAGCCCGGGGAAAGGAGCGCCGTTCAAAAGGAGAAACACCCATCCAGTCCCGATTGTTCGCCCGAAGATCAAGTCTGGTAGTTTGGATGCTATTGTTTTATACGCAGAAGGAGGAAATTTGTTGCAGGGAAAAACCTCACCCCCCCGGCCCCCTCTCCATGAAATGGAGAGGGGGAGAAACCGAAT
>DBMK01000333.1 GCA_002298885.1 Anaerolineaceae bacterium UBA700
TCCCCTCCCCTTTAGGGGAGGGGTTGGGGGAGGGGTCTGATAATAGATTCTTGTGCCTGACTCTTTAGCCTCGATCTTGCTGTTCATCATTGCGGCCTTGATCGCCCTGTTCCTGCCGGGGGCGGCCTGGCTGGCCTGGGAGCGTCCGGGCGGGCGTGACCCGCTCGAATGGGCGGCAGATGCGGTCGGGCTGAGCATTTCCATCACCGCGCTGTTGGCGGCGCTCTTTTTTTGGCTGGGGATCCAGCTTTCGGGCATTGCACTGGTGACGCTGTACGTGCTGGCGCTGGCAGCCTGGCTGGCGCCGCGCCTGATCGAGGGCAGTTTCTGGGGGGTCAATGCAGGCGGCCTGCTGGCGCTGGCGGTGATCCTGGCATTCATTGCCTGGCGCATGGTCCAGGCGCGCTCGCTGGTGCTGCCGGCCTGGGTCGATTCGGTCCACCATACCCTGCTGGTGCGGGTGATCCTGGACCACGGCGGCCTGCCGCCGGACTGGATGCCGTACCTGCCGGTGCCCCTGTACTACCATTTTGGGTTCCATGTCACTGCTGCCAGCCTGTCGTTCTGGTCGCGGCTCGACCCGGCCCAGGCCGTGCTGTGGTTCGGCCAGGTGATCAACGCCTTGGTGGCTTTTTCGGTCTACCGATTGGCCAGGGTGGCATGGGGAGACTGGCGCCGGGCCGGGCTGGCCGCTCTGCTGGTGGGGTTCGTCTTTACCATGCCGGCGTATTACCTGACCTGGGGACGCTACACGCTGCTGGCCGGGCTGGTGGTGCTGCCGCTGGCGATGGCCGCGGCGCTGGAAGTACGCAACGGCAACCGCAGCCGCTGGGCGTTGGGGCGACTGGCGCTCTACACGGCCGGGGTGTGCTTCTCGCACTACCTGGCAACGCTGCTGCTGGCGCTCTTCTTATTTCTGCTGCTGATCGCCGAGGCAGCGCGCTGGCCGCAGGTCAGGCGCCTGGCCGGGCTGCGCTGGCAGCCCTTTGCGGCGGCCGGGGCGGGGGTTTTGCTGGCATCTCCCTGGTTGCTGCGGGTGTGGCAGTACAGCCGAGGCAGCGCCTCGCTGGACATGACTAATCCCTTCGACCCGAACAGCGCCCAATCCATCCGCGACAGCCTTAACTACATTTATTACCTGGTTGGCCCAGACCGGGGCTACATCTTGCTGGGGCTGGCCGGGATCGGCTGCGCCGTGGCGCTGTGGCGCGGGCGCGAGCGCTCGCTGGCAGCCTGGGCCTTGCTGCTGGCTTTCCTTTCTACCCCTCTGGTGCGGCTTTCGCCCTTCCGACCGGATCTGGTGGCGATTGTGTTGTTCGTGCCGGGGGCGCTGCTGGCGGCTGATTTACTGGTCAGCCTGGTCGATTGGATCGGATCCTGGCCGCTGCGGCATGCCGGCCTGGCTGGGTTATTTCTGGGCGCGCTGGTCTGCCTGGGGTTCACAGGATGGGGTATCCAGGGGACGCTGGACATCCTCAACCCGGATACGGTTTTCACGACCCAGGCGGACCTGGAGGCGTTGAATTGGATCGAGCAGAACACGCCGCCGGCGGCGCGCTTTTTTATCAACGGCACGCTGTGGCAGGGAAATATCTACCGCGGCGTGGACGGCGGGTATTGGATCACGCCGAACACCGGGCGCTTCACGGTGGTGGCCCCGGCGGCAGTTGGCTGGGGCCCGCCGGAGGTGGTGCGAGAATACACGGGGTGGGCGGAGCGCGCCAGCCGGGTAACCGGTTGCGACGACGCCTTCTGGTCGCTGGTGAAGGATACCGGGCTGGATTACGTTTACCTGCGTCAGGGGACCGGCAGCCTGCAACCTAAAGCGCTCGAAACCTGCCAGGGGATTGCCAGCGTGTACGACCAGGGCGGAGTTTTCATCTATAAAATCACTAAAAACTAATATTAACAATCACCAAAAATTAATGTTTATTATTACCGTCCAAATGACCTTATTTGTAGTATAGTAACCCCATTAATGTACGAACATCAGGCGGAAATTGTGATAAATACCACTATTGTGATATAATTATTCCAATTCGTACAGGAGCGTTTAGCGATGCTGAATGATTATTACCCACTCCTTGTAATCCTGATCGTTGCGGTGGTCGTCGGCATTATCGTGATTGCGCTGGGGTATTTCTTCGGCCCGCGGCGTCCATCGCAGCGTAAAGCCAGCCCGTACGAATCGGGAATGGTCCCCTACGGCGAAGCTCAGCGGCGCATTTCGGTGCGCTATTACCTGATCGCCGTTTTGTTTATCCTTTTTGACGTGGAAACCGTGTTCTTACTGGCCTACGCCGTTGTATTCCGGCAGTTAGGGATACCCGGCCTGATCGGGATGCTGGTGTTTATCGGTATTTTGGTCGTCGGGTTTATCTATGCCTGGAAGAAGGGAGCGTTGGAATGGGAATAGAACAAAAAGCGGGCAACATGGGCGTCGTGACCTCCACGCTCGAGCAGGTGGTGAACTGGTCGCGCACGAATTCTATGTGGCCCATGTTGTTCGGCCTGGCCTGCTGCGCCATCGAAATGATGTCCGCGCAGGCATCCAATTACGATATGAGCCGCTTTGGCATGGAGCTGATGCGCGCCAGCCCGCGCCAATCGGACCTGATGATCGTGGCGGGGCGGGTGAGCCGCAAAATGGCGCCCGTGCTGCGCCAGCTTTATGACCAGATGCCGGACCCGAAATGGGTGATCGCCATGGGCGACTGCGCCGCCTGCGGCGGCGTCTTCAACAATTATGCCATCGTTCAGGGGGTGGATGAGGTGGTTCCGGTGGATGTTTACGTGGCGGGCTGCCCGCCGCGGCCGGAAGCCTTGATCCATGGGATCATGACCCTGCACGAAAAAGTGAAAAAAGAACATTTGAAGACCTGGGCTTGAAAAAGGAATAAAGCATGAACGAAAGCCTGCAATCCGCTGTAAGCGCAATATCTGCAAAATACAGCGTTGAGGTATCGGAGTTCCGGGACGAGGTAACCCTGCTGGTGCAGCCGGACCAGATTGTCCCCGTCCTGCAGGAGCTGCACGACGAGTTCAAGTTCGACATGCTGCTCGACCTGACCGCTGTGGATTACTGGCCGCAAGAAGCGCCGCGTTTCCACGTGGTCTACCAGCTCAATTCGATGGCAAACAGCCAGCTTTTGCGCCTGCGCGTGCCGTTGAACGGCAATGCGCCAGTCATCTCCACGGCTGAAAAGATCTGGCCGGGGGCCAACTGGTACGAGCGCGAGGTGTGGGACATGTTCGGGATCCGGTTCGAGGGCAATTCGGACATGCGCCGGATCATCATGCCGTACGACTGGGAAGGGCATCCCCTGCGTAAAGATTATCCCCTGGGGTACGAAGAAGTTCAGTTCAGCTTCAACAAAGAAGAGATCATGGTGAAGAAGCCGCATCCCACGGACAGGACTTGAGAGAGAGCGTTTATGGCAGATTATCGTGAATTGGTCAATGAAGAGATCCGCCACCTGGTTTCGAACCGCGCCCTGACGGGCGAGACCATGCTGCTCAACATGGGCCCGCAGCACCCCAGCACGCACGGCGTGCTGCGCCTGCTGCTCGAGCTGGATGGCGAAATCATTGTCAACTGCATCCCGGATATCGGCTACCTGCACACGGGCATCGAAAAGAACATGGAGTCGAAGACCTATCAGAAAGCCGAGGTGATGGTCGACCGGCTGGATTATCTCAACCCGCTGGGCAACAACCTGGTGTACTGCATGGCGGTGGAAAAGCTGTGCGAAATCGACGTGCCGGAGCGGGCCCAGGTCATCCGGGTTATTTTGGCCGAGCTGACCCGGCTCAACTCGCACCTGGTGTGGCTGGGCACCTCGGCCCTGGACCTGGCGGCCATGTCCACCTTCTTGTACACCTTCCGCGAGCGCGAGACCATCCTGGATATCTTTGAAATGTGCGCCGGGCAGCGCATGATGACCACCTACATCCGCCCCGGAGGCCTGTGGCGCGACGTGCCTGAAGAATTCGAGGCCGCGGTGCGCAACGTGGTCAAGATCATGCCGGACCGGATCAAGGAATACGAAAGCCTGCTGACCCACAACCCGCTGTTCCTCGAACGCACCAAGGGCATCGGCTCGATTTCGGCCGAGGACTGCATCAAGTGGGGCGTCAACGGGCCGATCATTCGCGGCAGCGGCGTGGCTTTCGATTTACGCAAGGCCCGGCCGTACAGCGGGTACGAGCAGTACGAGTTCGACGTCCCGACCCAGACGGAGGGCGACATTTACGCCCGCTACCTGGTGCGCGTGGAGGAAATGCGCCAGTCGGTGCGGATCATCAGCCAGGCGCTGGACAAGCTGCCCGGCGGGCCGGTGCGCAGCAACAACCGCAAATACGTGCCACCGCCGCGCTCCGAGATTGGCGTGAGCATGGAGGCCCTGATCCACCACTTCAAGCTGTGGACCGAAGGCTTCAATGCGCCTAAGGGTGCAGTTTATGAAGCCATCGAAAGCCCGCGCGGCGAACTTGGCGTGTACCTGGAGAGCGACGGCGGTCCTAAACCCTACCGCTGCCATTACCACACCCCTTCGTTTGCCAATTTGCAGATCATGCCGCTGCTCAGCCGGGGCCATTTCGTGGCCGACGTGGTGGGTATCATCGGCAGCATCGATATCGTTCTGGGAGACACGGACCGGTGAACGAAATCCTCAAAAAATATCCCCAAGAAGTCAGGCAAATCCTGGCAAAATACCCGGAAACCTACCGCAAGTCGGCGATTATGCCGCTGCTGTACCTGGCGCAGCGCGAGACCAACTACATTACCCGCCAGGCGATTGCCGACATCGCCGAGATCACCGGCCTTTCAACGACAGATGTCGATTCGGTGGTTGGATTCTATACCCTGTTCCACGAAAACCCGGGCGGGCGTTACCGCCTGCAGGTATGCACGGACTTGCCCTGCGCCATGAAAGGCGCCGACGAATTCTTGAAGAACCTGTGCGAGAATATCGGCGTGAAGGTTGGTGAGACGACTGCGGACGGGCTGTTCACCATTGAAGAGGTGACCTGCCTGGCCGGCTGCCACCGGGCGCCGATGCTGCAGCTCCAGGGGGACGGCGACATCAGTTACCATGAAAATTTGACCGTCGAATCGACCCTGGCGCTGGTCGATAAGCTGCGCAAGCGGGCCCAGGAGGCGGCGCAATGAGCGAATATTACCTCCTGCGCCACCGCAGCGTGGCCAACATCAACCGGCTGGACGTGTATATGGCGGACGGCGGCTTCGAAGCCTACAAAAAAGCAGTGACCAGCATGCAGCCGGTCGACGTGTACAACGAGGTCAAGAATTCCGGCCTGCGCGGCCGGGGCGGGGCCGGGTTCCCGACCGGCATGAAGTGGAATTTTCTGCCCAATACGGTCTGGCCGCATTACGTCACTGCTAACGCCGACGAATCCGAGCCGGGCACCTTTAAGGACCGCGAGATCATGGAGAGCAACCCCTTCCAATTCCTGGAAGGGCTGATGCTGGCTTCCTATGCCGTCCAGGCCAACCTATCCTACGTCTATTTGCGGGGTGAGTTCTGGGCCCTGGCAAAATTCCTGGACCAGAAGATCGCCGAGCTGGAGCAGGCCGGCCTGCTCGGTGAGAATATTTTGGGCACCACTTATTCGTTGCGCCTGCACACCCACCTGGGGGCGGGGGCCTATATTTGCGGCGAAGAAACCGCCCTGCTGGAATCGCTGGAGGGCAACCTGGGCCAGCCCCGCTTGCGCCCGCCGTTTCCGGCGGTGGTGGGACTATACGCCAAGCCCACGGTGATCAATAATGTGGAGACACTGACCAACGTGCCGCTCATTGTCAGGAACGGGGCGGGCTGGTACCGCCAGTTCGGCACCGAAAAAAGTCCCGGGCTCAAGATTTTCAGCCTTTCCGGGCGGGTGAACAAGCCCGGCAATTACGAGCTGCCGCTCGGCACCACCTTCCGCCAGTTGATCTTCGAGCACGGCGGGGGGATCATCGACGGCAAGCAGGTCAAGGCGATCATGTCGGCGGGAGCTTCGTCGATCATCGTGCCGGCGGACGACAAGGCCCTGGACTGCCCGATGGAATACGAATCGACCCAGCAGCTCCTCGGAGCTCCGCTGGGCTCGGCCTCGGTGATCGTGCTCGACGAGACGGTCAACGTCGGCTGGCTGGTGGGCAAGACGACCCATTTCTTCAAGCATGAATCATGCGGCAAATGCACCCCCTGCCGCGAGGGCACCTTCTGGATGGAGCACATCGCCCACCGCCTGGTGAGCGGGCATGGCACGGACGCGGATATTAAACTGCTCAAGGACGTGGCCTTGCAGATCCAGGGCAAATGCCTATGCCCGCTGGGTGAGTTCTCGACCATGGCGGTGGTGAGCGGGATTGATAAGTTTAGAGAAGATTTTGAGGCGTTGGTAAAGACTTAGACCTAACCCCCCGGCCCCCTTCCCTGAAGGGAAGGGGGAGGCGCATCTAAATAATTTCTGCAAAGCGGCACAAAATAATTAACGGGTAATGGATTTATGGCAAAAATGATCTCGTTCAAAATAGACGACCAGACACTCACCGTTGCGGAGGGGACGTTGATCGTGGATGCGGCAAAGCAGGCCGGCATTGACATCCCGGTCTTTTGCTATCATCCCAAGATGGACCCGGTGGGCATGTGCCGCATGTGCCTGGTGGACATTGGGCGGCCGGTAATCGACCGGGCGACCGGGCAGGTGATCAAGGACGCCGATGGCCTGCCGAAGATCCAGTTTGGGCCCAAGCTGGACACGGCCTGCACCAACCCGGTTTCCGAAGGCATGGTGGTGATTACCGAAAGCGACAAGGTCAAGTCGGCCCGGCGGGAGGTGCTGGAGTTCCTGCTCACCTCGCACCCGCTGGACTGCCCGGTGTGCGACAAGGGCGGTGAATGCCCGCTGCAGAACCTGACCTTGCGCCACGGACCGGGCGAGAGCCGTTACATTTACGACGAGAAGGCCCACAACGCCAAACACGTGCCCCTGGGCGAGCTGATCTGGCTGGACCGCGAGCGCTGCATCCAGTGCGGGCGCTGCACGCGCTTTCAGCACGAGGTGGTGGACGACCCGGTCATCGGTTTCCACGCCCGTGGGCGCGCATTTGAAATTATTACTTATTCCGAGCCGGGCTTCGATTCGATCTTCTCGGGCAACACCACCGATATTTGTCCGGTGGGCGCCCTGACGACGGACGATTTCCGCTTTGGCGCCCGGCCGTGGGAGCTCAAGACCGGTGCCTCGATCTGCAACCAGTGCCCGGTGGGCTGCAACATCGTTTACAACGTGCGCCGCGAGGCATCTACCGGCGGCAGCGTGCGCATCAAGCGGGTGATGCCACGCCAGAACGAGGCCGTCAACGAAATCTGGATGTGCGATAAGGGGAGGTTTGCCTACCATTACACAGAAAGCGACCAGCGCCTGCGCCAGCCGCTGGTGCGCAAGGATGGCGAGCTTGTGCCGGCGACTTGGGACGAGGCGCTCGGCCTGGTGGCCGAGAAGATCGGCGCGGCCGGGCCCGGGCTGGTCACGCTGACCAGCGGGCGGCTTTCCAACGAGGACTTGTTCAATTTGCGCAAGCTCAACCCCAACGGCGAATCGCTGCTGTATTCGACCATGGGCGGGGGCGACCTGGTGAGCCAGGTGGGGGTGGGCAAGGGCACCAATTTCGGTGAGATGGGCAAGGGCAGTGTGATCCTGGTAGTCGCCAGCGACCTGCACCAGGAGGCGCCGCTGTGGTGGCTGCGCATCAAGCAGGCAGTAAAACGCGGGGCGACGCTGATCGTCGCAGCCCCGCGTTCCACCCGGTTGGATCGCTACGCGGCCCAAACTATCCGCTACACCTACGGCGACGAGGCCAATACCATCTCATCCTTCATCCCCGAGAACCTGCCGGCGGCGGGTGAGGCGGTGCGCAAGGCCGCCGACGTGGTGAACCAGGCCGAAAACGTGGTCATTTTGTACGGCAGTGAGGGGTTGGGCCTTTCCGGCTCGACCGCCCTGGCGCGGGCCTGCGCCGGACTGCTGGTGCGTACCAACCACACCGGCCGGCCCAACAACGGCCTGATCGGAGTGTGGCCCAACGGAAACACGCAGGGCGCCTGGGACATGGGTTTCCGGCCTGCCGGCGACCTGGTGGCGGCATTGGGCCGGGCACTGGTGGCTTACATTGCGGCTGCCGACCCGGCCGGGGACGACCCATCCCTGGGCCTGGCGATTGAACGGGCGGCCTTCGTCGTCGTCCAGGACCTGTTCCTGACCGAGACGGCGAAACTGGCCGACGTGGTGCTGCCGGCGGCGGCGTATACCGAACGCGAGGGCAGCTATACCTCCGGCGAGCGGCGCGTGCAGCGCTTCTACCCGGTGGTTCCGGCGCTCCCGGGCCCGCGGGCCGATTTTGCCGTGTTTGCCCAGATCGGACAGCGGCTTGGCATGCAAATGGAAGGCAGGGCCGTGGCGCTGGTGATGGACGCCATCGCCGCCGAGCACGCCGATTATGCCGGGGTGTCGTATCAGGCCATGGCCGAGGTCACCGAACAGCTCCCGATCATCGGGCGCAGCGATATGTACTATGGCGGAACGACCTACGATAACCGGCAGGGGTTGGGCGTCAAGCTGGACCCGACGCTCCAGGTATTCGAGCCGGCGATCCTGCAGCGCCCCGCGCCGGCAGGGATCGAGACCGGCGGCGAAGGTCTGCTGCTGGCGCCGTTCACCCGCCTGTTCGACCGCGGCGCGCTGGTGACGCCTTCAACGCTGCTCGAAAAGCGCCTGGCGCAGCCGGTATTGTGGCTCCATCCGGAAACGGCGGAGAAGCTCGGCCTGCAGGAAGGCCAGGAGTTTGCGCTGGCCTTGAACGCGGGCAAATATTTGCTGCCGGTGGTGCTCGACGAAACCATGCCGCAGGGCGTGGGCCTCGTGCCGCGCAGTACCGGCATCCCGCTGTGGGGGCCGGCGGTGGTGGGTGTGGGAGTGGATGTGGGACGTGAAAAGTGAAAAGTGAAACGTGAAGCGTGAATGATCAGATTCACGTTTCACTTTTCACTTTTCACGTTTCATGGATGACTTGTCGCAGGAGAGATATTAATGGACTTTGGCACGATACTCGAATGGATCATAAAAGCGCTGATCATCGTGCTATCACTGACGGCCGGGTTTGCTTACACCACGCTTTACGAGCGCAAGGTGCTGGCGCGCATGCAGGTGCGCATCGGGCCAAACCGCGCCGGGCCGGGTGGCCTGCTGCAGCCGATAGCCGACGCGGTCAAGCTGATTTTCAAGGAAGAATTGATCCCAGCCGAGGCTGACAAGCTCATCTTCATCGTGGCCCCGATCATCACGGTGATCCCGGCGCTGGTGATCACGGCGGTCGTGCCTTGGGGCGGCACGGTCAACCTGTTCGGGCGGCAGGTGGTGCTCCAGCTCACCGACGTGCCGGTGGGAGTGCTGTGGATCCTGTCGGTGACGTCGATTTCGGTGTATGGGATCACCCTGGCGGGCTGGTCTTCGAACAACAAGTACGCCATGCTGGGCGGGCTGCGCTCAACGGCGCAAATGATCAGCTACGAGCTTGCCCTGGGCCTGGCCTACGTCGGCCCGATCCTGATCGCCGGCTCGATGAGCCTGCGCGACATCGTGGAGGCGCAGCGCAACCTTCCGTTCGTCATCCTCCAGCCGGTCGCCTTCGTGGTCTACCTGACCGCCAGCCTGGCCGAGATCAACCGGGCGCCATTCGATATGCCCGAGGCCGAGCAGGAGCTGACGGCGGGGTACCACACCGAATATTCGAGCATGAAATTTGCCCTGTTCTTCATGGCGGAATACATCAAGATGGTGGCTGTCTCCATGATTGGGGCCACGCTGTTCTTCGGCGGCTACCTGGGACCCGACCTGAGCTTCATTCCGGTGATCGGGCCGGCAATCAACCCCTGGATGGGGCCGATCTGGCTGTTCATTAAGACGGCCATCTGGATGTTCCTGATCATCTGGTTACGCGCCACCCTGCCGCGCATCCGCTACGACCGCCTGATGGCGCTGGGATGGAAAGTGATGTTCCCGGTGGCGTTGGGCAGCGTAATCGTTACGGCAGTGGTGGTCATATTGGTAGGAGGCTAGGCCCATGTTACGTGGATTATGGACGACCTTGCGGTCGATGTTCACCAAACCGATTACGATCCAATACCCGGAGGAGAAGCGCCCGGTGCGCACCCGCTTCCGCGGGCGGCACGTGCTCAAGCGCTACGACAACGGCCTGGAAAAATGCATCGGCTGCTCGCTGTGCGCCGCGGCCTGTCCGGCGGACGCTATCTTCGTCGAGGCGGCCGAAAACACGGACGAAAACCGCTTCTCGCCGGGCGAACGCTACGCCAGCACGTACGAAATCAACATGCTGCGCTGCATTTACTGCGGCTTCTGCGAGGACGCCTGCCCGACCGAAGCCATCATCCTGGGCGACAATTATGAGCTGTCCTTCACCGACCGCAACCAGTCGATCTATACCAAGGATATGCTGATCGAACCCGTGGCTGACGGTGGAAACCCTACGCCGCAGCAGACCCCGGCCGGGGTGTTTACCCGTTCCGTTCCGGAGATGAAGGATCCGGTCGATTAATCATTTGCGGACGCGAATGTAGAGGAGGGCCAATGTTATTCACGATCTTGTTCTACGCATTCTTTGCCCTGGTGATTATCGGCACGGGGGTGGGAGTGCTGCTCAGCCGCAACGCCATTTACGCCGCCCTGTTCCTGGTGGCCAATTTCTCGTTCGTGGCGGTGCTGTACCTGGTGCTGGGCGCGCCGTTCCTGGCCATGGCCCAGGTCACAGTCTACGCCGGCGCCATTATGATCCTATTTCTGTTTGTGATCATGCTGCTAGGCGCCGAAAGGCTGCCCGGCCGCGAGCCGCTCAAAAACCAGCGCACGCTCAGCCTGCTGCTGGGTGGCGTGCTGCTGGTGCAGGCGGCCTTGTTCGTGGTGTGGGGATGGGGCTCGACCACGGCCCTGCCTGAGCCGACAACGGATTTCGCCACCCCGGCCCAGGTGGCGACCACCCTGTTTACGCGTTACGCCCTGCCGTTCGAGGTTACCTCGGTCATTTTACTGGTGGCAGTGATCGGGGCAATCGTGCTCACCCGCGGCAGCGCCACCGGCACAATCCGCTCGCGGCTGCTGGCGAAGAAAAAGGAGGAGTAAGCATGGCGCCGATCGTCTATTACCTTGGTCTCTCGGTCATCATGTTCACCCTGGGCGTATTGGGGGTACTGCTGCGCCGGAATGCCATCGTGGCCTTTATGAGCCTGGAGATGATGTTCAATGCGGCCAACCTGGCTTTCATCGCCTTTGCCTCCTATTACAAGGCGCTGGACGGCCAGATGTTCGTCTTTTTCGTAATGACGGTGGCGGCGGCCGAAGTGGCCGTAGGCCTGGCGCTGATGGTGGCGATCTTCCGCACCAAGGGCAGCATCGACGTTGACCAGATGAACAATCTGAAAGGCTGAGCCGGCATGCACTTTCAAGCCGTTGTCAATCCTGCATTTTCCCTCGTCCCGTGGGTGGTTTTCCTGCCGGTCATTGGGCTGCTGCTGAACCTGCTGGTGGGCAAGCGCCTGGGGGAGACCTTCTCCGGCTGGCTGGCGTCGCTGGCGGTGGCCGGCTCGTTTGTGGTGACGGGCATCCTCTTCTTCACGCTTCAATCCTCGCCGGAGGGAGCCACAGTGCCCTTCCTGGAATGGATCCACATCGGCACCTTCCAGGCTGATTGGACCTTCCGGGTGGATGCCCTGTCGGTGACCATGATGCTGGTGGTGTCCGGAGTGGGCGCGCTGATCCACATTTACGCCATCGGGTACATGCACAGCGACGTGCGCCACAACGGCGACCCAGGCCGCTTCAGCCGCTTTTTTGTGTATTTGAACTTGTTCATCGCAGCCATGATGATCCTGGTCACTGCCGACAACTTCCTCATGCTGTTCGTGGGCTGGGAGGGCGTGGGCCTGTGCTCTTATTTATTGATCGGATTCTGGTTCGAGAAGGGCGCGGGCGGGATTGCCAACGCCAAAGCTGCCAAAAAGGCCTTCGTGGCCAACCGGGTGGGGGATTTTGGTCTGCTGATCGCCCTCTTCATCCTGTTTGCCTCCTTCGGCACGTTTAATTTCGAGCAGATATTCGGCCAGGCCAGCTCGGCGGCGCCGGGCGTGCTGCTGGCGGTGACCCTGTTCATGCTGCTGGGCGTGGCCGGAAAATCAGCCCAAATACCGCTGTACGTGTGGCTGCCGGACGCTATGGCAGGTCCCACCCCGGTCTCGGCCCTGATCCATGCGGCTACCATGGTCACCGCAGGGGTGTACCTGGTGGCGCGCTCCTCGGCATTATTTATGGCCGCGCCGGCGGCCCAGGTGACAGTGGCCTGGGTGGGAGCAGTGACAGCCCTGTTTGCAGCAACGATTGCCGTAGGCCAGAATGACATCAAGAAAGTGCTGGCCTATTCGACTATCAGCCAGCTCGGCTTCATGGTAGCGGCCGTGGGGATGGGCGCATTCGTGGCCGGCATGTTCCACCTGGTGACCCACGCCTTCTTTAAGGCGCTGCTCTTCCTGTCCGCCGGCTCGGTGATCCTGGGGATGGAACACGGCGAGGAGGTGGCCGAACGCGGCAGCCACGCTCACGCGCCGGAGGCGCTGGACCCACAGGACATGCGCAACATGGGCGGGCTGCGCGAGAAAATGCCGCTCACCTTCTGGGTGTACCTGATCGGGGCGCTGGCGCTATCCGGCATCGCCCCGCTGTCGGGGTTCTTCTCCAAGGATGAAATCCTGGCGGCCGCAAGCAAGGATTCCCCGGCGATCTTCATCATATTAATCGTGGCGGCCTTCTTCACCGCCTTTTACATGGGACGCCAGCTCCTGTACGTATTCTTCGGCAAGGCGCGCAGCAAGGCCGCCCAGCACGTGCACGAGAGTCCCGCTATCGTCACTGCGCCGCTGGTGGTCCTGGCCGTGCTCTCCGCGCTGGGCGGGCTGATCAATTTCCCCGGACTGACCCCGCTGGAGAAATGGCTGGAGCCGGTGTTCCCCGGCCTGGCGCCTTCGGAGTTCGTGCTGCCGGTGGCGGCGGGTTCGCTGGGGGTATCCCTGCTGGGGCTGGCGGTGGCCTGGATCCTGTACTCGGCGCGCAAGACCCTGTCCGTTCCGGGACAGCCCGACCCGCTGGCGCGCATTTTGGGCCCGGTGTACCGGGGCATGGAGCACAAGTGGTGGGTGGACGAGCTTTACCAGGCGGTGATCATCGCGCCCTATTATGCAGTGGCTAAATTCCTGGCGCAGCCGGTGGACCAGGGGCTGATCGACGGGATTGCCGTTGGCCTGGGGCGGCTGACTGCGGCGATTGCCTCGGCCTGGCGTACACTGCAGAACGGTTACGTTCGGCGCTATGCACTGTCGATCCTGGCAGGCGTTGTGTTTATTCTGGCTTACCTGGCCTTGCGCAAATGATCTTCGATTTGGGGAATGTTTATGAACCTGGGCATTAATCCTCTCGTGCTGGTGACCTTTTTCCCCGTGGTGGGGGTGCTGATCCTGGCCTTCATCCCCGGTGAGCGCAAGTCCGCCATCCGTTGGACGGCCTTTGGCACGGCACTGGTCACCTTTGTGCTCTCCCTGTGGTTGCTGGCGCAGTTCAACCCGGCCAACGGAGCGCTCCAGCTTAAAGTCGACCTGCCCTGGATTACCCTGGGCGGGGTCGAGATCCGCTTCCAAATGGGGGTGGACGGCCTGAGCCTGCTGATGGTGCTGCTGACCACCTTCCTGACCCCGCTGGCGATCCTGTCCACCTGGACGTCGATTAACGACCGGGTCAAGGCGTTTATGCTCTTCTTCCTGCTGATGGAAATGGGTATGCTGGGGGTGTTCCTGGCACTGGACCTGGTGCTCTTCTACGTGTTCTGGGAGTTCACGCTGGTGCCCATGTATTTCTTAATCGGCATTTGGGGCCACGAGCGGCGTATTTACGCAGCCATCAAGTTCATCCTGTTCACCATGGCGGGCTCGATCCTGATGCTGCTGGCGATCCTGTACCTGGGCCTGCAGGCAAAGACTTTCTCGTACGAAACCCTGCTGGCCAACCGACAAGTCTTCCAGGATGCGGCGCAGTGGCTGTTCCTGGCCTTCGGGCTGGCGTTTGCCATCAAGGTGCCCATCTTTCCCCTGCACACCTGGCTGCCGGACGCCCACGTTGAGGCCCCGGCGGCCGGATCGGTGATCCTGGCCGGCGTGCTGCTGAAAATGGGCTGCTACGGGTTCTTGCGCTTCAACCTGCCGCTGTTCCCGCAGGCCAGTGTGTATTTTGCGCCTCTGCTGGCGGTGCTGGCGGTGATCGGCATCCTGTACGGGGCGGCGGTGGCCTTCGCACAGAAAGACCTCAAAAAACTGGTGGCGTATTCCTCGGTTAGCCACCTGGGTTTCGTTATGCTGGGCATCTTCGCCCTGACCGCGCAGAGCGTGTCTGGCGCTATCCTGCAAATGGTCAACCACGGTCTGAGCACGGGGGCGCTGTTCTTCATCGTCGGCATGCTTTACGACCGGCGGCACACCCGCGAGCTGGCGGCCTTCGGCGGCCTGTGGAAGGTGGTACCGGTGATGGCGGGGCTGGCGCTGGTGGTGACGCTGTCTTCGATGGGCCTGCCCGGGCTGAACGGCTTCGTGGGCGAGTTCACCATCCTGGCCGGATCGTTCCTGCCGACCTCGGCGCTGGCCAGCCCGTGGTACGCCGGGGTGGCCACGCTGGGAGTTATTTTGGCGGCGGTATACCTGCTGGTGATGTTCGAAAAGGTGTTCATGGGTCCGGTGACGGTGGGCGAGAACCGGGCGCTGGCCGAGCTCAACTGGCGTGAAATTGCCATCCTGGGAGCGATTTTGGTGGTCATTTTCTGGATTGGGCTTTATCCCAAATTTTTCTTCGACCTGATGAATCCGACGGTCGACGGCCTGGTCAAGCTGGTCCGGTCGGCGGCAGGGCTGCCTTAAAGGGAGGCGAGGCGATGACTTTATCCGATCTAAACGCAATCCTGCCCCTGGTAGTCCTGGTCGGCTGGGCGTTGGCGCTGGTGCTGGCGGATCTGTGGATCCCGGCCGAGCGCAAGGGGATCAGCGCGCTGATCGCCGCCGCCGGGTTGCTGGTCAGCCTGGTGCTGACCATCGCGCAGGCCGGTGCCTCGCAGGTTGCACTGAGCGGCATGGCAGTGGTGGATGGCTTTGGAACGTTTCTGAATGTGATCTTCCTGGCCTCCGGGCTGGTTGCCATCCCGCTGGCGCACGATTATCTGAAGCGCATGAAGATCGAGCGCGGCGAATATTACGCCCTGCTGATGTTCTCGGTGGTGGGCATGATGCTGATGTCCTACGCCTACGACCTGATCGTGGTCTTCCTGGCGATTGAACTGCTATCCATCCCGCTGTACGTGCTGGCCGGTTTCGCCCGGCCGCGGCCTGACTCGGAGGAATCGGCGCTCAAATACTTCCTGCTCGGCGCATTTTCCTCCGGATTCCTGCTGTACGGCATTGCCCTGGTCTTCGGGGCCACGGCGCACCACGATTTGATCGGAATCACCCAGGCGATGGCCTCCGGCAGCGGCAACCTGACCCTGTTCCTGGTGGGGGCGGGGTTGATCCTGGTAGCTTTCGGTTTCAAGGTGGCGGCGGTGCCGTTCCACCAGTGGGCACCGGACGTTTACCAAGGGGCGCCCTCGCCGGTGACCGGATTCATGTCGGTGGCGGTCAAGGCGGCGGCCGTGGCGGCCCTGCTGCGGGTGTTCGTGACGGCGTTCCCGAGTCTTTCGGTCAACTTGAGCCCGGTGCTGTGGGCGCTGGCAGCGCTGACCATGATCGGCGGCAACATCCTGGCGATTGCGCAGACGAATATCAAGCGCCTGCTGGCCTACTCGAGCATCGCCAACGCAGGCTACCTGCTGATGGCTTTCGTGCCTTACGGGGACAGCCAGACGCGGGCGGATAGCGTGGCGGCTTCGTTGTTCTTCCTGGTGGCTTACGGCCTGACCAGTTTCGGCGCCTGGGCGGTGGTGGTGGCGCTCGAAAAGGCCGAGGGCAAGGGGCTGGACCTGGAGGATTTCGCCGGCATGGGGCGCAAATATCCCTGGCTGGCGCTGTCGATGCTGGTGTTCATGCTCTCTTTCACCGGCGTCCCATTGACGATGGGTTTCTGGGGCAAGTTCTACCTCTTCCGCACGGCGGTGGAGGGGGGCTATCTCAGCCTGGCGTTGATCGGCCTGATCACCTCACTGATTTCGGCGTATTACTACCTGAAGGTGGTGGTGATCATGTACATGAAGCCGGGCGAGCCGGTGGCGGCGGCCGACCCCTGGCTGCGGGCGACGGCAATCGTGGCCGCGGCAGCCACGGTGATTTTGGCCTTCGTGCCCGGGCCGCTGATCCAGATTGCGGCTGCAGCGTTGATGCGTTTACAATGAAGACATGATCGAGACTTCCGAAGTTTGTAAAACTTCGGAAGTCTTTTTACTGGTAGAATAACTCAGGCATAAATGAAACCTGACCGTTTTCTAACCTCTATTCTTGCTGGGATCGGTGTCCTGGTCATTGTTGCACTGGCCTTCTTCTTCACCCGCCAGGGAGGACAGGACTATACCAATGACGATTCGCCGGCTGGCGTGATCCATAATTACCTGCTGGCGCTCAGCCAGAACGATTTCAACCGGGCGTACCCGTACCTGGTGAGCAAGGACCCAATGCCGGGCCTGGATACGTTCCGCCAATCCTACCTGAACACCCGGCAGAACATTGCGGACGTGAGCGTGCAGGTCGGCGAGACGAACATCTCGGGCGACGCGGCCACGGTGGCGCTGACCCTGATCTATAGCAGCGGCAATCCGTTCAACAGCTCCAACCGCCAGCAGCAAAACGCAACGCTTGTCCGCCAGGGCGGCGCGTGGAAGATCACTGAAATGCCCTACCCCTTTTGGGATTACAACTGGTACACACTGCTCCCACCGGGAAAGCCGGAGGTCCCGCTTGTACCGGCGACGCCGGCGAACCCATGAAAGCCCGGGGCACCCATGCGTAACGTGCGCCGGCTGTATTTCTACCTGGTGACCTTCATCAGCCTGGAGATGGTTATCTGGGGGGCTGTTTCGCTGGCGCAGACGATCTTGAATGCGCCAGTGACGGGCATTGCCAACAACTTGGCCAGCGGGCTCTCGCTGGTACTGGTCGGCGTGCCGATCTTCCTGCTGCATGGGGCAGTCGTCCAGCGGGATGCGCGCCGCGACCCCGAGGAACGGGCCAACCGCCTGCGGGCCATTTTCTTCTTCGGCGTGCGACTGGCGACCCAGGTGCCGGCGGTGCAAAGCGGCCTGTCCATCGCTGCCCGCCTGGTCCAAGGCGCTCTAGGGCTGCCAGCGGGCACCTCCTTCCTTAACCTCGACCAAACTTATACCGACGCGCTGGTAGTGGTGGTGTTTAACCTCGTGGCCTGGGCGTATTTCAGCCGCTTGCTGCGCCAGGAGGAGCAAGCACTCCCTGCGGCAAGCCCGCTGGGTGAGGTGCGCAGGTTATATCGCTACGTCTGGATGATTTATACCCTGGGGCTGACGTTGTATGGGACTGCCTCAATCGTGTGGTACATCCTGTACATCCCACGGCCTCTGGACGTCTACCCGGCCGGGCGGGCTGCGCTCGTCGACGGGGTGGCGCTGGTTGCGCTGGGCGCGCCGTTGTGGGCACTGGCCTGGAGGAGCATACAACGCTCTTTGTCCGATCCTGGCGAAATGCGTTCAATGCTGCGCCTGGTGGCGCTGTATGGATTGACCCTGGTGGCGGCCATCGTGGTCGTGACCGCCGGCATCAACGCCGCCAGCGGCGTACTGCGCATCGTCCTGGGGGAAGGCCTGGACCTGCCAGCTTACCTGGAGGCGTACCGCACAGCGCTGGCTGCCCTTCTGCCTTTTGGGATCGTGTGGGCTTTCTTTTATCGCCCGCTGCGGCTCGAATGGGCCGTTGAGGCGGACGAGCTGCGGCGAGCAGCGCTGGTGCGCCTGTACAACACCCTGATGGCGGCAATCGGCAACGGCACGGTATTTATCGGCGCCTGGCTGCTCCTGAACGCCCTGGCAGACATTGGGCTTGCGCCGGTCATCTTCGCCTCCGGGCTGCGCAACCAGGTCAGCGGGGCGACGGCAGCGCTGGCGGTCGGTATTCCGCTGTGGGTCTTCTTCTGGCTGAGGCTGCAAGTTGAGGCACGCCGGCCGGACGATCTGGGCGACCACGCCCGGCGCTCGGTACTGCGCAAGGCATACCTGTACCTGGTGATCTTCCTGGCAGTCATCGGCTCGATGACCAACGCCGGCGTGCTGATCTACGACCTGGTCAAATCCGGCCTGGGCAGTCCACTGCCCGACCTGCTCAACCTTGTCGTGCATGCGCTGGCCCAATTGGCACTGTGCGCCGTGTGGCTGGCCTATCACCTGGCGGCTTTACGCCAGGATGGGAGCCTGGCCCAGCAGGCCCTGTCAGCCCGCCGGGCCGCCTTTCCGGTGCTGGTGCTGCAGATGGGCGATTCGGCCTTCTTCGGCGAGCTGGTGTCCACGTTGAGCGCTCAAGCGCCCGGACTGCCGGTCACGTTTTATAAGATTGGCGCCGGGCTGCCCTGGCCGCAGCCGGAATCGGTTCAGGCGGTCGTCCTGTCAGCATCCCTGGCGGCGTCCGCCGGCGAGGAGGCGGCTGCCTGGCTGAGGTCCTGCTCTGCCAGGCGCCTGGTGGTGCCCCTGCCGGACGAGGGCTGGGTCTGGCTTGGGACGCAATTGAAGCCTTCGAATGTGTTGGCACGCGAGACCGCCCAGGCGCTACGCCAGCTTGCCGAGGGCGAGCCGGTCAAGCCGCCCCCTCCCAACAATGCGTGGGTGATTGCCGGGTACGTCTTCGGCGGGCTCTTTGCGCTGGAAGTCGTTCTGGTGGGGTTTATTGCAATAATGTCAATGATCTCGCGATAAGCGATTCAATTCAAAGGTTTTTTTCTTGTAACGCAGGTAGACAAGGTTAGCCCAGAGCCAGAGGGGGAGGAGCCAGCCGGTCCACCAGCCCCAGGGGCCGAAGAGATTGGCGCAGATGATGGGCAGCCAGGAGAGGACCAGGGCGACCATGGCATAGACCGGGCGCAGGCGGGAGACGGCGGGGATGACGGGCAGCAAATTGTAGGGGATCAGGTGGGGGGTAATAAAGGAACCGGAGAGCATGAGCATGTCCATGTCGCCGCGCGAGAACCACACGCTGGCCAGGAACAGCGGCAGGCCCCACCAGCCCAGGCCAATGTTTTGGGCATAGCGGCCCTCGGCATAAAAGGATTCGACGCCGAACATCGTGTTCCACCAGGGGCCAAAGACCAGGTAGGAACCCCCCAGGACGACGAGAAAAGCCAGCAGGTAAATGCGCTTCGCTCCGAAGGCAAAGATGGTCACCTGGGGCTTCATCAAGGCCAGCGGAGCCAGCCAGGGCAGGCCGACCAGGCCCAGCAAGGCCAACCCGTCGATCTGGCCCAGAAAGAGCGTCCACAGCAATGGCAGGCAGAGGAACCCGGCCACCAGGCTGAGGGGGTGGACCGAACGCTGCAAGGCGGCCAGGCTGAACCCGGCCAATCCCAGGCCGATCAACAACGGCCAGGTCATCAAGTCCATCAACGGGCGGGTCCAGGGCGGATAGAAGGGGATGTCCCGTCCGATGCCGAAGAAGTGGATCCAATCGAAGCCGACCAGGCCGCCGGCCGGGAGGACGAGACCGAGTATGGAAAAGACGGCCGTGAGGACGGCCAGCCAGAGTAGTTTCTTACGCCAGGAGAATGGGCGGGCGAAAATGGCCTGTTCGGGGAAGAGGGGGGCAGTTAAGCTGTAGAAAGATGACCACAGGGTGTAGGCCCTGGATTTTATTTCGGCAATAGTGTTAGAAAAGGTTTGCGACATACGGTTCTTCTAAATATTATGATAACTCTTGATGGCTTCTGGTAGCCTCACCCCCCTGCCCCCCTCTCCTGGAGCGGTGAACCATGCTCCAGGAGAGGGGGGAGACGAGTTGTTAATTTTGGCTGCTCCCCCTCCTGGAGCGGTGAACCATGCTCCAGGAGAAGGGGAGACGAGTTGTTAATTTCGGCTGCTTCCCTCTCCCGGAGCAGTGAACCATGCTCCATGAGAAGGGGGGAGACGAGTTGTTAATTTCGGCTGCCCCCCTCTCCTGACGGGTTTTTCGTCAGGAGAGGGGCAGGGGGTGAGGAAAATAGGTGCGGGCGGATATGAAACCTAACAATGACCAGTAATCCAAAGAATGCCAGCCAGCCGATGCCGGCGATCCAGGCGCCGGCCAATACGGTTGCGGGCTGGAAGCTGAATACCACCTGGTGGCTGCCAGCCGGCAGCGCCAGGCTGCGCAGCAGGCCGGCATAGGTCACGATGGGCTGAGGGACTCCGTCGACCCAGGCCTGCCAGCCGGGGTACATCACTTCGCTGAGCACCAGCGTACCGGCGGGGCCCTGGCTGGTCAGCTCGATGCGGTCTGGCGACCACGAGGATATGCTCGCCTGCCCGCCCTCCAGCCAGGCGCGGGGTTTGAAATCCAGGTTTTGATAAATAGTGCGGCCGCCGGCAGATTGCACGGCCTCCAGCGATGCAGATTGGATCGGGATGGCGGATATGATGTATTTCACGTTCAGAAGGCCCAATGCGGCCGGGTCGGGGTGAGCGGCCATGGCGACGATGTCCGGCGGGGTGGATGGATCGACGTAGATGTTGGGCAGGCTCACGCTATAACCAGGCAGATCCATCCCGCTAGCGCGGCTCAGGTAGGAGGCATAGGTGGCAAGGTGCATCGGGTTGACCCCGTTGGCTTGCTGCAGAGTGCTGAGGGCGGGGATGCTGCCGTCGGGGGAATAGACCCGGAAGGGGCCGGGTTGCGACTGCAGCCAGACCGCCAGGGGGGATTCAGGCAGAGGAACACTGCTGATCTGCGAAGCGTTGTACCAGAGCAGGTTGGCCGCGCTCAGGATGGTGAGGGCGATGGCAGCCAGGGGAGCCAGCCAGCGGACCTGGCGCAGCGCGGCCAGGCTGTTCAGCAGGCCGTCCAATCCCCAGGCGGACAGGGCGACCAGGCAGAAGGCGACGATGAACCAGGTCCGCGACGGGACGCGCAGCCAGCCGGAAAAATGGAGGAGCGAGTCGAGCAGGGGATACAGGAAGGCGTTCGGCCCGCAAGCGAACAGGGCTGCGACTAGGGCGGCGGCCAGCCAGAAAAACTTACGGCGAACTGCTCCGAGTACGCCCAACACGAGGGGGACGATGCCGGTATATACCACCAGCTCGTACACCAGGCCGTATTGAGGCAGCAGCATGCCGGCTAGGGCCATCGGCTGGATGGCGTAACTGCCTGCATCCAGCCCGCCCAGGGCGGCGCGCCGGCTGTAGCCCATGAATTCGAGCATCGGCAGGCTCAGGCCGGCAGTCAGCGCCAGGCAAAAAAGGACGAGGATAAAAACGACCGGCAGGGTTTTGCGCACAAGCGCCCAGCTGAATTGGAAATTGGCCAGGGCGTAGGCGGCCGCAAAGATCCCGGCGTAAATCCCCCATTGGACGTCGGCCAGAAAGGTGACCGCCAGGCTGGCCCCAGCCAGCGTTCCATTCCATAAGGACGGCTGGCGGGCGGCCTTGCGCAAGGCCAGCAACAACCAGGGCGTCCAGGATACGGCAAAAACCATGGTGACCAGGCCACCGCCCACGTAGCCGATCAGGCGCGGGGTAGCCATCCAGGCCAGGGCGGCGAAGAAAGCGGCAGCAGGCCGGACGCCTTCAGCCTTCATCAGCAAAAAGAATCCCCAGCCGGTCCAAACCAGGTGCAGAAGGAAAAGCAGGGTGTACATCCAGGTCTGCGGCTGCCAGAAGGCCAGCCAATTGGGGAAATACCACAGGCCGGACAGCCGGTCGGCGGCAAACGGCTGCCCGGACATGATCGAGGCGTTCCACAGCGGGATGTGCCCGTACTCAGCCAGATTGTCGTGAACGTAGCGGGCAAAAGGCAGGTGGGAAATCAAGAAATCCGAGTCCTGCACCACCCGCGGCATTGGCGCCTGGTCGAGATGGCTGACCAGCGGCCACAGGTTGAGGATGGCCCAGGCGATCAGGAGCGCTGGGATAAGGGCACGTTTCATGTAGATGATTAAAGCATAGATTAGAGAATAGAGAGGAGAGAGTGGAGAATCGTAAGAACTTTCCACGAATTACGCGAATTTTAACGAATTGGCACGAATGTTTTTTTATATTATTCGTGCCAATTCGTTATCATTCGTGTAATTCGCGGATAAGCCTTTTACTGTAAACTGTAAACTATTTTTCTAGCATCAACCTGGCGGCCTTGCGGCCGATTTGGACGGCGAAGTTGGTGCCGCGGTCCCAGGGGTAGACCTGGCTCATGCTGGCGAAGAACAGGCCGGGGATGGGGGTCTGGATGGCGGGGATATTTTTTGAGTGGTTGACCAGCGGGATGGGCTGGGCGTAGGTGGTGCGGAAGAGCCAGGTCTGGTTGATCCAATCCCGGGTGAAATTGGGATTGAACTTGGGCAGGTGGGGGAGGAAGCGCTCCAGCAGCTCTTCCTTGGTCAGCCTGAAGTTCTCGTGGTCCGGATCGAGGTAATCGCCGATATAGAGGATGTGCTCGCCGCCGAAGTGCTCGGGCGGCACGAAATTTGTGTGCTCCACCAGCGCCAGGAAAGGATAGCCGGCCGATTTGGGCAGGTTATACCAGTAGTAGCCCTGTTCCGAAAGCTGGTGCTTCAGGGAAAGCACCATGACCACGGCGCCCATGTTCTTGAGGCTGAGCAGACCGCCGAGGTAGTCCTTGGGCAGGGATGGCGCCAGCTTTGCCAGCAAACCGGGGCTGGTGGTGGACAGGCACTGGTCGAAATCCTGGCGGCCGCCGGCAAGCTGGAGGGAAACGCCGCCGCCGGAACAAGGCTCGATCTGCTGGATGGGCGTATTGAGCAGGATCTTGACCCCTTTCTGGCGTAGGCGCTCGGCGAAGAGGTCGGCAAAAGCCTGAAAACCGCCCTGGAAAGTGCCCAGGTTCGTGGTGCGGGTTTTGAAGCGGGCCCAGAACCAGGCCATGGTCACGTCCTGGTAATGCGGGCCGAATTTGCCCTGCAGCAGCGGTTCGATCATGGTGGCGTAGAGGGAGGGGCCGTAAGCCTTGCTCATCCATTCGTGGGCGGTGTATTTTTCGAGCGGCTGCCAGGCCGCCAGGTAGCGCAGGTAAACGGTCACCAGGCCGAAGCGCACCATGCCGAAGAAGCCGCCATAGCCGGGGAAGGTGAGGGCTTTGAGGACCGAATCGAGTGGGTAGAATTTGCCGTTGTAGTACATCACAGTGAACGGGCGGCGGAAGATGACTTTATCGCTCCAGCCCAATTCCTGGATCAGCCCAAGCATGTCCTGGTCGGAAGCAAACCAATGGTGGTAATAGCGCTCGACGGAGGTGTCCCAGTTGGGCTGTTTGAACCCGGCTGCCAGCCCGCCGACTGCTTCGGCAGACTCAAATATCGTGACGGTGTGTCCAGCGTTAACCAGGTCCCAGGCGGCTGCCATGCCGCCTATCCCGGCTCCAATGATGGCGATGTTCATGCAGCCTCTTCTATTTTCTCGATTTTTTGGCCCCACTTGAAGCCCTCGCGCAGGAAGTAATAGGCCCCCACGGCGGTGACCGGCAGCCATAAGGCGACGTGAAGTACGAGCGTGTATCCGGCGGCAACGGCTTGCGGCACGCCGTAAGCCGTCAGCAGGGCGATGCCGGGGGCGTCAAAGGTGCCGATGTAGCCCGGGGCGGAGGGCAGGGTCGTCGCCAGGTTGACGATGCCGTTCATGAGCATCAGGGCGAAGAAGGTAACGCCCTGCATACCGGCAAAGGCGTGCATGACGAACCAGTATTTCCCGGTTTCCAGCAGCCAGATAATGGTGGTGGTGAAGAAGATCATCAGGGCTTCCTGGGGCGAGCGCAGCGATTCGAGCCCGGAGAGGAAGCGCAGGCTCAGTTCGCGGGCCTTCACCTGAAAACGTTTGGGCACCAGACGATCGATGAGATACACGACGATACGCTCGGTAACGTGCGGGAACATGGCAGCCAGCAGGAAGACCAGCAGGGCGCCGATAAAGGCCACTGCCCCAATCAGGGCGAGGTCGCGAATGTTGACCGTGCCGAGCATGCCCGAGTCCTGGGTAAGACGGGCCAGCTCGGGCAGGTTGAGGAAGACGAAAGCCAGCATCACAACCCCGTCGAAGACGCGTTCGATGATCACGGTGGCCAGCGAGGCCGAAATGGGCACGCCCTCGCGCCGCTTAAGCACCACGGCGCGCAGCACCTCGCCGGCGCGGGCCGGGTAGATGTTGTTTCCCATGTAGCCAATGCAAACGATGGGGAACATGGTGCGGGTGGGGATCTTCTTCAACGGGCGCAGAAGGTAATGCCAGCGCCAGGAGCGCACCCACAGCCCGACAAAGAAGACGGCGATGCCAGGAAGCAGCCAAAGATATTGGGCATCTTTGAGCGCCGACAACATATCACTTAAATGAAGACCACGCAGCGCAAGGTATAAAAATACGGCGCTGATCGCCAGTCCAAGCCAGAATTTCCAGGATTTCATGGTTTGAATTCTACCATACGAAGGTAAATATTTTTTAATCCATCGAGGGACTGTAGTCGCAGGGCAGCTCCTGGCCCTGGACGGTGACGGATAAGCCGCGGTCGCCGGCTGCGACATGGTAGGCGCTCCATTCGCCCTGGCCGGCGAGCAGCAAATTGGCGGCGGTGCTTTTGGACAGGTTGAAGCTGCGCCAATCTGTTTGGACCGGATTGTGGATAAGGTCGTAGGTGCGACAGGCCAGCCCGGCGCCCAGCGCGTCGCGGATGGCTTGCGGCAGGTCGGGGCGGCGGTACTCGTCAATCAACGTGGGCACGGCATCCGGCCCAAGGCTGTTGAGGAAAACCGCATCCAGGGCCAGGCTGCGGGGAACGCCGCTGTCGCTGGCGACCTGGGTGGCGCCGGAACGGGCGCGGGCTACGTTCTGCCCGGCGATCATGGCCTCGATGTTGAAAAAGCCAAGGGTTAGCCCGAACCCCAGTCCGGTAAGCAGCAGCGCCAGGCCGAAATGGCGGCGGCGCTGGAGCAGCTCGAAGGCGATGGCGGCTGCCAGCAGCAGGCCCAACCAGAGCATGAAGATGTGGGTGACCACACGGAGCTGGGTGTAGCCATAGGCGCTTTCGTACAGCAACAATCTCTGGAAGGCCGAGACCAGCATTATCAGCACCATGGCCATCAGCAGGATGCTCAGGACGGTGAAGCTGCGTTTCTGGAAGGGCGTTTCGCGGCGGGTGACGGTTGCCAGCGCCAGGTAGAGGGCCAGGCTGAGCACGGCGACCGCCAACAGCTCGAAGAAGCCGCGCCGGGCGTAATCGGCATAGGTGAAGCCGCTGGTAGAGATGTTGGCCTGCCCGCCGAAGAAATACCAGAACTGGATGGCGACGAACACGGCAAACATCAGGTCGACCAATGCCAATACGATGCCGGCCTCGATCCAGCCCAGGAAAGGCTTGAGCCAAACGCTGCCGGACTGCGGCCGGGTTTCGTCTTTGGACGGGCGCAGGGCGTGAAGATATACGCCGGCAAAGATGTAGGCCAGGAGAAGGACGTAGAGGAGGCGAAAAAGGTACTCTCCCAGCCGGCGGAGGTCGAACAGCTTGAAGAAATCGGCCATCTGATTGGAGAAGATGGGATCGGCGGAGGAAAGCAGCGAGCCAAATACGGCCACTACCGGCAGAGCAATCAGCAGGCCGATCAATACCCGGCCGGTAATTCTGCCTGTACCGCGCCACGAAACGGAAGCCGCGGATGGAACGCCGGCTGCTGCCGAAGGATCGCCGGCAGCAGCCAGGGCGGGTTTCGGGACCCGGAAAAGCTCCACAGGGCGCAATAGGACAGCGATCACCAGGTTGAAGAAGGCGGGGACGTAATCCCACAGGCGGTAGGCCACCCAGTTGCCGGTGCGGAACGTGGCTGCCAGGAGCATCAGGCTGCCCAGGCTGAGGCAGAAGCTGAGGAAGACGGTCATGGATTCGCTGCGCAGGAAAGTAACTGCCGAGAGGGCCAGGCCGGCCAGCGCCAGCACGTACGACCAGGCGGACGGGCGGACTTTATCCAGGGCCGCCAGTCCAAAACCGGCGCCCATGGCCAGGAGAGTCCATATAAAAAACGAAACGCCCGGAGGCGTTTCCCAAAAGAGTAGGTCAATTCCCCAGGCGACTAAAAGCGCCGCCAGGCCGTACCGCAATGACGTATGCGACATGTTTTACCTCGGCTGTATGAAAAGGGTAATAATCATTGAGGCCAGCACCATGACCGAGATGACGACGAAAGCGACCTGCTGCCAGCGGCGCGTGCGCGCCTGGTTTCTTTGAATTGCTCTTTCCTCGACCTCAGCCTGGGTCAGTCTCCGGTTGGTTTTACGGTTGGCCATGTCTTGTTTCTCCGATGCACAAATTCTAACCGCTTTTGCGGTTTTGACAAGTGCTGGCCAGCTATCATAAGCTATCTGAAGCTATCAGGAGCATATATAAGAAAAAATGGGGTGTTCCG
>DBMK01000335.1 GCA_002298885.1 Anaerolineaceae bacterium UBA700
GGTCGAGGCATGCCTCGACCCTGTGCCGCCCGCATTGTCTCCCTATTCCCGGTATAATAAAGCCATTCTTTTACAGTTTGAACGCTTGATTTTTACGAGGTGCAGCATGGCGGATCTCTACGAATCCATCACGGATAAAATCCGGGCTTTTATCGAAGCGCAGCACATGTTCTTCGTCGCCAGCGCCCCGCTCGGCGGCGGGGGGCATGTCAACCTCTCGCCCAAGGGATTGGACAGCTTCCGCGTCCTTTCGCCCAACCGGGTGGCCTACCTGGACATCGTCAGCAGCGGAAACGAGACCTCGGCGCACCTGCTCGAGAATGGGCGCATCACCATCATGTTCTGCTCCTTCGAGGGTGCGCCCAACATCCTGCGCCTGTACGGCCGGGGCCGCGCCGTGCTGCCCGGGCAGCCGGAATGGGACGCCCTGGCCGCCCATTTCACCATTTATCCGTCCACTCGCCAGATCATCGATGCGGAGATTACCAGGGTGCAGACTTCGTGCGGCTACGGCGTGCCGCTCTACCAGTACGCCGGGCAGCGCGACCAGCACTTCAAATGGGCCGAGCATAAGGGCAAGGCCGGGCTGGAGAATTACCGCCGCCAGCACAACCTGCGCAGCCTGGATGGCCTGCCGACCCCGGCGGGGCTTGAATTAAACGAGCAGGAGGGATAAATAACGACCTCGCCCATCACGAGTGCAGCGAGCGCAGCGAGAACCCAAACCTGATCCTACTCAGTCTGCCCGGTCTGCACCCAGAACAGGATGGGGATCGCCGCGCCGATCAGCATGAGCGCCGGCAGGTTGTTGGTCAGCCACAGCGGCAGGCTGATGTGCACGAAAAGGGTGGAGGCGTAGACCAGCCCGATCAGGAAGACCAGCCCTACCATTAAAATATCCAGCCACAGCTTGCCCGACCGGCGCAGGCTGAGGGTGTTGAAGAACAGGGCGAACGGGGCGACGAAGGCCGAAAATACGTAGTCGTGGCTTGTGGTGGGGATGACCAGCGCACTAACCGTCAGCATCAACAGCAGGTATGGGTTGAGCGGGTTCAGGCGTTTCTGGTAGATGCGCCACAGCACCAGCGCCAGGCAGACGAAGATCACCACCAGCAGGGCGTACTGCATAATATTGATGAATTCGCGCAACTGCGGTTTGGTGTATCCTCCATGGGCGCCAATCTTCTGAACCACCAGGTTGACGAAGGAATTGATCGAATGGTCCACCAGCGAGACGAAGCGCGGCACCTGCATCTGGTCCTTCAGCGAGGTGACGAAGTCCACGAATACCTTGGGCCCCAGAACGAACAGGCCGGCGAAATTCGCCAGCAGCAGCGCCCCCCAGCGCCGCAGGTTGTTCTTCCAATCGTGCCAGTCCTTGGAAAACAGGATGATGAAGATCCCTGGATAAATTTTGAGCTGCACCGAGAGCACGAACAGGGCATAGGCGGCGAAGCGCGCCCTGGGGTGGTAATGGTAAATGTAAATCGCGGCGAAGCAGATCGCCATGACCAGGATATCGTACTGGCCGCGCTCGAGCTGGAACCAGAACCCATACGAGAACAGCCCCGTCGTCAGGAAAAGGATCAGCGTGGAGGTGATCCGGCGTTCCTTTGACAGCAGCAGGGGAAAAATTAGCGAGGTCCACAGGAAGAGGACGGTGCTGATCAGCGTGACCAGCCCGTAAGCCTGGTTGGGGTCCATCCCGGTGAGGGGTAGGAAAAAGATACTTTCCAGCGGCGGGTAGTAGTTCGATTCGATGTACGGCGACCCGGTCTGCAACAGCGCCTGCGAGAACCCGAGGTACTGGCGTACGTCGATCCCGATCGGCTCCTCCGCCGGGAAATTTGCCCCGAGCTGCATGACGTGGTCCGGGTTCAGGAAGGTGGGCTTGATAAAATAGGCGATGAAAACGATGACGAATGCCAGCAGGGCCCAGGTGACCGCCGGCAGGTCGAACATCTGATAAAATGGGGATCTATCTTTCATGGATCGATTTGAGTGATTATACCCCGGTTAACCCACTTCGCACGCAGCCACAGGCTGGCCCTGCTGATCGCCGTTGTCATCAACGCCCTGGTCCTGGGAAACGCCATCGTACACCACCCGAAGATCGGTTACGATGTGACCGAGCATTTAACCTACGTCCAGATCATGCCCACCCGCCTGCCGGGTCCGACGGATACCTCGGAATATTTCTCGGCGCCGCTGCCGTATTTTCTACCCTCCCTGTTCGATAAGGCTTGCGTGGCCTTCCAGTGGCCCGACTGCCGCGGCCTGGACGGCAAGTTTATGCAGGGGCTCAATTTCTTCCTCTCGTTGGGGATCACTGTGCTGCTGTGGCGCCTCTCCGACCGGCTCAAGCCCGGGAACGAAGCGTTCAGGGTCTCGATCCTGGCCATGCTGGCCATCCTGACGGTGTATTACAAAACATTTTCGCAGGCGCGCGGCGAGCCATACGTGGCTTTCTTTGTGGTCCTGATCCTGTTCATGGTGTTGGGGTACCTGCACAGGCTGTCCGCTCTCACCTGGAAGGATGGCCTAAAGCTGGGGCTGGTGCTCGGGCTACTCATCCTGAGCCGCCAGTGGGGTTTTTTGGTTTTTCCGGCCCTGGCCCTGCTGGCAGCGCTAATCTTTCTAAAGGATAAAGCCTCCGGCGTGCGTTTTGGCCGGGTGTTTGCCATTTCCGTTCTGGTTGCTTTCGTTATCGGCGGCTGGTTTTACCTGCACCTCTATTTTTCGTTTGGCACGTTTACCGCCTTCAACCGGGACGTAAAGGGGTTCTCGTTTGCGAACCAACCCCGCGTATTCTATTTCGGCACGGCACTGAGGAATCTGGCCCTCTTCAAAACGCCTGTGCGTCCCATTTTTGACGGGGCAATGCTGCCGATCTTTTATTCTGATACCTGGGGCGATTACTGGGGCTACTTTTCTTTTATCCGCAACGACGTTTTGAATTACAAGGCAAATGGCGCCGAAATGATCCCCTACCTGGGCCGGGTGAACCTGGTCTCGCTGTTCCCAAGCCTGATCCTGCTGGGCGGGCTGGCCTGGGGCGGGGCGGCGCTGGTGCGGGCCCTGCGCAGGCGGTCTTTTGAATTGGAGACGGCATTTCTCACCTTCTTGTTTTCAATTGCTGCGTTTTCCTGGATCGGTTACCTTTGGTTCCTGATTGCCTACCCGATTCTCCCCACGACGGTCAACAACAAAGCAACCTACATGATCCAGATCTTCATGGTGTTGCCCATCCTGGCTGCGTTTATCTTGGAAAAGCTGCGTGCTGTCCGGCCCATTTTCTACCACCTGGCGCTGTTGGGGGTTCTGCTGGTTTTCGTCCATAATTTCCCCGCCCTGGTCACCCACTTCAACTGGTTCTTCAAATTTCAATAAGATTTAGGGTCTGGAGTTTGGCCCTTTTAATTCTCGACTGAAAGACCTCACCCCCAACCCCCTCTCCACGGGGTGGAGAGGGGGCTTTTT
>DBMK01000175.1:0-264 GCA_002298885.1 Anaerolineaceae bacterium UBA700
GAGCTCTTCTCGCCGAAAGGCCCCCAATTTTTTTTAACGGGCCAATTCTTTTTCTCGCTGCCGGGCCATGTCCAGGGCTTCCTGGGCGGCCTTGCGGCTGGCGTCGCTCAGTGTGCCCAGCATCTGGGCCAGCTCGTCCAGGCGCTCGCTTTCCACCAGGCGGTCCACCTGGGTGAGCGTGCGCCCGCCTTCCACCTGCTTGCGCACCCGCCAGTGCTGGTCGCCAAAGGCGGCAAGCTGCGGCAGGTGGGTCACGCACAGCAC
>DBMK01000175.1:289-11052 GCA_002298885.1 Anaerolineaceae bacterium UBA700
CTCGTCGAAGATCAGGGTGGGGATGGCATCGGCGCTCACCAGCACGTTCTTCAGCGCCAACATCAGGCGCGAGGTCTCGCCGCCCGAGGCGATCTTCACCAGGGGTTTCAACCCTTCGCCCGGGTTAGGGGCGATCAGAAATTCCACCTTATCGATGCCGGTATCATCGAAGGCCAGCGTCTGCCCATCCTCGCCCTCCAGCCCGTCGACATCCGGCTCGCAACGCAGGTCCACGGCAAAGCGCGCCCCGGCCATGCGCAGGTCGTTCAGCTCGGCCTCCACGGCCTGGCCCAGGGTCTCGGCGGCCTGGCGCCGGAATTGCGAGAGCACCCGCGCCTGCCCGGCCATTTTTGAGCGCAGGCTCTCTTCCTCATGCTCCAGCTCGCCGATCCTCTCGCCAGCGTGGGAGAAGTTTTCCAGCTTCTGGCGCGCCTGGGCGGCGTACTCCAGAGCGGACTCGATGCTGCCGCCGTATTTGCGCTTGAGGGTGTGGATCAGTTCCAGGCGTTCTTCAGCCTGTTCCAGCCGGCGTGGGTTGAATTCGATGTTTTCCAGGTAATCCTGCAGGTCCAGCGTAATTTCGCTCAGCGTTTCTTCCAGCTCAGCGGCCTTTTGCTGCAGCTCGGCCTTGGCCCCGTCGATGCGGCTGAGCGAGCTCAGCAGTTGCACCAACTGGCCCATGAGGTCAGATAGGGCCGGCGACTCGGCGCCGCCCTCTTCCAACAGGGCCAGCGCCTGGCGGGCCAGCGAGGACAGGTTCTCGGCGTTGGCCAGGCGGTCGCGCTCGTGGCGCAGCTCATCTTCCTCGCCCGGTTTGACCCCCGCCGCCTCGATTTCCTGGGCCTGGAAGGTCAGCAGGTCGGCCCGGCGCGCCATTTCCTCCTCGGACTGGCGCAGCTCATTGAGCTCGCGACGCACCCCCAGCAGCTTGTGGTAGGTGGCGCGGTAATCGGCCAGGCGCGGGCCGGTCTCGGCAAAGCGGTCCAGCAGGCCGATGTGCTGGCGCACGTTGAGCAGCGAGAGGTGCTCCGACTGCCCGTGGATATCCACCAGGTAACCGCCGATCTCGCGCATCAGGGATGTGGCCACGCTGCGCCCATTGATGCGCCCAACGCTGCGGCCCTCGCGGCGGATCTCGCGCCCCAGGGTCAGGCTGTCGGGTTCGTCCTCCAGCTCCTCGCGTTCCAGGATGGCGCGCACCGCCTGGCGGTCGTCGTCGGCCTCTGGCAGGCTGAAGGTGCCTTCCACCAGGGCGCGCTCGGCCCCAGCGCGGATGAAGGTGGCGTCTACCCGCCCGCCGACCAGGGCCATGATCGCGTCCAGGATGATGGATTTGCCCGCCCCGGTCTCGCCGGTGAAGGTCACCAGCCCGGAGCCTAAAGCTAGCTCCAGGTGCTGGATGATGGCAAAGTTTTCAATGCGCAGTTCGGTCAGCATGTTAGATTTGGATGCCGCTCAGGCGGTAGTACACGGTCGAGGCGATCAGGAAGGTATACAGCGCCTGCCAGATCAGCGGGACGAAGGCCACCAGGCTTCCGCCGGACGACAGGAAAACGAACAGGGTAATCAGGCCGGTGGCCAGGAAGGGCAGGCTGCCGAGGAAGGCGCCGGCCGTGGACACCAGGAACAGGGCGCGCGAGCGCCGCTTCTTCACCGCGAAGCGCACCGCCTCGGTGATGCCCAGCCCAATCAGCGGGGCCAGGAACACGGTAAAAAAGCCCATGATGCGCGCTGTATAGCTGCCCAAAAAGGCCAAAACGGCGGCAATTACGAAGCCTATCACTGGGTCCAGCGTTTGAGCGGTCTCGAAGATCTTCTGTTGGCCGCGCACGCACTCCTTGCAGCGGTAGCCGGTAGGGGTCAGCACGGCGCACTGCGTGCAGATCGGCCGGTTGCAGCGGTTGCAGCGCAGGTAAGTCTCTCGGTCGGGGTGGTTATAACACACCATTTTTGTATACGAAGGTTCTGTCATGTTCAAGCACCTGCAAAATTAAAGCATTGTCGCCCGGGCGGCGGGCTGCGCCGCGCTATTGAAATGTCACCGGGTTTTGCTCCATGTGGTTGGTGAGGTTGCGGTAGAAATAACTTGGGTCCTGGAAGCGGATAAAGCTGGCGACGTGGGCGCTGGCCTCCACCTCGATTTCGTCGCCGTCCAGCACGGAAACCGGAGCCTGGCCGTCGGCACTCAACACGGCTTCGTGGTTGGTCAGGGCGGTGATGGTCACCCGCGCCCCCTCTGGCAAAATGATGGCCCGGTCAACCGACAGGTGGGGGGCCACCGGCACAATGAGGATGTTGCGCAGCTCGGGTGGCATGATCGGCCCGCCGACTGCCAGGGCGTAGGCGGTGGAGCCGGTGGGGGTGGCGGCGATCAGCCCGTCCGCCACGTAGGCCGCCACCAGGTAGCCGTCCACGCTGGCGCGCACCCGGATGGGGCGCACGAACTGGCCGCGGCACACCACCACCTCGTTCAGCACCAGCCATTCGGCCAGGCTGCGCCCGGCGCGACGGTGCACGGCGCGCAGCAGCATGCGGTCCTCCAGGCGGTAATTGCCTTCCAGCACGCGCGGGAAGAGGTCACGCCAGTTCTCCCGCTCGATCTCGGTCAAAAAGCCGAAATGGCCCAGGTTGATGCCCAGCACGGGCACGCTGTGCGGGGCGCACATACGCCCGGCGCGCAGCATGGTGCCGTCGCCGCCCAGGGCCACCATCAGGTCCACCTGGCCCTCGTCCATCTGGCGGCGCAGGCATTCGTCGGTGCGCGAGGTGCACAGGAACGACTGCACCCCGGCTGCCTGCAGGAATTCCATCATCTGGCCGGCCACGGTCTCGGCTTCCGCCAGCCCCGGCAGGGTGTAAATGCCAATGTTCTTCGGCCGCAATACTTGTGGACGCATGGTTCTAATTATATTCGCAATTGCAAGCTGGCAATACATGTGTGAGAATCTGCTAATTTTTCGATAGATAATTTGATTTTTCCCCTTGAATATTGGCGTTATGAGCTTAAACCCTATTTTATAAATTGGTAATTCGAAGTAAAGTATATATGGGCAGGTATCGCTCGGTACTATCAGGGGATCGTTCTTTATGAATCGTTCAGTTCTCGATAAACTTCTCCAGCAGTCCAGGCGGGAGTACCAGCCGAAGCAACGTATGCTTGCTTTGGTGATAGAGGGAGTTTTCTTTTTGGCCATCCTGCCATTTGCGCTCATTAAACTGGGGGCCGCCGTTGACCGGTGGACCGGATGGCCTGTGATTGTATACCCGCCGGTCAATGCTATCCTTGGCGGTCTGCTCAGCCTGGGCAGTTGGCTGTTCGGGGCATGGTCGGTGTACGTCCAGTTCACCATCGGCAGGGGGACGCCCGTTCCCCTGATGGCCACGCAGAAACTGATCATCCAGCCACCCTACTCATACTGCCGCAATTCCATGGCATTGGGTGCGATAGGGATGTACCTGGGCGTCGCTGTTATTTTAGGTTCCTTCGGTGCTTTATTCCTGGTGATGCTCGGCGCCGGCTTGCTGCTGTTGTATATCAAGCTTTTCGAAGAGAAAGAAATGGTAGCCCGATTCGGCCAGGAATACATGGCCTACAAGCAGCAAACCCCCTTTCTGTTTCCGCGTTTTCGGAAATAAATTTTCGCTAACGCAGTAACCCGCTTCGAAGACGCAGTCGTAGGTCGGGCCTCCTGGCGCGACAACATTCCATTATCAGGTAAAAAATGTCGGGCGAGAACGCCCGACTTATGCTCTATTTTTGCTCCGGTGCTAACAATCCGCCTCACCCCCGACCCCTCTCCTGAAGCAAAGAACCGCTTCAGGAGAGGGGCGAAAACCAAATGCGCCAGCATTTTGTTCAGGATCAGCAGGCAAAAACCCTCTTTAACCGCCCACCCCCTCTCCTGAAGCGTGCTTCACTGCCCCGGGAGAGGGGGCCGGGGGGTGAGGCAGTTTTATTCGGTTAGCTTCTCGTCGCATACGCTGCGGTACCCGCACGCCCTGCAGCGCGCCGGCTCCTCGTGCGAGCGGTGGGCTTCGCCCAGGCGGTCCTGGCGGTGGATGGCGACGATCAGGTTCGTCAGCTCGGCTTCGAGCTGGCGGGTGTAGTCGACGGCAAAGGTGCGGTTGCGGTAGGCGATCAACCCGTAGGGCGGGCGCTTGCCGGTGGAGCGCTCCACCAGCAGGCAGTAGGCCGCCAGTTGGAACACGTGGCTCTGGCGCGGCGAGGGCGGCGCCCAGCCGCTCTTCACCTCCACCGGCACCAGCGCGCCGTTGTGCTCCACCAGGTAATCCGGCTTGCCCGCCAACCCCAGCTCGGCGTCGAAGAGCGGCTTTTCTACCGCTCCCCACGTCTTGGTGTCCGAATATACCACCCGCCCGGACGGCAGCCCGGCTGCCTTGCGCTGGCGCGAGGACACAAACAGGAACAGCAGTGCCAGCAGGGCCAGGCCCAGGGCTACGGCAATGGGAATCACTGCGGCGCCTCCTTCAAGCGGCGGATGGGCGATAGTGCCAGGAAGGCGGCCGCCAGCAGCGTGGCGCAAGCCGCTGCGGCCAGCACCGGGCGCAAGCCCAGGGTCTCTCCCAGCAGCCCGCCCAGCAGGGCGCCTCCCAGCGTGGCCCCCAGGGTCAGCGATTGCAGGGTGGCGTTCACCCGGCCCAACAGGCGCTCCGGGGAAATGCCCTGGCGCAGGCTCACCTGGTTGATCTCGTAGACCACGTAGAATCCATCCCCAAGCTGCTGGCCCACCAGCAGGGCCGCCGAAAGCAGCGATGGCCCGCTGGCCAGCACGATCAGGCCTTGCGAGACGGCGTACGCCCCCAGGCCGATGAACATGGCCGGTCCGAACCCGATGCGCCGGGTGAGGCGCGGCGCCAGCGCCGCCCCCAAAAAGCTGCTCAGGCCGCCCACTGCCCAGATCATGCCCAGCAGGCCGGGGTCGAAGCCCAGGCCGCGGTTCATGTAGAGCACCACCAGCGCCCCATACGCGCCGTTTGCCAGGCCGCCGACCAGCACGGCCGCCGCGCTTGCGCGCAGCAGGGGCTGTCCCAGCACCAGCCTCAAGCCCGCAGAAATCTCGCCGCCCAAGCCGGCCCGCTCCGCCTGCGCCGGGGCTGCCTCACGCGCCCGGATCAGCCCCACGCTGGCGGCGGAGACGACGAAGCTGGCTGCGTCGACCAGGATGGCGATGGGCGCCGTCAGGATCTGCACCAGCCAGCCGGCGATGCTGAAGCCACCGAACTCGGCCACGGCCGCGCTGGCCGAGAGCTTGCTATTGCCCTCCAGCAGCTCGTCCCGGCCGATCAGCCCCGGCAGGTAGGATTGGTAGGCCACGTCGAACAGGATGGTGAGGATGCTCACCAGCAGGGCCACCACAAAGACCTGCCCCAGGCGCAGCATGCCCAGCACGGCGGCCAGCGGGATGCTCGCCAGTACCAGCGCCCGCCCCAGGTCGGCCCAAATCAGCAGCGGGCGGCGGCGCACCCGGTCCACCCAGGCGCCGGCGAAGGGGCCGGCCAGGAATCCCGGCGCCAGTTGCAGGGCGTTCAATAAACCCATTTGGAAGGGGGTGGCTCCCAGCGCCAGGATGGCGGTGAAGGTCATGGCAGTGCCGCCGATGCGCGAGCCAAAGACCGAGATCGTCTGCCCGGACCACAGGCGTAAGAAGTCGGCGTGACGCCACAGGCCGGCCAATTTCAGGCGCATGAGCCCCGCATTAGCGGAACACGAGCGTGGCGATGCCGGCTGCCAGCAGCACCACGGCCGCCAGAAGCAGCACCCAGCCCGCCAGGCGCAGCAGGCCGGCGAAGAACACCCGCCGGCCGTGCTCCTTGTGATAAGCCGTTCCGCCTGCCAGCTCCACCCGGTTTTGCGATTCAACCCCCTGGTTTTGGTACCACCAGGCGCGGGCGCAGAACAGGTATGTGCCGATCTCAGAAGCTCGAATTATCCTCATCCGCTGCTCCCGGCTGCAGGGCGCCCAGGTCGGGGTTCGTCCGCAGCACCTCGGTCAACAGCTCTTGCAGCTTCTGCTCGCGCAGGCTGATGGTCAGGTCGGCCCGGGTGCGCTCGACGATGCCGCGCATCAGGTCGGTGTGGCGGCGCAGGCCGTTGGTCACCGCGTCGGGGTAATCCAGCGTCACCATCAACCCGTATACCTCGTCCATGCAGCTCATCAGGCGCTCGGCTTCTTCGGAATAACCGTGGCGCAGGATATCCAGGCAACGCCGCCGCAGCTCGCCGACCGATTCGGCCAGCCCGTTCAGGTAGGTGGCGTACTCCACCCCCAGGTCCTCGGGCATGGGCATCTCCTGGTTCTGCACCAGGGCGCAGGTGATCGAGGCCTCGGCGTATTCCTTGATGGCGTCCTGGGTGTAGCCGGCGTAAAACAGCTCGGGGAAATCCCTCAGGTCGGCCTTGAGGCTCTCGACGATGGCACGGGCCGCCTCCAGGTGCTGGGCGGCCAGGTCTTTCTCGCTGCGGTGGATGGCGCGGATGGCATTGGCGCAGTGGCGGGTGAGCTGGCGGGCCTGCGCCAGGGCCTGGTCGCGCGTTTGGGTGCGGGCTTCGAAAGCCTGGTGGACTTTCTCGCCCAAAAGGGATAAGTTTTCCATCAAATTTTCCAGGTTTCAAGATCGGGTTTTTTCATTCAAAATGCGCCAGCGGCGCATTTTGAATGAAAAAAGTCCCTAAACTATGCTTTCGGCGGGCCGGGCGGCGGTTGGATGGTGCGGAACAGGTCGTTGGCCAGGTTGGGGTCGCCGGGCAGGTGGATCTCGCCGAAGGCCGTTTCGTAGCGGTTCAGGTTCTCGGTCAGGGCGCGCAGGAATAGCTTGGCCGCCACCGGCGACATGACCAGGCGCGCCACCACTTTGGGCCCGGGCTCGCCGGGCAGCAGGGCGCCGAAATCGAAGATCAATTCCGCCGGGGTGTGCATGATGCGCGCCAGGTTGGTGTAGGCGGCTTCGAGGTCCGGGGGCAGGATGAATTCCGGCGGATAAGGAGGCTGGTTGCTCATACTTCCCTCCTAGAAGGGAATATCTGCGTCTCCGGCAACTTCGGCGCCAGCCGCGGCATCTTCAACGCCAGGCGCGCCGCCTTCAGCCTTGGGGGTGAGGAAGCGCACCGTGTTGGCGGTTACGTCGTAAGAGGCGCCGGTCGTTCCATCCTGTCGCGTGAAGGTCTTGGGGCCGCCGGAGGCGAGATCGGGCGAGAGCCGGCCTTCCACCAACACCTTGTTGCCTTTCTTAAGGTACTGCGAGCAGGTTTCAGCCAGCTTGCCCCAGGCCGTCACGCGGAACCAGATGGTTTCCTTGACCTGCTGGCCGTTCTGGCCGGTGTAGTTGCGGCTGGTGGCGACTGAGAAACTGGTGGCGGCCTGCCCGGTGGGGGTATAGCGCATCTCGGGGTCTCTGCCGACGTTTCCAACGATGATGATGGTGTGGAACATAAGGTCCTCCTTGCGTGAACAAAAAAGGTATAAAAGTATTTTACATTGATTCCGCCTATTCCGCGCCAAAAACAGGTAGAATCCTTATAATAGATATAGATAATGAACTTTGTGTGTGTTCCTGGCGGCCCGCCGCCAGGAACACACACAAAATAATGAGGGATTAATGCTGTACGAAACCGTTATCGGCCTTGAAGTCCATGCCGAGCTGGCCACCCAATCCAAAATGTTCTGTTCCTGCGCGGTGGTGGATTCGACCCGCGCCCGGCCCAACGCGGCCGTGTGCCCGGTGTGCGCCGGCATGCCTGGGGTGCTGCCGGTGGTCAACCGGCAGGCGGTGGAATACGCCCTGCGCGTGGCCCTGGCCCTGGAGTGCCAGATCGCCCCGACCAGCCTGTTTGCCCGCAAGAATTATTTCTATCCCGACCTGCCCAAGGGCTACCAGATCTCACAGTACGAATACCCGCTGGCGGTCAACGGGCGGCTGGTCATCCAGACTTCGCAGGGCGAGCGCACCATCCGCATCCGCCGGGTGCATCTGGAGGAGGACACCGGCAAGCTGACCCACGTCAGCCGCGACGGTGAATCCTATTCGCTGGTGGACCTCAACCGGGCCGGCGTGCCCCTGCTGGAGATCGTCTCCGAGCCGGACATGCACGGCGTCGAGGAAGTGCGCGCCTACGCCACCCAACTGCGCGCCATCCTGCGCGAGCTGGGGGTCAATTCCGGCGATATGGAGAAGGGCGTCATCCGATTCGAGGCCAACATCTCGCTGCGCCCGGCGGGCAGCGTCGAGCTGGGCACGCGCACCGAGATCAAGAACCTCAACAGCTTCAAGATCATGGAGAAGGCCATCAGCTTCGAGGTCGCCCGGCAGACGGCCGTGCTCGAGCGCGGCGAGGCGGTGGTCCAGGAGACAGTTGGCTGGAACGAGGCCACCGGGGAGACCTTCAGCCAGCGCAGCAAAGAGGACGCCCACGATTACCGCTATTTCCCCGAGCCCGACCTGCCGCCGCTGGTGGTGGAGCCGGAATGGATCGAGCGGGTGCGGGCCGGCCTGCCGGAGCTGCCGCGCGCCCGTTCGCTGCGCCTGCGCAGCCAGTACGGGCTTTCGGCTTACCACGCCAACCTGCTGGTGGAGGACCGCCAGGTTGCCGATTATTTCGAGCAATGCGTGCGCGCCGCCCCGGACGTTCCCCCGGCCACGTTCGCCAATTGGATCCTGGGCGAGATCGGCGCCTGGCTCAACCAGAGCGGCAAGGCTTTTGAGGAGCTCAAAGTCACCCCGTCGATGCTGGCCGAGCTGGTGGGCATGGCCGGGCGGGGCGAGATCAACCTGGGCACGGCCAAAACCGTGCTGGCCGAAATGCTGGAGAGCGGTCAGACCGCCGCCGCCATTTCCCGGGGGCGCGGCCTGCAGCAGATTTCCGACAGCGGCCTGATCGCCGGGCTGGTGCGCCGGACTCTGGAGGCCAACCCGCAGGAGTTGAAGAATTACCTGGCGGGCAAGGAAACCCTCGCCAACTGGTTCTTCGGCCAGGTGATGCGCCTCGCCGCCGGCCAGGCCAACCCCCAGGTGGTGCGGGAGGAGTTGGAGCGACAGTTGAAGGAGAGAAAAAATTAATTTCCTCCTCACCCCCTATTCCCTGATCCTCCTCCTGACGGCTGGAATTACCGCCGGGGTGGGTTACCTTGCCTGGCGGCGGCGCTCCACGCCGGGTGGGTGGTATCTGCTCGTTTTGATGTGGGCCGTCACCGAGTGGAGCCTGGCGTCGGGGCTTGAGGCGGGCTCGGTGGATTCCGCCGTCAAGGTTTTCTGGGCCAAGGCCGAATATTTCGGCAGTTACGGGTCGGTGCCGCTGATCCTGTTCTTCACCCTCTCCTTCACCGGCCGCCAGGATTGGATTGAGCGCTACCGGCTGCGCTGGCTGTGGGTTATCCCGGTGGTCACCATCCTGCTGGCGGCGACCAACGAGCTGCACCACCTGGTGTGGACCGGCTTTACGCCGGGGCTGCCGGGGACCAACCTGCTCATCTACGGCCACGGCCCCTGGTTCTACATCTCCTCCTTTTTTGTCTACCTGGTGTTTTTCGGCGTCACACTCATGCTGGCGCGCACCGTCCTGCGCAAGCGCGGTCCTTACCTCTCCCAATCCATTTTGCTCCTCAGCGCCTCGGTGTTCCCCTGGATCGGCAGCATTATGTATTACACCGGCCTCAACCCGGTGCCCGGCCTGGACCTCATCCCGATCAGCTTCTCTCTGGCCTGGATGGTGGTGGCGGTGGCCATTTTCCGCTTCCGCCTGTTCGACCTGGTGCCCATTGCCCGCGACACCCTGGTAGACAAAATGAACGACGGCATTCTGGTGCTGGACGCGATGGACAAGGTGGTGGACATCAACCCGGCGGCGCAGAAACTGCTCGGCGGCGCCACGGGCCTCGTCCTCGGCAAGCAAGTGGAGGAGGTGGTGACGGCCTGGGAGAAGATGGCGGGCGATCTTTCTCCCACCCAGGAGAGCCGGGTGGAGCTGGCCCTGGGCGAGGCGGACGCCGTTTTCGCCGAGATGGTGGTCACGCCCCTGTTCGACCACCAGGGGAGGAGATCCGGGCGCCTGATCGTGCTGCGCGACATCACCCAGCACAAGCAGGCTCAGTCGGCCCTCACCCAGGCGAACGACCTGCTGACGGTGCAGTTGGCCGAGAACCAGGTTCTGCAGGGCAAGCTGCGCGAGCAGTCCATCCGCGACCCCCTCACCGGGCTGTACAACCGTCTATACCTGGCCGAAACGATGGAACGCGAGCTGGCCCGGGCCGAGCGCGAGGAATACCCGGTGAGCATCATCATGCTGGATATCGACCACTTCAAGTACGTTAACGACCTCTACGGGCACCTGGCTGGCGACCGCTTTTTGGAGCAGATGGGGAAGGTGCTGCGCAACCACGCCCGCTCGAGCGACATCGTCTGCCGCTACGGCGGCGAGGAGTTCCTGCTGGTGATGCCCGGCATGCCGCTGGAGGCTTCGGTGCCCCGCGCCGAGCAGCTCCGCGCCACCATCGAGGCCATGGTCCTGAACTACGAAGGCAAAGAGATCCGCGCCACCGTCTCGATCGGCCTGGTCTTCTACCAGCCCGGCACCACCGCCGACGAGGTGCTCAAAGCCGCCGACATGGCCCTCTACGCCGCGAAAGACAAAGGCCGCAACTGCGTTGCGGTGTGGGTGTAATATATACGGTTTTTGGCCTTTGAAATAACCCGGCGCTGACCTCACCCCCAACCCCCTCTGCCACGGGCATGCTTCGCGATCCACGGGG
>DBMK01000120.1:0-4731 GCA_002298885.1 Anaerolineaceae bacterium UBA700
CCAAAAACTCCTGAAAATTTCTTTCTCCCCTCCCCTTCAGGGGAGGGGCCGGGGGAGAGGTCCTGCTCACTTTATGGAATCCACTCAGGATGAGTGGCGTTGTCGGCGACGACGTTCTCTTTTCCGCTTTTCAGGTCCCAGGTCACAACCTGCGGCTTTGCCGCCGATGATCCCAGGGTCAGGCGCTGAAAGACAAGCATCCCGCCATCCGGGCTCCAACTGTATGCCCCGTGGGTAACCAATGGGTCGTCGCCGACCACTTTCGTCTGCGCGCCATCCTGGCTCAATAGCCATAACTGCCTGACCGGGCTGCCTTCCAGCAGGCGAATACCTTCGGCCACCCATTTTCCGTCCGGTGAGAGCATCGGCACAGCATAATCTGCCCCAGATGGGCCGTGGGCAAACAACGCCGTTATCGTAAAGGCAGGAATTTCGGCTCGAAACGACCATCCAAACGAAGGTAGATCCGACGAATCCAGGTCGTTATAAAGGAGGTACGACCCATCCGGCGCCCACGAGCCAACCACGCCGGTTTTGGTCGGCAGAACCGTATCCAGCGAAGTCTTGAGGTCCAAAACCCGGATCCCGCCGGCGATTGGATCGAAGAAAGCCAGCCTGCTCCCGTCTGGCGACCAGCTTGGGCCCATCCCCCCGACCTGCGGGTCGCTGTATAACGGCGCGGTTTGACCGCCTGCCATGGTCAGCGTCCAGATGCGCGCCTCTTTGCCTGATATGTTGGCCGGGTTGCTCCCGCTGCCCGACGTTTGTGTCGCTGGCGATCCTTTTCCATTCGCAGGATCTATTCGGCTATACGCAATCCGTCTGCCGTCCGCCGACCAGGCCGGACCGGTGCACCAGGCAGCCCCGCAGTCCACCAGCTTGCGTTCATCCCTTCCGTTCCGGCCGATGCTCCACAGGTCGTATCCCCCTTGGGCGTTCTTCGCCGAGTACGCGATTTGGTCGCCGGCCCATGAAACGCCGAAATCGTAAACATTTCCCAGGCGGGTCAATTGTTCCGGAGAGCCGCCCTGGGCAGAATGCACCCACAAGTTGGCCGTATCACCTGCCGGAGATAGATACACCACCTCCGGTTGGCGAACGTGAAGGCTCCAGTTCAAATCCTTTTGCACTGTGCGCCCGTCCGTGCTCTGCGCACCGGCCTCCAGCAATATTGTGAGTTCACTACCTGCGTCGAGCGGCTGCCCCGGAAAAAACCAGAGCGTATTCCCCTGCCATTCGAACCGGCCGGGCACTTCCGGGGTGATTCGCCACCGCGACTGCACCGTCGGGGAATTCATGCGCTGGTCGAAAGTCAGCCCGATCGGCCCGCGTTCACCCACTTCGGTTCCGCCGCTAGCCAGGGTGGGATCTCTTAACGCCAATCGCCCCCCCAGCGATGCGGCGCCCAGGAGCAGCCCCGCGCTGAAGAGAAACAACAGCGCAATCCGGTCGAATCGGTCGATTTTCATGGGTAAAGGTAGGGTTGCAGCGGCGCTTCAAGCGGTTCCACACTGCTCGCGATAACGCCGGGGACAATCTGGTCATCCAAAGAAACAGATTTTAACTCACCGTTGATGCGCACCCAGCTATCCTCCGCCAGGCCGGCAGATTTTGGCCAGGTCACCACCATGCCCGCCGTCGCCGGGTCCGCCGCGCAGCAAGTTACGGCCAATCGCACGAGGATGAATTGGTCTTGGGCCAGTCGCACATCATGAAACACAAATCCGGTCACGTCCACCGCCGCGCCGTCAAATGCGCCGGGGTCCGAGGTTGTGGCGTAAACCCTGATCCAATCCAGCACTGTCCGCTGGGCCTCCGGCACGTCCAATGCCGCGCTGGCTGCCGTGGCTGAAGCGTTCAACGGGGCTGTCAAATTGACCCCACGCGTTCGTACCAGGGCCGCCCCCGCTGGAGCTGGCGGAAAGACCAGGCCCAGAAGGATCGGGATACCCAGCCACAACAACTGCCGGGCTTTGAAACCGATCGGACGCATTTCAACCTCTGATTGTGCCTGGCTCGCCGGCCTGGATTGGAACACCCACTGCGCCAGGAAGATCAAGCCCAACGCCGCCAGGATTTCGCCCCAGATCGAACGCTGGTTGATGTAAAAGAAAGCATCTCCGCTCAAAATCTTATCCAGCAAGAAAAAGCCCACTCCTACCAGGGTCAGCGCTTGAAATGTACGCAAGGCTCTCTCAGTCATTCGCTATTCCATTCACCGGATGGACAACAGGTCCCACCCGGCGCAGGCCAGGGAAGTCAACGCCAGGCCGAACAATCCCAGGTAGATGATTGTCTTGCGGCGAAGTACCGGCAGGCACATCAGGCCTGTTTTGAGATTGAACATCGGGCCCAGCACCAGGAAGGCCAGGATGGAGCCGCCGGTGAACGATCCGGTGTATGCCAGGGCAGCAAATGCATCCACGGTGGGGCTCAGCGAGCGCAAGCCTGCCAGGATGGCAAACAGGATCACCGGCAAGGTTGTCCCTCGCCCGATTCCCAGGAGCCAGGACTGGGGTACCAGCAACTGGACCAGCGCCGCCAATGCGGCGCCGATCACCAGGTAAGGCCCCATTTCCAGAAATTCGTCCGCCGTTATCAGGACGGCTCGTTTAAATCGGTCTTTCCGGGTTTCTCCGGCGCTCATTTTGCTATCCCGGTCCGGATCAACGTCCAAAGGAAGGCCTGGATCAATTTTCAAAGAATTGCCAGGCTCATGCTGAAGCGAAAAAAGCAGGCCGACTCCAGTCGCCACAATAAAAGTGATCGCGGCTCTTCCCCAGAAGATGGACCCGCTGCCAAAAGCTGCGTAAGCGCTGGCAATCGAAATTGGGTTGAGCGCCGGTGCAGCCATCAGGAAGGCCATCCCCATCGGGAACGGAACACCTTTCCGCAGCAGGCGCCGGGCAAGCAGAACCGACCCGCCCTGGCCTACCGGCAGGAACAATCCCAACAGGCTGCCCGCCAACACGCCGGGAAGAACGCGCTGCGGCAGCCATTTCTCCAGCTCCGCCCGGTCGACGAAGACCTCCACCAACCCTGAAGCCAGCGCGCCCATCAACAGGAACGGCACGGTTTCAAGGAAATTGCTCAGAAATAAGCCTGTAAACACGTTGGCTGCCTGGAAGAATTGATCCATTCTATGCTAAACACCGCCAAACCCAATCTTAACCCATTTTATTTTAAATTAAGAGGTGTCTTTCGGGCGATCATCTTACCCGAAAGACACCTCTTGCGCTTAAAACCTTCGTATTTTTATGGCGTCTTGGTGGCGCTGGCAGCGGCCGTTGGCGGCGCGGGGGTAACCGTGCCGGGCGCCTTCGTGCTGGTCGGACCGAGGGTTGGGACCGGCGTGGCAATATTCACCGGCACCTTGATCTTCTGCCCGGCGACGAGTTTATTCGCGTCCGTGATGGTTGGATTAATCTTGAGGATCGCATCCTGGGTACTGTGGTAGTTCAAAGCAATCGCCCGCAGCGAATCTCCCAACTGGAGAGTCACTTCGATGATCGTTCCAGCCGGCAGCTTCGACACGTCTTGCGGCGTGGCGGTCGGCAGCGTCTGGCCCGGCGCCGGGATCATGATCTTCTGGCCCGGGGTGATCGGGCAGGTGCCGACGGCGAAATTATTCAAGGCCAACAGCGCGGGAAGATCGACCTTATATTTGATGGCCAGGTCCCAGCACGTATCCTTCTCCTGGACGGTGTATTCAAATGGGCCGAGTGGGGTCACCGTCACGGTAGCGGTCGGCGAGAGTGTCAATGTCGCCGTTGCAGTTGGTGTTGCCGAGGGAACGGTTGGTGTGACACTGGCGGTATTGGTAACCGTCGGTGTGGCCGTGGCCGGCGGCGGTATGAGCGATCCGCCCTGGCCGAGTGACAGCACCAGGATGACCACCCCGGCTGCCACCAGCAGAATGGCCAGAATGCCGATGACCCATGGCATGATTCTCTGGCGCCGTTTATAGCTTTCAATAACACTTTGTGGTGAATTTTTCATCTAGAGACCCTTTTCAATTCGTAGAGATTCCAGGCCGCCAGCAAATTCCCTCCCGGCAGCAATGTCGGCGCGTGGGCGCCTGCGGTAGTAAATAATTCTACCGTATCTTTCAATAATTGGGGAAAGTGGGTTTTTAGGCCACTCCCCCCAATGATTAAAAGACTCTATTTACCTGATGCTTGCGGATTCTGCGAGAACGACCCCTGTGTGGTTTTCCTGTAAATAGCTCTTCAGGAATTGGCCTGTGTATGAAGGGATCACTTTGCACACTTCTTCCGGTGTACCGGCAGCAACCAGCTCCCCACCGCGATCGCCACCTTCAGGGCCTAGATCAATGATATAGTCCGCTACCTTGATAATATCCAGGTTATGCTCAATAATCAAGACTGAATTCCCCGCCTCGACCAGTTTTTGCAGCACTTCGATCAGCTTGTGCACGTCCGCAGCGTGCAGGCCTACGGATGGCTCATCCAGCACGTAGATCGTCTTGCCGGTTGCCCGGCGCGACAGCTCGCGCGCCAGTTTTACCCGCTGCGCCTCGCCGCCGGAGAGGGTTGGACCCGGCTGCCCGATCTTGATGTATCCCAGGCCAACTTCGTTGAGCAGCTTGAGTTTTGAAACGATCCCCGGAAACGCATCGAACAGATCGATGCCTTCTTCGACCGTCGTATCCAGCAGATCGGCGATGGATTTCCCTTTAAAATGCACCTGCAGCGTCTCGCGGTTGAAGCG
>DBMK01000120.1:4736-13364 GCA_002298885.1 Anaerolineaceae bacterium UBA700
CCCTGGCCCTGGCAGGCTTCGCAGCGCCCGCCGTGCACGTTGAACGAAAAACGTCCGGCCTTGTAGCCGCGCATCTTGCTTTCGGGCAGCTCGGCAAACAGGCTGCGGATTTCGTCGAACATCCCGGTATACGTCCCCGGGTTCGAGCGCGGCGTGCGTCCGATCGGCGATTGGTCGATATTGATGATTTTGTCGATGTACTCAAGACCTTCGATATGGTCGTGCGATCCTGGAGAAGTATGAGCGCCGTGCAGCTCGCGCGCCAGCGCCCTGTAAAGGATATCCACCATCAGCGTCGACTTGCCCGAGCCGGACACGCCCGTGATGCATACCAGCTTCCCGAGCGGAATATCTACGCTCAAATTCTTTAGATTGTTGGCAGTCGCCCCCACCACCCGCAGGTGCTTGCCGTTTCCCAGCCGGCGGTGCTCGGGGATCGGCACCTGCAGACGGCGCGAAAGATAAGCGCCGGTCAGGGAATTTGGATTGCCCAGGATATCTTCGACCGTGCCTTCGGCGACCAGCTTGCCGCCGTGCTCGCCGGCCCCGGGTCCCAGGTCCACTACCCAATCCGCGGTGCGAATCGTCTCCTCGTCGTGCTCGACTACCAGGACCGTATTCCCAATGTCGCGCAGGCCCTTTAACGTGTTCAACAGGCGGGTGTTGTCCCGCGGGTGCAGCCCGATCGACGGCTCGTCGAGCACATACAGCACTCCCATCAGCCGCGAGCCCACCTGAGTCGCCAGGCGGATGCGCTGCGCTTCCCCGCCGGAAAGCGAGCCAGCGGAGCGGCTGAGAGTCAGGTAATCCAACCCGACGTTCACCAGGAACCCTAATCGGTCGATAATCTCCTTGAAAATCCGCTCCGAAATCGACTTGTTGCGGGCGGATAAGGGTGAGTCTGGACCGAACAAGCACCTGGCCCATTCTAGCGTCTGGTTAACCGGCCACGCCGTCACCTCGACGATGTTCCTACCATCGATCGTTACCGCCAGAGCCTCCGGGCGCAGCCGTTTGCCCCCGCAGGTGGGGCAGGGACGGTCGCTCATGTATTCGGTGATCTTGTTGCGGATGTATTCCGAGTTGGTTTCGCGGTAGCGGCGCTCCAGGTTGGGGATCACTCCTTCGAACGCCGCCGAAAACGTCGATGCCCGCTCGCGGCCGCGGATTTCGACCGTTACTTCTTGCCCGCCGGTGCCGTATAACACCAGGTTCAGCTTTTCCTGCGGTATCGTGCGCACCGGCGCGTTGAGGTCGATGTGGTAATGCTGTGCAACCGCTTCGAGGTGTTGCCAGTAATACCCGCCCTGTTCGCGACCGGAATTCCATTCCATAGCAACGATTGCGCCTTCGGTCAACGAGCGGTCTGGGTCGGGGACGAGCAGGTCCGGATCGATTTCCTGCTTGCTGCCCAACCCCTGGCAGTCCGGGCAGGCGCCGTGCGGCGTGTTGAACGAAAACGTGCGCGGCTCGATCTCGGTCAGGCTCACCCCATGCTCCGGGCACGCCAGGTGCTCGGAATACTGCAGGTCGACCGGCGGCTCCACCGATAGGTTCTGGGCCGTTACGTACCCTTCGCCCACCTTCAGGGCCGTCTCGACCGAATCGGTGAGCCGCGAGCGGAAGGCCTTCGCCTCATCAGGGTCCTCGCTCTTGCTGATCACCAGGCGGTCGACTACTGCCTCAATCGTATGGATCTTGTATTTTTCGAGCTGGATCTCTTTTTCGTCGTCCAGGTTATAAATCTTTGCGTCCACCCGCACGCGCACGAACCCGGCCTTGCGGATCTCCTCCAGCACAGCCTGGTAGGTGCCTTTGCGCGCCCGCACGATCGGCGCCAGCACCACCAGGCGCGTCCCATCGGGCAGTCTTTCCAGGGCGTCCACGATTTCTTCGGCGGACTGCTTGGTCACCTCGCGTCCACAAACAGGGCAATGGGGAACGCCCACGCGGGCAAAGAGCAGGCGCAGGTAATCGTAAACCTCGGTCACCGTGCCCACCGTGGAGCGCGGGTTGTGCGATGTGGCCTTCTGGTCAATGGAAACAGCCGGCGACAGGCCTTCGATGTAATCCACGTCCGGTTTGTCCATCTGGCCTAAGAACTGGCGGGCGTACGCCGAAAGCGATTCGACGTACCGCCGCTGGCCCTCGGCAAAGATCGTGTCGAACGCCAGGGAGCTTTTTCCCGAACCCGATAGACCGGTAATAACCACTAATTTATCGCGAGGGATCTCGACGGTGATATTTTTAAGATTATGTTCGCGTGCGCCAACCACCCGGATCAAATTCTGTGACATGGCTAACTCTCCAAGAACGGGACTCGTCCCGATTATAGCACAAATGTTTTAGTAAAACCATTAGAAAGTAGAGCAAACTTTCTACAAATACCGATAAATCCATGACTGGTAATTATACCAATGAGAAATTAAAATTTCCACAGAGATTTTTAAGCGCAAAAGATGAAGATTCGAGCAACATTCGGCGAGAAATGCCGCAAGTTGCTCGAATCTTCATTTACGCTCTCCCCCTTCCCATATGAACTTTAACAAAATAGTAACGTAACTTCCACGGTTTATCCAACTGAGAAGCCTGGGGTTGAAACCCCAGGCTGTCCAAAAATCCAAGTCGGCCAAGGCCGACTTATAGGTCGCGCCGTGATCCAGCCCGCCTTGGCGGGCTTGGGTTCTCATAGCCTGGTGGCTTTAGCCCAGGTGGCGCACGCATGTACGAAAGATAAGGTTACGGTATTTATTTGTTAAAAATCATACTGGAAGGGGACCGGGGGGTTAGGTCAAAATTAGGTTACAACAAGCGTTATTTTATTATTTCGTACAGCTCCACCAACACGCCCCCAGAACTCTTCGGATGGATAAAAACCATTTTACGCCCTGGCAGCTCCAAAGCCGTTTCGTTGATCAACCTCACACCTTTCGCCTTGAGCTCCGCCAACATCTCGCCAATATTATCCACCTCGAAACACAGGTGGTGCATGCCTCCGCCGCGCTCTGCCAGGAATTTCGCCACGCCGGTGTCCTCCGCAGTCGGCCTCACCAGCTCAATCTCGCTCTCGCCGACCGGCAGGAAGGCAACGACCGCCTTTTGGCTCGACACTTCTTCGATGTGCTCGACGGTTAATCCTAACATATCGCGCCAGAAACCCAATGCCCCTTCCAGGTCGCCGACGGCGATTGCCACATGGTTGACTTTTTTGATCTTGGCCAAGGTCCCTCCGCATTAACCCATTTCTTAAAACCTGCCATTTTCCGCAGGACGCATTGCGCTACCCCCACGCAGCCGCTTGATATTCGCCCCATACTTTGCGCAGTACGCCGCAAATCTCGCCCAAGGTGAGTCCGCTTTCAACGCAGGTGATAAAGAGCGGCATCAGGTTATCGCTGCCTCGCGCCGCTCTTTCCAGGTGGAAAAGCAGCTCGTTCACCCGTTCGCCGTCGCGGCTGGCGCGCATCTGCGCCAGTTTTGCCCGCTGGCCCTGCTCGATGCGCGGGTCCACCGCCAGGCGCTCCAGTTCCAAATGTTCCTCTACCTGAAAGGCGTTTACCCCGACCACCACCTGCTCTTTCTCTTCTATCGCCCGCTGGTAATTGTAGGCTGCTTCCTGGATCTCGTTCTGCATGTACCCACTCTCGATGGCTGCCAGTGCGCCCCCCATATGGTCGATCTTTGCAATATATTCGCCCGCCTGGCGGCAGATCTCGTCCGTGAGGTACTCGATGGCGTAGGATCCCGCCAGCGGATCGATCGTGTCGGCGATGCCGGATTCGTAGCCGATAATCTGTTGGGTCTTCAGTGCCACTCGCACCGATTTCTCGGTAGGCAGCCATAATGCCTCGTCCATGCTATTGGTGTGCAAGGACTGCGTCCCGCCCATAACCGCAGCCAGGGCCTGAATGGCTACACGCACAACATTGTTCTCTGGCTGCTGCGCCGTCAAGGTCGAACCTGCCGTTTGTGTATGGAAGCGCAGCATCCACGAGCGCGGGTCCTTCGCCTTGAACCGGTCGCGCATCACCTGCGCCCATAGCCGCCGGGCGGCCCTGAACTTAGCCACTTCCTCCAGAAAATTATTGTGGGCGTTGAAAAAGAAGGAAAGCTGGGGTGCGAATTCGTCCACGTCCAAACCCGAATCGATGGCTGCTTGCACGTAGGCGATTGCATCTGCCAGGGTGAAGGCCACCTCTTGCACCGCCGTCGAGCCCGCCTCGCGGATGTGGTATCCCGAAATGCTGATCGTGTTCCAGTTTGGCACGTGGTCCTTGCAGTAAGTGAAAATATCCGTAATCAAGCGCATCGAGGGCTTGGGCGGGAAGATATATGTGCCACGCGCCACGTATTCCTTCAACACGTCGTTTTGGATTGTGCCCCTCAGCTTGCGTTCCGGGGCGCCCTGTTTCTTGGCCACCGCGATGTACATGGCCAGCAGAATGGCCGCTGGTGCATTGATCGTCATGCTGGTCGAGACTTTATCCAGCGGGATGTTTTGGAACAGCGTTTCCATATCCTGCATTGAAGATACCGAAACGCCCACCTTCCCCACCTCGCCGGCCGCCAGGGGATCGTCGGCATCGTACCCGATCTGCGTCGGCAGGTCGAACGCCACGGATAGGCCAGTCTGGCCCTGGTCGAGCAGGTAGCGGTAGCGCTGGTTGGATTCCTCGGCGGAAGCAAAACCGGCGTACTGGCGCATGGTCCACAGCCGGCCGCGGTACATCGTCGGCTGGATGCCGCGCGTGAAAGGGTATTCGCCCGGGAATCCCAGCTCTTCGCCGTAATGGCCATCCTCCGGTAGAGCAACCCGCGGCATGCGGATCCCGGACAAGGTCTTGAATTCTTTTTTCCGTTCGGGGAAGCGGTCAATTATTGGCTTCAGGGTTTCTTCTTCCCAGCGCTTTTTCTCTTTTTCCAGGCTCATAGCCATCCTCTTCGATATGACCAAAAGCAATCCGGTCGAGCATTTTCTCTGCCGTTCGTGCAATTTAACGGGCTAAGTATACCGTATCCCCCGCGGGATTGAGAACTGAACATGCTCTTAATCGAGCGGACAAAGGTCTATGAACTTGTCAATTTCTCCCCTCTCTGGTAAAATCCTACGGCTCAGAGCGTTGTACCCTTCGCTCCAAATCCCACGAGCAAAAAACTTTTGAAAGGGCTTGACGAGAAATGAAAGTACTTTTACTCAAAGATGTTTACAAGCTCGGCCACGCCGGTGACGTAAAGCGCGTTGCTGATGGCTTCGGCCGTAACTTCCTGCTCCCCCAGGGCCTGGCTGTCCTGGCTACCCAGGGCGCCCTCAAGCAGGTGGACCACATCCGCACCAAAGCGACTGCCCGCCGCGCCATTTTGAACAACGAGCTGGGCGCCGTAGCCCAACAAATTGCCGGGCAGGTCTTCAACTTCTCCAGCCGCGCCGGTGAAACCGGAAAGTTATACGGCTCAATCACGTCTCAACAGATCACCGACGCCTTGAACCAGAAACTGGGCACCAAGATCGATCGCCACCAGGTCGAGGTCGAACCGATCCGCACCCTGGGTGAGCATAAGGCCCGCGTCCGCCTGACGGTTGACCTGGTCCCCGAGATCAAAGTGGTGGTTTACCGCGAAGGTGAAGCCCCCGCGGCCCCCGCCCCAGCTCCCGCGCCTGCTGCCGCTGCTCAGCCCGCTGCGCCCGCCGCCGAACCACCCGCGCCCGCCGAAACCAAAGCCGAAGCCTAGCTAACCTTAGTTGTTGAAAAGGAATTATTAGAGGTGTTTCGGGCTGCGAAGCAGCCTGAAACACCTCTAATAATTCCTTCAGCTCCACTTTATTAATATTCTACGGTATGATTAACCCATGGCAGAGACTAACGGCGAAAAGCTGCTAAAAGCCAGGCTGGAGCGCAGAGAGACCCTCGACCAGGTCTCCCTGGTCCTGCACATTCGCCCGCGTTACCTCGAGGCACTGGAATGCGACGAATACAGCGTCCTGCCATCCGACGTCCAGGGCAAGGGCTTCCTGCGCATGTACGCCGATTACCTCGGCCTGCCGCTGCAGCCTCTGCTCGATAATTGGGGTGGAAAATCGAAAAAAACGGCCGCTCCGCCTCCCCCTCCCTCGCCGCAAGAACAGGAACTCCCCGTCGTCGAACTGGCGGAACCGGAAGCGGATGAGATAAAAATCCCAACCGTTGAGCCCGAAACCGCTGAGGTCGATAACGCCTATGCCGAAGTCATGGACGCGCCCGAGCCGGAACCTGCTTTCTATGAGGAGAAAAAAGTTCCCCCCAGTTCTGCCGAGATCCTGGCTCAGATTGGGACGGAACTGCGCCAGCAGCGTGAGCACCTGAGCCTTTCGCTGGCCGACGTCGAGCGCCACACCCACATGCGCCAGCGCTACCTCCAGGCCCTGGAAGAAGGCCGCTTCGAAGACCTCCCGTCGCCAGTCCAGGGGCGCGGCATGCTCAATAATTACGCCAGCTTTCTGGAATTGGATGCCGATGCAATGCTGCTTAAATTTGCCGAAGCCCTGCAAACCCGGCGCGTCGAGACGGTCGTCACCCGGCCTGTTGACAGGCGCACCACTCCAAAGCATCGCCCGGCAAAGGTGGCTCCAGGTTGGCGGCGGTTGCTCACCCCGGACTTGCTGATCGGCAGCGGGTTGATTCTAGCCCTATTTATTTTTGCCATCTACACTGCCTCGCAGGTGAATGCCTTGCAAACCCAACAGGAAGCTGCCACTCCGCCTTCGATCGCCGAGATGCTGCTGCAGACCGGCACTCCGGTGGCGCTGGTATCACCTACCGCCACCCTGCAGCCGAACCTCGCCACCCGTAATCCCGATTCAGCCGGCAGCCAGTCCGGCGGCCAATCGGGCGGTGATACAGCCACACCCGGTGCAACCATCACCCTGGCGCCGGGCGGAACCGGCCCCCTCCAACTGGCCATCATCCCCAGCATGAGCACCTTCATGCGCGTCACCATCGATGGCAAAATCGCCTTCGATGGCCGGGCTTTGCCCGGAAATGCGTATCCATTCAGCGGTGCCAAACGCATCGAACTTTTGATCGGCAACGCCGCTGCTTTACAGGTTTTTTTTAACCAGGTCGATTTGGGAAACCTTGGGCTGGTTGGACAGGTCAAGACCTTGATTTTCAGCAAGGACGGCGTCGTCACGCCCACGCCGATGTTTACGGCCACTTCCACCCGCACGCTGCCGCCAACAGCAACCCCTCTCCCCAGCCCAACCGTGCCAACGGCGACCATTACCCCTTACGTCCCATGAAAACAAACTCCAAAACATTTTATCTGGCCTCCCTCGGATGCGCCAAAAACACGGTCGATTCTGAATCGATGGCGGCTTTGCTCGTGCAGGCTGGTTACGACGCCGTCGAAAAACCCAACCATGCCAGTCTATTGATCGTCAATACCTGCGGCTTCATCAAACCGGCCCGCGAAGAATCGATCCAGGTCTTGAAAGACCTGGCCAAGAAGAAAAAGAACGGCCAATACCTTATTGCCGCCGGCTGTCTGACCGAGCGCTACCGTCAGGGGGTCCTGGACCAGGTGAGCGGCATCGACGGCATCCTCGGCACTCGCCGCTGGATGGACATCGTGGATGTAGTGCAGAAGCTTCGCAACGGGCGCAAGGACCCGGCCCCGCTTTATCACCTCCCCGACGCTGCCACGGTCGGCACCGACGAGCGCGGTGTCTTACGTGCCGCCGTGCAAGGCGGCAGCGCCTACCTGAAAATTGCGGATGGCTGCCGCAGGCCGTGCGCCTTCTGCGCTATCCCTTTGATTAAAGGCACCGCCGTTTCCCGCTCACCCGAAGTGGTCTTACATGAAGCCGCTGCGCTGCAGGAGATGGGTGTCAAGGAAATCAACCTGATCGCTCAAGACACAACCGACTACGGACACGACCTGGGCATCAAAGATGGCCTGGCGGCCTTGCTCGAAGCCATGCTGGTTGCCGCCCCCGGCCTGGAATGGATCCGCATCCTGTACGCTTTTCCCGGCTACGTGACCGATCACCTGATCGAGGTCATGGCCTCCAACCCGCGCATCCTGCCCTACCTGGATATGCCACTCCAGCATGCCCACCCGGACACGCTGAAACGCATGCGCCGCCCGGCAAACATGGATTGGGTCCACCGCACCCTGGCAAAGATGCGCAGCGCCCTTCCCGGCCTGGCGTTACGCACCACTTTCATCGTCGGCTATCCCGGCGAGACCGAAACGGAGTTCCAGGCCCTGCTGGATTTCATCGAGGAGATCCAGTTCGACCACGTGGGGGCCTTCACATTTTCCTTTGAAACCGGTACAGCCTCCGAGCCGCTCGGCGACCCGGTGCCCCAGGAAGTGAAGGAAGAACGCTTGCAGCGCTTGATGCTGCTCCAGCAGGATATTTCGCTGGCGCGCAACCAGAAGTTTATCGGCAAGACGCTTCCGGTGCTGGTGGAAGGATTCGATAACGGCCTGAGCATTGGGCGTTCCTATCGCGATGCCCCCGAAATCGACGGCCTGGTGCTCGTCGAAGGCGAATTGCCCATCGGTGAAATCTCCCCCGTTCAGATCACCGGCGCCCTCACCCACGACCTGACCGGCAGACCATATTAAGTACTTTATAGATTTTTG
>DBMK01000229.1 GCA_002298885.1 Anaerolineaceae bacterium UBA700
CCAGCGCCAAATTATTGTTTTAACAAGGTGCCTTACGGTGTTATTTTGAAGATAGCCCCTGTCGAAGTCCCTTGCACATCTGGGAAATAGAACTGGTAGGCGTGAGCGGGTAGAAGGCGGAATTCGCCTGCCTGAAGCGGGGTGAGCTGATAAGTAAGCTGGTAGGTGCCGGCGGGCAGGGTCGAGGCTACCCAGCGGATGTGGTCGTCGTACAGAGTCGGCGAGCCGAAGAACCAGCCGCCCCAGCCATTCCCGAACGGATTGCTTGAATCGAAAATAGGGAGCACATCGGGGGTCACCGGCTGGGGGCTGGTCTTTAAAGTCAGGTCGACGATCTCAGCGCCAGCGGGGATGAAGTCCTCCACTACAACCGAATACATCGGATGGGGCACGGTAACGGTCAGCCGCACGAGCAGAGTCGGGTTGGCTACCGCAAGGCTCACGCTGCTGACCGGCTGGCAGTCGACCTTGCGGCAGTCTTGCCCTGCGGCATAGTACGCCCGTGTAATGGAAAGGCCCTGGTCAAGCGCCGGCGCCGTTTCAACCGGGCGGTCCACCTGCAGGAAGGCCCGGTAATACAGGCGTCCATCCCCAGCCTCGTGGGTCAGCTTCAAAGCATTCGGCGCATCCGGGCTTAGAGAGCTGAGCGGAACTCTGGCTTCAACCGGGGTCAGCGCGTTGGCGCCTCCCGCCTGCCCATTGAGCAAAGGCGAACCATTAAGGGTCGCCGAAAAAGCAAAGCTGGCCTGCAGGTCCCCGGTGCCCTGCAGCGTGTCTGCAAGAGCCAGTAAGATCCACGCCGATTCGAAGCTCGAATCCCAGCCGCCGGTGAAACGCCGGTGGGCCACCAGGTTTCGCACGCCGTCTGCAAGCAGAGGTGAGGCCGGGTCGAAGTGAGCCAGTGCAGTCAGCACCACTGCAGTTGTAAAGTTGGCCGAGGCGTAATTCACCTGGGCGTTATCGGCGCTCGTCTCCCAATATGCTCCGCTGGAAGAACGTAAGGCATGGGTAGAAAGGTCAGAAAGGATCTCCCTGGCGCGGGGATCTCCCGCTTTTTTGGCGTCCAGCGTCATGGCCAGCAGGGCTTTCGCCCATGGCGAAAGGCGATTCCAGACGGCGTACAGGCCTCCGGCATCCTGGACCGAGCTTCCAGAGACTTGAAGCGCATAGACTTCGAAAGACAGGCGGTCCAGCATCCAATCCTTGCTGTCCTTGGCTGGCGCAATCAACCCGGCCTGGACGTAGGTCTGAGCCTTGGAAATTACCCCGGCATCGACGAACAAGCCGGCCTTTACGGCACGCGCCAATCCGAACAGCACGTAAGCCGTCAGGTAAGTATCGCTGTCCTCTCCAGAAGCCCAACCCCAACCTCCATCCTTATTTTGAATATCCAGGATGGATTGCAACCCGGTTTGAATTTCGGCTTGAAGCTGTTCTTTAAGGTTTGGCTGGTTAAGCCCCAGGTCCTGCAGGATGCGCAGCGTTTCCAGGTTGGGCAGCAGGCGCGAGAGCACCGGTTCCGTAAAGTCACCGGGGAATGCGTCCATCGCCTTCAAGCCATCCAAAATGGCCGCTGCCAGCGACGGGGCGGCCTCTACTCGCAGCTCGCCGCCGGTGGGGGTGAAGGAGCGCGGGATGCTGACTACCTCGAGCTGCTCGCCTGCCTCGGAAAGGATGCCGCTGGTGCCGTAGGTCTGGGGCGAGCTGTAAACCTCCACCGGGATCGATCCGAGCGCCGGCCGGGATGCATCCTGCAGATCGTTGGCGCGGGCAGAGAAGAGCAAATCGGCCTTGGCTGTATCCTGAACCTTGACCCACCAGCTCACGCGCTGACGGCCGTTTGCTTGTACGTTCACCTTCTGATTGGCCTGTGCCGGATCATCCAGGTCCAGGCCACTGGCCTGGATCGAGACGTCCACGTTCAGCGCCTGGGCCGTATTATTATTGACCATGGCTGCCAGCTCGACGTGGTCGCCGGCCACCAAAAAACGCGGGGTCAACGGGCGGATCAGCAAGTCTTTCGTGACCACAACCTCCTTCACCGCCTCGCCAACGCGCGAATCCTGGCTCAGGCCGCGCACGGTCACCACCCAGGTCGTGAGGTTATCCGGCAGCTTGAGCGAGACTTCGGCTGCTCCGTTGGCATCCGTGAGGATATCGCCGTTCCAGTAAGCCGTATCCTGGAAGTTCTGGCGTACCGAAGGCGGCGCTGCCAGTCCGCCACCTCCGCCTCCGCGGCCTCCCGGCTCTTGAACAGCCAGCCGCCTACCGGATGCGCTTAATGACAGGCTGCTGGACACGCCCAGGGGCTGCGGATCGTAGAAAGCCTTACGGATATCGGGCGCATTGGGGTCCGCCAGCGCCAGTACGGCTTTATCCACGACACTCAGCGAAAATTCACCCTGGACCGGCTTCCCCTGGCTGTCTTTGACCAGGATGGAGAATTTCACGTCACCGGACGGCTGAACTTGAGCCGGTTGGGGCGTGAGGTCCACCTGGAGGATCTCAGCATCCGGCTTGACTTTTAGCTCGACGTAGCCAACCCGGAAATCGGGCTGCTGGTTCGCATTTTTCCCCAACAGGATCACCGAAACGTACACGTTCGGAGCGTCTTCAGCGCTCAGCGGCAGGTCGAGCGCATAACTCGACCCGGAAACGGTGGTCACGATCGAACGCATTACCTTTCCCCGCTCCACGGTGATCAGGGCCAGCGCAGCATCGCCCAACGGGTTTGGAATGAAGATCCTGGCTTTCGCCCCGGCGGTATATTCATCTGCATCGGCAGTCAGGGGAATCTGCTGGTTCGGCAGCGCCGGCCAGGTTGTGCTGCCCTCTCCCCCGGCCCAAAATAAAACCTGGGTATGGGCCGTCTGGCCCTGGGCCGACTTTTCGCGCACGTCAACCAGGTAGGTGCCGGCTGAGGGCGGGGTGAAGGCAATACGCGCCTGGCCCTGGGCGTCGGTCTGGAAATCCGTGCTGCCTACGTCGCTGTACTCGACCAGCATTAACGGAAGGCTGGATGCTGGAGTCCAATCCGGGTTATCCTTCCAGGTTGCCTTTTTGAATGCAGCAGTCAACGACTGGTTCCCGTATGGTTTAGCCTGCCAATCGACGGTCTGGACCGAAAAGCCAGCTTCCTGCTTGGCCTGGCCGCTCCACGCTTCCGGCTTGACGCCGATGTAGAAATTTGCTGGATGCAGGGTCATTTGGGCGTGGGCGCTGACCGGGAAATCGCCCTGGCCGTTCAGATCTACGTTCAGTTGGAGCTGCTGGATGTTGCCGGGAGAGACACTTTGCAGCATATCCGCCGGGACTTTGATCATCGCCGTCCCATCGGTGCCAATCGTGCCCTGGCCGTTGGCGACAAATTTTCCCATACCCTGGTCGAGCGAATACAACAGCGGGGCAAAACTCTGTGGATCGAACGTGCCCGTCTGGTAAAGCCCCGGGATATTGAAATACGAGCGGCTGCTGGTCAAGGTCCAGTTGAAGCTCAGGTTATCCGCCGGCGCGCCGAAGAAATACAGCGCTTTTACGGTTGCCGTCATGTCCTCGGTCACGTTCTGTTCGGCCTTGCTGAATGCCACGCTCAGGTCGATCTCCGGCTTGCGGTAATCCGCCACCTGGAAGGGCAGGTAGCTCCCGGTCACCTCTTCGACTTCCATATGGTAGAACCCGGGTTGGGCAGCCGCGGGCAGAGTGTAGCTGGCGCTCCCGGCGCCGAAATCTGACAAGTTGACGGGAACCTTAGCCAGCAAGGGCTGCTCGCCGCTGGCCGGAGAGTAATCCCCAAATATTCTGATTGTGAGCTTCTTAAGGCTAGAGAGCGAATAGCGGCCGTTGTACTCCTGGCGCAGCACGGCGCGCAGGTCAATCGTCTGCCCAGGGCGGTAAATTGGCCTATCGGTATACAGGTACACAAACGGCTGGTTCCCCGAAGTTGTGGTGGAAAGGCCAAATTCCCATGCCCCCAATCCGCTGTTCCAGGTGGAGAGGCTCAGCGAAAAATTGGGGTCTCCCGGTTTGCCGCTTACTGCATAGACCGGGGCGTACGGATCGCTGCGGGTCGGGGTCGACAGGCTAGCGGTGCCGTTGCCATCCGTCGTCACCTCTCCCAAACTGGCCAGCGCGCCCTTGTTGTCCTGGTAAAGGCTAATTTTTGCTCCGGAAAGAGGCTTGTTCGAATCGAGGCTGACGGCCCACACGAAGACCTCGTTTGCGCTGACTTTCAGTGTCAACTGGATATTACTTACCACCATTAGCAATGAAGCTGGCGCCGGAGTTGGTTTCGGCAGGTCGGGGGATTGAATAACGTAATAATAGAGCCCCGGTTTCAGGCCGCTACCATCCGGGGTGATGGGTATTTCTACCGGAGCGTTTTTATCCGGCGGCAGGTCGATGGTCTTGCTGAAACTGGAGAGCTGCGGCCCCTGGAATTTCTGTTGGCGGTCGAAAGCGGCGATATTGGCGGCTGTGACGAAATCCTCCAGGCTCAGGCCGGCGTATCTGACCGTCAGGTTCTTTACATTGGCTGCCTGAGCCGGCAGGGCGGTATCGTTGGGGGTAAGGAAAACACTGCCGGTAAAACTGTCGGGGATGTTGATATTCAAGCTGGGCTGGAGCGCGCCGGTCTTGAACTTAAAAACATACGGAGCTTTGAGTTTTTGGCCCCAGTTGTCCGCCAGATCTTCGCTGATGGTAAGGGTGTAATCAGCGCTGGCTGCGAACGTGCCTGAAAGATAGACGTCCGTTCCCTCGGAGCCGGCGTTAGCGTTGAAAACATCTACAGCCGGGTCAAAAGAGAAGAATCTTTCCAAATTGCGTGTGTTTGCCAGGGGTGCGGTGAAATAGAAATGCAGTGAAGCGAAACCATTGGTGATACGCAGCGGCTGCCCGGCGGCCAGGTCCACCCCGGCAACGCCCATCGGTGCCACCGTGGTCAGTTTGGCCGAATAATCCTTTCCCAGGGGGGTGCCCCCGCTGGATTGAGCCTTTCCGGACAGGGTAAGGGTGTAATCGGCGGCTCGGCGCAGCAGGGCATCCGGTTTGAAGGTCATCACCGCGCCCTGCTCGTTCCAGCTCGTCTTGCCCGGCACTGGGCTGCCGTCCTGATCGAGGAGAGAGAAGTTCTGGGCGACACTGGCCGGGTCCATCGCCTGGTCGAAGGTCAGCACAACCGGCGCATCCAGATAGACGCGGCTCGTCTCTGCCGGCGTTACCTGCATCAGCGAAGGTTTGCGGGTGGTGAAGGACCAATCCGGCAGGGAGGCCGCCGCCCACCCAATACCGTCGGTGCTTACCAGGTCCTTGTTCAAATTCACGGAGTACTTGACGCCCCCAGCTAGTCCGGGAGCGGGATAAAAAATGTAGGTGCTGGTATTCAGCCACTCGCCGCGGCCCTTGGCGGACGGCTCCAGGCTGAACGCCGCCGGAGCCTGCGTGGCGTCTCCGCCCAGGGGGACGATCGGCCGGTTGAAGGTCACCAACACGGCATCGCCCGGGCCGACCGAGCTTGCGTCCGGCAGAGGCAGGCGTTCCACCGCCTGGAATCCGGCTGCCGTGTGAAAAGAAATGTCTACCGGCGCGCTCAAAGGCAAACCTTTGGCCGCCCGCGCCTTGGTCGACAGGGTAACCGTCAAGGAAGTATCCTTGGGCAGCGGCTGGTCGGGGGTGAAGCTGACCGAATAATCATTCAGCCATTTGAAGCTGCCTGCAACGGGCGGTTGAGCCTGCAGCGCAGCTTCGACGGTTCCCTTTTCCATAGCCTGGTTGAAATAGAAGATAAAGGGCTGCTTGAGCCCGATTTCACTTTCCGGTAGGGGAGCCGATTCCACCAGGGCGGGCGGCAGGTTCACCGGAAGTTGGGTAGGCTGCGGCGGGAACGTGGGCGCTGGTGTGTCTGTAGGCAGGGCAGGCGGGGTTTGCGTCGGCACGCCGGGCACGGTTACATTGCAGGCCAGGCCGGTCAGCACGACGATCAAAGTCAAAACCGAAAGCAGCCGGAAGCCCCGGCGCCTCGAGGTGGCGGGATATTCAATCATCAGGATGCTTCCTTTCATATGAATAACTGCGGACGATTTGATTATAGTACATCTGCAGGCTGTGCAAACCGGATAGAAACGGAAACGGTGTTGTTAGGAGGCGCAGCCGCCCAACAACACCGTTCTATGCAAGATAAATAATATCAGGCCTTGTTAACGCCGCGCAGGCGGGGATCGAGGGCGTCACGCAGGCCGTCGCCGATCAGGTTGAACGAAAGCACGGTCAGCATGATTGCCAGGCCCGGGAAGAAGACCAGGTGGGGCGCATTGAAGACGCTCTCCGCTTCGGAGCCCAACATCAGGCCCCATTCGGGCGTGGGCGGCTGGGCTCCGAGACCGAGGAAGCTCAGGGCGGCCGCATTCAAAATGGCCGAGGCAATCCCCAGCGTCCCCTGCACGATCAAGGGCGTGAGGGCATTGGGCAAAATGCGGGTAAATATCAGGCGCAGGTTGCTGGCGCCGAGTGCCCGGGATGCGTCAACGTATTCCAGGTTTTTTACCGCCAGCACGCTGCTGCGCACGACGCGGGCGTAAATCGGGATCGAAACGATGCCGATTGCCAGAAGCGCATTGTACAGCCCGGGACCCAGCACGGATACGATGGCGATCGCCAGCAGCAGGCTGGGAAATGCCATGAGGATATCCATGGCACGCATGACCAGCGTATCCACCCATCCGCCCCAGAAACCGCTGACGGCGCCGATGATTCCACCCAAAATGATGGCGAAGGAGATGGTCAGGATGCCGATCTGCAAAGAAAGCTGCGATCCGTACAATACGCGTGAAAACAGGTCGCGATTGTTGCTGTCGATACCCATAATGTGTTCGGGCTGGTCTGCCGGGCAGCCCAAAATGTGAATGCAAGGGCCTGAGCGCCGTTTAACATTTTCCAGGGGCACTGTAGGGTCATACGGAGCGATCACCGGTGAGAAAATGGCAATCAGCAGCAGGACAGTGAAAATGGCCAGCCCCACCTGCGCTGAGCGGTGGTGGATGAAGCGGCGCAGTGCCTCTACGGTCGGCGATTGGCGCGCCAGGATTGGTTCGTTGGCAAGGACAGGAACATCGATATTCATAAAGGGTTATTCCAATCGAATGCGGGGGTCAAGGTAGGCGTAGGACAGGTCGACGATCAAGTTTGCCAGCACGAAAATGACGGCAATAAAGACCACGAACCCCTGCACTACCGGATAATCGCGGGATAAAATGGCATTAACAAGCGCCGTCCCCATGCCGGGCAGCGTAAAAACAGTTTCGGTGAGAACAGCGCCGGATAATAACGCCCCCGTTTCCAATCCGATCACGGTCACGATGGGGATCAGGGCGTTGCGCAGGGCGTGCTTGGTAATCACGCGGGTCTTAACCAGACCTTTGGCCCGCGCCGTGCGGATGTAATCCTGGCCCAGCACGTCCAACAGACTGGAGCGGGTCATGCGGGCGATGGTTGCCATCGGAATTGTGCCCACTGCAAATGAGGGCAGGATCAAATGCCACAGGGCATCTTTCAGGACCGCAAAGTTGCCGGTCAGGATACTGTTCAAGACCACCGAATTCGACATGAAGTTGACTGCAAACTTGGAAATTCCGGTCAGGTCCTGCAGGTTCCACACGGTTGCCAGAGGGGTTAGAGAAAGACCCGGGGTCAAACGCCCGGAAGGCGGGATGAATAACGGCGTGCCTTTAAAGACGAGGGAGAACACGTAAGCCAGCATCAACCCTAGCCAGAAAACGGGCATCGAAACGCCGATGTTTGCCAATACCATGGTCAGGGTATCGATGATCGTATTACGGCGAAGCGCCGAAATTAACCCCAGCAATATTCCCACAATTGTCGAGAAAAGCATGGCCCCGAGCGTCAGCTCGAATGTCATCGGGAGCCGTTCGGAAATATAATCCAGAACCGGGCGATGGTATTGGATCGAATCGCCGAAATTCCCCTGTAAAACCTGCTGGATGTAACGGCCAAATTGGACCATGATATTATCATTCAAGCCGAATCGTTCCCTGAACTGGGCGCATTGGGCCTGGGTTGCTTTCTCACCCATCATGGCAATGCAGGGATCGGCGGGGATGGCGCGCGCAATGACGAATGTTACCAGCAGGATGCCGATTAAAACCGGGACAATCAGTAAAAGGCGGCGGATCGTAAACTGGAGCATGATTTCCTTATGCGTGCCCTTTCAAGGATTTCGATTGTGTAAATCCGACTAAACTAGGTGGTTAACAGGGTGGGGCACAACAGTGAACGACTGCCATGCCCCACCTGTGTCAATATTTATTTGTTAAGATTAACAGATTGTACCATAAGTTGGTTCATGCCTTCGCTGCACAGGCCTTTAAGACCGGTACAGCGATAGCTGTGGAACGAACTCACGGAGTAGCCGTCGGCGCCGGCGGGGGATTCAGCAAACCCATCCAGCCACCGAAGTATTCGAAGACGCCGGTGTTACCCTTGTGGTTGGGGTTCTTCGCGTCCCACATAGCAGAATAGGTAGCGAAGACGTCGGCAGCGGTGAACGGCGTGCCGTCCGACCACTTCACATTCTGGCGCAGGTGGAAGGTGTATTGGGTGGCATCGGCGTTGACGTCGTAGCTGGTCGCCAGGGCCGGCTCAGTCTGAGTGGTGCCGTATTTGAACTTGAGCAGCGGCTCATTGACAACCATGCAGGCATTGATCGTCTCACCGTCGGTTTCGTCGCCGCACCACAGGCTGATCGGCTCACCGGACTGCAGCCAGACGAGCTGGCCGGAATCGGTCTGCATGAAGGGGAAGTTCTGGTTGTAGATGCTGATGACCACGTTCTTGACGCTGGCCTTGAAGGCATCCGCCTGGCCGCCGTGGGCAACGGGCACCATCGGGACGTGCTGCAGCAGCAGCTTGTTGACTTCGTCGTAAGCCGCCTGGCGTACTTTCGGATCACCGGTTGTGGCGCCTTTGTCGATGGCGGCAGTGATGTCAGGATACGGCGTGCCGAAGATCTTGCTAGCTTTGCCGAAGTGGTAATCGAACCAGTCGGTGGCATCCGGGTAATCCTCGCCCCATCCGAGCAGGAAGAAGGTCAGGTTGCCCTTGCCCGAATTTCCGATCAAAGTGCCGGATTCCTGCTGATCCAGTTTTACTTTCACGCCGATAGTCGCTAACTGAGCCTGGACATCCTGCGCAATCTGGTCGGGGACGGGGGCATAGCCACGGGCATTGGTACGGAAGGAGAACGGGATCTCCTGGTTGAAATCGAACTTCGCATCCGTCAGCATTTGTTTGGCTTTGGCAGGGTCATAAACGACGCCTGCCAGACCATCCGTGTAACCCGGTTTCAGGCCTGGATACAGGAACTGGTCTGCAACGGTGGAGCCTTCGGGGAAGAAGTTCTTGACGATGCGCTGTTTATCGATCGCCATGGCGAAGGCCTGGCGTACCGTTTCGTTGTCGAAGGGCGGCTTGGTATTGTTCATACCGAAGTAAAGTGTGTTGAGGGCCACGATCGGGACCAGCGACAAGGTCTTGTCGTTTTCAATGGTCTTCATATCCTCCGGCCCTACGAGCTCGATAGCGTCGGCATTGCCGGACTGGAGCTCGAGCAAGCGCTGGGCAGACTTGGCGGACCATTTGAAGATCAAGGTCTTTACGGAAACGTTGCCGCCCCACCAATTCGGATTGGCAGTAAAGGTGATATGATCGCCTTTGACCCATTCCTTCATGATGTACGGGCCGGTTCCAATCGGGGCAGAGCCGATTTTAGCCGAGTCGCCACCGGTGGAATCGAGCAGCGCCTTGGGCAGGATCTCAAATGTAGCAAACGCAGCCTGGGCGGGCACAGCCGGGTCCGGATTGCAGGTGGTGATGACGAACGTGTTGGCGTCTGGCGCTTCAATGGATTTGAGCGCGCCGCCATAATTGCAGTCCGGGGCTGCTAATTTCAGCGGGTAGGACACTGCAGGAGTGGCTGGGGGTGTGGTGGGGACTGCTGTGGGCGCAGTGGTGGCGGCTGCCTGGCATGCAGACAATACCAGGCTGAACATCAATAGAGCCGCGAAAAGCGTATAAAACTTATTTTGTTTCACGATCTCCTCCTTTGGGAATTTTTCGGACCAGCGTTTTTTGGGGGCGTAAACACCTCAATGCGAAATGTACTTGCGATCACCTCCTTTTATTGGCGCTTGATTTCTTAATATATTGATTATACGGTAATAATTACCAATGTCAATCATCATCAAAATATTTTTTGTGGGCTGGAATTGGCATGCGCTTCAATTCAAGGTATACTCCAACTTGTATGGAAATGCGCACACTTCTAAAGCTGGATGCCAGCCTGTCCCAAAGGTTTCGCCTGGATTCCTCACAGGCTTCGTTGAAGACAGTAGCCGCTTTCCTGGCTCATTCGGGGGATTCGTGGTTCTGGGCTGCCGGCCTGGGGATTCTATGGCTCCTGGTCCGCGGCGAGTGGCACACGAAAGCAGCCCTGATGTTAATTGGAGTGGTCGGGTTGGCTCTGGCGGTTTTTGCGATTAAATTTACCATCCGGCGCCGGCGTCCTGAGGGTGAATGGGGCGCCATTTATCGCAACACCGATCCGCATTCTTTTCCCTCCGGCCATGCGGCGCGCGCCTTCATGCTGGCGACGCTGGCGCTCATCACCGGACCGGCCTGGTTTGGCGTGCTGGTGCTGGTGTGGGCGCCGCTGGTAAGCCTGGCCCGCGTCTCGATGGGCCTGCATTACCTCTCGGACGTGGTCGCCGGCATGGTCGTCGGCGTTCTCGCCGGCCTGTTCATGGCCTGGCTCGCCCCCACCCTGATTGGCCTCTTTCCGTTTCTATTCTAATAAATGTGCCTGATAAAAAT
>DBMK01000347.1 GCA_002298885.1 Anaerolineaceae bacterium UBA700
CATATTCTCTACTCTCTACTCTCAAATGATCGTTTAAAGGATAAAAATGGCGTGTTTTTAGATGGTAGAATCAAGCAATGAGTGCTGACATCTCAATCCTTTCTCGCCTCAAGTACAAGCTGTCTCTGGGGGCCCTTCTTGTCGCCGCATCGTTGATATCCATCATCCTGGCGCGCTTGCACACCCGCATCAACGGTTTCGACGCCTATTCTTTCCTAACCTTTAACCTGGGCCTGGCCTGGATCCCATTTGCCGCCGCGCTCGCCGCCTACGCCGCCCGGCGCAACCGGATTACTTTTTACCTGATTATGCCCATTTGTACTCTGATCTGGCTGGTATTTTTCCCGAACGCCCCCTACCTGCTCACCGACTTCCAGCACCTGGCGACCAGCAACGGCAATTCGCCGTTGTGGTTCGACGTAATCTTGTTGATCTGGTTCGCCTGGACCGGGCTTCTATTGGGGGTCACTTCGCTCTATCTGATGCAGGAGATCGTCACCCGCACTTTTAACGCCACTTTCGGCTGGATATTCGCCATCGGCGTGACCATCTTGAGCAGCGTCGGCGTCTACCTCGGGCGTTTCCTACGCTGGAACAGTTGGGACCTCCTGCAGGACCCGATGCCAATCGCTCGGGACATGTACGGCATCGTGCGCCACCCCATCGCAAACCTGCCCACGTACGGCTTCACCATCCTGTTTACCCTGCTCTTCCTTTTTATTTACCTCACAATCCACCTGTTCGGGCGGCTTGTCCGCCAGCGGAATTGAGCTGACGCCTAATCCTCCTCTGCCAGCTCTGCCATGGCTCTTTGAACGATCGGCTCCTGCCAGGCGATCAACGAGCGGGCGTTATGCACCAGGCCGCCAATTGCGACTATGATCTGGAAGCATCCCAGCATCCAGTGAGCTTGCCGCGCCAGTAAAAAATCTGGGAAGAGCAACAGCAGGCCAAACGAAACGACGGAGCTGCCGAATGCCAGCGGGAACAGGCCAATCAGCCGCGCCTGGCGCGTTTGTGCCATTCTAAAAAGCGTTTGCGCCGCGCCTTTAGCGCCGGCTTCCCGCCTCCGTAAAATTCGCAGATCGTAATATCCGATCCAGCCGACCACCAGGTACTGGGCGATATTCATGCCAAACCAACCGACCGGGTCTTCGAGATAGGTAACCTGCATGGCCAGCACGAGCGCCGACACGATATAGAACAGGTTATGGCCGAGCTCGAACGGCCAACCGACGAAGGTGAACGAATGGCTGATCACCCCCGACCACATAAACAGGATGTAAAGCAGGCCAAACACGATATATGGCCAGTATTCAAAGCTCATTGAACGCAACAAGCTTCTGGCGTGGTCCGCTAACGGGGCCAGCACTACGCCGGCCATCACGCTGATGAGGGTAAATTCAATCGTCATTACCAGAGAGCTAAGGTTGCGTTCAGCCCGGCTTCTCAGCCCAATCTTGCTTTGTTCAACTTCCTTTGATCCATGTTCCATGATAAGAACCCTCCACGGAATGAGCTATAATTTGTATATCCCACCAATTTACTCCGATTATGCCATATTATCCGATTTCCAATTCATAGAAAATACCGCTAACCAGGACTTCGCCATGACAGAAACATCCATAAGAGTCAAAAAGACAAAAAAAGGCGTAACCGCACCAATTCTGGATAGCCAGGCTCGTCTAGAGGGGATCATCGATTCGGCAATGGACGCCATTATTTCCGTTGATGAAAACCAACGCATCATTCTGTTCAATGCTGCGGCTGAGGCCATGTTCGGATATAAGAGCAAGACTATGATTGGAGACTCGCTTAGCCGCTTGATTCCGGAGAGATTCCGCAGCCAACACGCAGAGCACGTTAACCATTTCGGCCGCACGAAAGAGACAAAACGTAGCATGGGAAAATTGGGAACTCTCCAAGGGCGGCGCGTCAACGGCGAAGAATTCCCCATTGAGGCATCCATTTCACAGGTGGATACCGAGGGTGGAAAAATCTTCACCGTTATCCTGCGCGATATATCCGAACGCGTGCGGATCGAGCAATCCTTGCTTGAAAAGGAACGGCGCCTGGCCGCATCTGCGGCCGAAAATGCGCGCCTGTATGAGCTGACCGAAAAGAGGATGCAGTTCCTGTCATCCTTACGCATCATCGACCTGGCGATCGGGTCCAGCCTGGACCTACGGGTGACGCTGCAAATCCTGCTGGACCAGGTGGTCTCACGCCTGGATGCCGACGCGGCCGCCATTTTGTTAACCAAAAACAACGGCCAACAGATGGAATACGTCGAAGGGCGCGGGCTACAGCTTGCAGCTATAAAAAATTCCGGCGCGGAATCCGAAGGCTGCTGCGCTGGTGAAGCCGCTGCCGAACGAAAAATTGCCTGGATCAAGGATCTGGCTTCTAGGCAGAAGGAACAAGGCCTGCAGCATATCTTCAGGCAGGAAGGCATTGGCTCCTGCTTTGCTGCTCCGCTCATCGCCAAAGGCGAAGTGGAGGGCGTCCTCGAAGTCTACCAGCGCCGCCCTTTTTCTCCGGAGCCGGAGTGGATCGAGAATCTCGAGGCGCTTGCCGGACAGGCGGCAATCGCCATCGACAGCGCCAGGCTGTTCGATAAATTGCAGCGCTCAAACCAGAAGCTGCTTACTGCTTACGACGCAACCATCGAAGGCTGGTCAAGGGCATTGGATCTGCGCGACCACGAGACGAAGAATCACACCCAGCGAGTCACTGAAATGACCTTGAAACTGGCCGAAAACACCGGCAGGTTTGACGAAGAAGAGCTGCTCCATATCCGCTGGGGCGCGCTTCTTCACGATATCGGCAAAGTGGGCGTGCCGGACCATATTTTATTGAAGCCTTCCGCATTGGATGAAGAAGAATGGGCCATAATGAAAAAGCATCCGGAGAATGCCTACGAGCTGCTTGCGCCCATCAGCTATTTGCGTAAAGCCCTGGATATCCCGCGTTATCATCACGAGTGGTGGGACGGAAGTGGTTATCCATTTGGGCTGAAGGAGGATCGCATTCCGCTGCAGGCTCGCCTTTTCGCTGTCGTCGATGTGTGGGATGCACTGGGGAACGACCGGCCTTACCGCCCGGCCTGGGAGCCGTCAAAGGTCATCGATCACCTCATCCAGGCCTCTGGCACCCATTTTGATCCCCAGGCGGTGGACGCCCTGCTAAAAGTGCTCTAATATTTTAATTCCTCTCTGTTGGGAATCATCCGTTTTATGCTAAAATTTTTATAAATTCTGCTCGGGTGATTGGCATAAATGAAAGACATTAACGATCGCGACTGGCGTGTCCTTCCAGGTTCGGATGACGGAATGAAATTGATCCTCCCCGGCATTCTGGCGGTGTGGGGTTCAGCCATTGTATTGGGCATCGAACTGCACCTTCTGCTCACCCCGGGCAGTTTCCCAGTTGGCTTCGATCCTTCTTTTAATATCACCCTGGCGGCTTTCAGTTTTTTGCTCGGCGTAATGGGCATACTCCTAATCTGGCGCGGCATCCTGGTCAGAGAGGGGATGTTGGAAGGGAAGGCCCAACGGAATCTCAACATGCTCACGATCATTGCGACTGTGCTGCTGGTGCTGGCATTTTTCTCAGGTGCCATCACTTTCTCGGCGAACCGCGCCTTCACTGCCCAATATGTCCCCAGGCAGTACGAAGAGCCAACCCCGGACAGCTCGTTTGCCGGTTTTCCAATCCCAGCCCTCCTGCAGGCAACTCCAACCTACGATCCCAGCTCAAAATACCTGGCAGGCTCGATCACCTCATCCCTGGATGACCTGCGTGTTGGGGATATTTGGATCAGCATCTCTTCTGCCGAGGACACAATCCATTACGTTCAGGTTTTCATGAACCGCATCGTATGCAGTGGCCCGCCGGCTGGCCCAAACCTGACCTTCGCGGTGGATGCCAGCGAACTGTTAATTAATGGGCCCGTTCCCATCCAGGGCGGAGATTTTTTCATATCGCAGGATATGGCTTCGGTCCATGGCATCCTGGGTTCCCCTTCGGATGCACATGGCACGCTCAATTTGAAATATATTGACCCGGCCACGCGGCGTACCTGCGACCTGGGCAATTTTGATTGGACCGCCACGCTGAGTACACGTAACTAAATTCACCGATAAAAGGATGGGGCCTTTCCGTTTGGCTGTGCCTGCCAGTAAGGCCCCATTTCATTTCTCGCTCTCTGAAAAATGTGAAATCAAATTTTATGCCCTTTTCTTATCGGGATGGGAGAAACCACCATCGGGCTGCCAGAAAGTAGACAGGTTGCCGCCTACATTCAAGATCATGGGCGATATATTTTCGCCTTCCACACTGCGGAACTCTTCTTTTCCACTCCGACTGAAAATCAATTCGAAAAGGTTTAGTTTCTTCAACGCCCGCGGCTTTTCTTCCTCGCAGTTGTTCTTTACCAAAGAAGAATTCTGTTGGTTGAGACCTTTGCGTGCGGCTGGCGTAGTAGTCATTTGCCCCTGCAAGTTTAACATTTTTGATACTAGTGTCTTGGTGTTCATTTCTTTAGCCTTTCCCGATTGCCATTAATGCAACCGGTTGCAAATTCAAATAAAAAGAATTACTTTTGATCAAGAATAACGGCCATTTTTAAATTCCTAGCCGAAACGACTGGTTTACATCCATCCTCTGTCATATTCAACTCCTTTCAGCACCCTGCTCGCAGTGCAACCGGTTGCATCCCGGGTCAAAAAAAATATCTTAAGCCGATTTCCGCACGATCAGTTCCGCCGGGATGGACACGTTCGTAACCATTCCCGTCTCGATGTTCTGGATCAGGTTCTGAGCCAGCAGCTTCCCCGCCAGCGGAATATTCTGGCGGATGGTAGTCAATGGAGGACTGTTGAAGCTGGCGATCGACAGGTCGTCGTATCCAATCACTGCAATGTCCTCCGGCACCTGCAGTCCAGCCTCGCGGATCACGTTGATCGCCGACGCGGCCATTAAATCGCTGTTGGCGAACACCGCATCCACGCTGCGGCCAGATTTCAGTAGTTTTTCCATCTGCTCGGCGCCCGATGCAGTTGAAAACTCACCGAAAGAGACCAACCCCGGGTCAACTTCCAATCCTGCCTGCTGCAAGGAGCTGGCGAAGCCTTCGTAGCGTTTCTGCACCTCAAGCTCCCCCTGTGGCCCGCCGAGAAATCCGATCTTCCGTCTACCGATTTTCGTCAGGTGCTCCCCCGCCAGCCGCCCGCCGTTGAAATTATCGCCCGTGACCGAACAGTACGTGTAATTGGGCAGGGGTATACCCCAAACGATGAAAGGTGCTTTTATCTCTACCAGACTGCGGATATGATACCGCTTGCGAGTCGAAGTTAAAAGGATGAAACCGTCTACTCTACCTGTATTCAGGTATTGCTGCGGCCATTCCGTATCTTCCGGGTCGACCTGGGCCATGAGCAGGTCGTAATGATAACTTGATAAAGTACTGGTTACAGCTCCCATAATCTCTAGTAAAAAGAGATCGGTCATCGAGAAACATTCTTTGCTGTGATAAGCATGCGTCACAAAGCCGATCGTACGGCTGCGTTGCATACTGAGCCTGCGGGCGGGGATATTGATCTGAAAATTGTATTTCTTGGCAATCGCCCGCACCCGGTCCTTCGTTTCATCACAGATGAGCGGGCTGTCACTTAACGCTCTAGATACGGTCGACTTGGAAACACCCGCCAACCTGGCAATATCCGCAATCGTTTGAACCGTTTTTTCGCTCATTTATGCAACCGGTTGCATTATACATCATCCACAAGGTAGAGTCAATAGGGAATCGATTGAGATGATTAAATGCACCCATCGGGATGACATTACGCTTACAATTTAACCAGAAAAGATTGCTTGCGCTATTCGAACAAAATTTATTACACGGAGAATCCAATGGCTTCAGATCTTTTGATAATCCTGGTGGGCTTAATTGGGGGCTTTTCCGTAGGAATTCAATCGCCAATTGCAGGTTCGATGGGCCAGCGAGTGGGCGGTACTGCCAGCAGTTTTATCGTCCACCTGAGCGGCGCGATTCTTTCCGGGGTGCTACTCTTGTTTACAGGGGGTGAAAAAATCCGTAACTGGCAGACACTGCCCTGGTACATGTTGGGCGCCGGAATCTTCGGCCTGATCCTGTATCAATCCATCAACGTTACGTTTCCGCGCTTCGGAGGCGCCGTGATGGTGACTTTGATCATCGTCGGCCAATTGTTGGTCGGACTGGTAATCGATAATTTTGGCTGGCTCGGCGCTCAAATCCACCCAATCAGCCTGGCGCGTATTGTTGGCGTACTCACACTGATTGTTGGGGCCTATTTGATATCCAGATAATGAGGCATTTTGCTTGCTAGATGTTGTAGAATGGTAGTGAATAGAATTCATTCAATCCGGCCTACCCTGAAACACGCGAAGGAGGTGTGCCTTTATGGATGATCGAGATCTGCGTCCGCTCCTTGAAAAACTTCATACTGAAATCGAACATACCGATACCATCGATCAGAAAGGGTTGGAGCTTTTACGCGACCTGGAAGGTGACATCCGCAAACTGCTCGAACGCACGGATCGCAAAGCCGTCCAACCCGCGCCGTCCACCGTCCGGCGCGTCGAGGAATCGATCGATTATTTGGAGGTCACCCACCCCACTCTGACCTCTGTGCTGTCTCAGCTTTTGGCTACCCTGACAAATACTGGAATTTAATCCCCGCTTACCCGCGCAGCAGCTCCTGATCGACCTGGTCGCACTCTTTAAATAGCTCCTTGACCTCATTTTTCATTTCAGGTGTGGCGCTGGGGGTATAAGAGATAAATTTAATCAGGTCCCGCGCTTGTTGCAGCAAAGTCTTTACCTCGGCAATATAATAGATGTCTGACCTTCCGGTCTCATCCGGCACTTTAAGATCGCGGGCTTTTTGGATCAGAGCGTGCGCTTTCGAGATCCGCTCTGCGGCAGGAATTAAACGAGACATTCATTCTCCTTAAAAATACGTTTACATTTTGACAATGGTGAGACGGCAAGTGTAATAATATCTCTCGCCGGCTAAAGCTTTTTTGAGAAGACTATCCTGCGTTTACCCGGGCAGCGCGCCAATCTGCCTCGCTGACCGGCGGCGCGGCCTCGCCCAGGCGTCGTTCCAGGCCGAGCGCTCCCTCCGGGCACGCCAGCACGCAGACCCCGCAGCCGGCACAGCGCATCGCGACAACCCGCACCGAACCCCCATCCAGCTCTAGGGCATTGAACTGGCAGGCCGGCATGCATTCGCCGCAGGCAATACACAGGTTTTCATCCACGTGGTTTACGAATGCAGAACGGGCCACCACGTCGGCCATACCCAGGTCTGCCATCGCGCGCAACACCCCGCACGAGCATGTGCAACAATTACAAATATAGGAAATATCCCTCTGGTTATTGCTAATACAGTGAACCAATCCGGCTTCAGCCGCCCGATGTAATGTCTGCAGTGCCCCATCCAGGCTCAGTACATGAAGGCTTCCATCATCGTGGAAAGCGTCCGGCCGGTCGCTCAAGATCATACATACGTCCACCGGATGCCCGCATGGTTTCCCGATAAGCGCCTTCTGCTTGCGACAGATGCAGTCGAGCACTCCCCAGGATTGAGCCCGCTCGATCAGGCCGGAGGCACTCTCGAAGGGCTGCACCTCCAACGAATTCTTGATGCTTACCCCCACCGGAATGACCCGGTGGACCTGGGGCCGAATATCCAGGGCGCGGCCAAAAGCGCTCAGGAAATAATCCTCGAATAGTCCAGCCAGCTCGGCGTCGATGTGACTGCCTTGATTCTCGTAAATCCCGACGACGAAGGGCAGCAAGCCAAAACCCGGCCTGCCCTGGTCCGTCTTGCCGATCAGGATCAGGCCTTTCCGGACCATTTCCTTCAACTTCGCCTGGGTCTCTCGCAAGTCTCGGCCAAGGCGTCCGGCAATTGCAGCTAGCGCCTCCGGCTCGGAGGACAGGCCGGCAGCCAGGTCGGCTTCCTCGGGGGAAAACAAACCGGCAAGAATGCGTAAGTCCGATTCGTTTGCCGCCGGCGGGAAGCGGTTCGGCAGAGCGTCCAGGGCACGCGCCAGCCGCCGATAAGGGGAATCAGGCTCAAACTGGATCGAGGAGAATCCACTCATAAATTTATTATAGCGTAGGTTACTCCCCTGCCTCCCTTAAAGAATCCATTGATATCAAGGCCTGGCGCGGATGAGTTCAAACTTCATAAGCCTCTTATTTCAGGGATGACCTCGCGCCCGATCACTTCCAGCGGCTTGATTTCCGAAACGTTTGGCATGTTAAAGATCAGATGGCTGAATCCCAGTCCCTTCAAAGTTTGAAATTTCTCAATTAATTGAGCCGGGGTCAGGCTTCCAGGCGCCAGGCGGATAGTGTCCAAACCGGTCTTTTCAATCTCTTCGTAGGGCCTGCCGGCAGACTCGCAGTGACGCTTGAGAATATCCAGTTTACGCTGCAGCTCCGGCGCGCCAAGGCGGATAAACAGGTTGCACGCGTCCGCATATCGGGCTACCAGGCGCAGGGTTTTCCGTTCGCCTCCACCGCCGATCAGGATGGGCGGGTGCGGGTGGCTGAGCGGCTGCGGGCTGTTCAGCGTCTGCTCGAGATGATAATGCTTTCCGTTGAATGCGGTCACGTTGCCGGACCACATCTGTTTGGCAATCTGCAGCGCTTCCTCCAACCGCTCGAAGCGTTCTTTGATCGGGGGAAAGGTCACACCCAGGCCACGCGATTCCTGCTCGTTCCAGGCGGCGCCTATTCCCATGTAAGCCCGCCCGCCGGATAACACGTCCAGTGTCGTGACCGTTTTAACCAGAATGCCCGGGTTGCGGTAGATTACCCCGGTGACCAATGCACCCAGACGCGCCCGCCGCGTGTGTGCGGCGATGTAATTCAGCGCGCTGTAGCTCTCCAGCATCGGCTCTTCCGGCTGCCCCACGCCGCGGATCTGGAAGAAATGGTCCATCACCCAGATGCTGTCGAACCCTGCTTCGTCCGCGGTGTGCACGATTTCAGCCAACCGCGGACCGATCACGGCCTCTCCACCCTGCCAGGTAAAACTTGGGATTTGCAATCCAATTTTCATGATTCACCTTTTCGCTATTGCAGTAATGAACCGGACCGCCTACCATCCGGCGCGGATAAATGTGGATATTTTTTATTGTAATATAAAAAAATTGCGGATAGGGACGACTAAGTAAAACATGTTAAACCTGGAAATTACTTGGCTCATTCAGATGATTTTTATCTTTAATGTGTATAATTCTGTAAACATTTTACGAGGAAATCATGATTAACGCACCGAAATATGATCTTTACAGCCAGGATTTTTCCCGGCATGCCTACGAGATTTTCGAGCACATCCGCCGCGAAAATCCGATTTTTCACCAGGCCGGTTTCGACGGACACACCCAGATCTGGTTCGTTTCCCGTTTCGAGGACGTCGAAGCCATGCTTAAGGACGATCAGCATTTCGTCCTCGATTACCGCCTGGCGCTCAAGCCCAACCAGACCCCTGCCCGGCTGATCGAGGGGCCGGAAGTCCTTGAAAAGGTGAACAATCACCTGCTCACCAAGGACGGCGAGGACCACCGGCGCCTGCGTTCGCTGGTGACGAAGGCATTCACACCCCGGCGCATCAGCGACATGCGCCCGCGCATCCAGGCCATCGCCGATGAGTTGATCGACAAAGTGAAGGACCAAAGTCAAATGGACCTGGTGGATTCCTATGCTTTCCCGCTCCCGATCACCGTAATCGCCGAGCTGCTCGGGATTCCCGTCGAGGACCGCCAGAAGTTCCGCGCCTGGTCGGACGTGTTTGTGCGACCGGCGATCACCGAGGAACAGCAGAGCCAGTTTCTGCAAATGGCCGTTTCCTTTGTGGGTTATCTCCAGGCGCTGTTCGCCGAGCGCAAACAAAACCCACGCGATGATCTGATCAGCGCCCTGCTCCAGGCCGAAGAGGCCGGCGACCGCCTCACGACCGAAGAATTATTCAGCATGGTCGTTCTATTGATTGTCGCCGGGCATGAGACCACGGTTACCCTGATCGGAAACGCCACTGTCGCCCTGCTCACCCATCCCGAAACCCGGCAGCGCCTGGCGCAGCATCCCGAACAGATGCCGCAGGCGGTTGAAGAATTCCTGCGCTACGATCCCCCGGTCGACCGTACCATCACCCGCATCGTAGCCGCCGACGTCGAGCTGGGCGGCAGGCAGTTCCATCAGGGCGATTTTGTAATTGCCCTGTTGGGCTCGGCCAATCGCGATGAAGACCATTTCGATTCTCCCGACCGGTTGGATATCGACCGCGACAACCGCTCGCACATTGCTTTTGGGCGCGGAGTCCACTTCTGCCTGGGAGCGCCCCTGGCCCGCCTCGAGGCCGAAATTGCCCTCAATACGCTCCTGCAAAAACTGCCCAATTTACGCCTGGCCGTTCCTGTAGAAGACCTCGAATATCGTCTCGTCCCGCTTTTCCACGCCTATGCGCATATTCCTGTGGAATGGTAATTTTATTCCGGGATGAACGAGGTTGATCCCGAATTCAGGCTATATAATATAGGGGCGGGTTAGGACAACTAAAGCCCTGAAGCCTTATTCTTTTCGGTTTGGGGAGCGATCGATGGATATATCCAGAATCATCCATCTCCTGGGCGACATCCTGGGTGAGGTTTTGATCGAGCAGGAATCGCGTTCCCTGTTCGAGCTTGAGGAGCGCGTCCGGGCTTCGGCCAAGGAACGGCGTTCTGATGACCCGCAAATCGCCGCCCAGGGTGAGCGAACTTTTGTGGCCGATATTGCCAGCCTGGACCTCGAATCGGCGCGGGTCATCGCCAGCGCCTTCGGTTTGTATTTCGACCTGATCAATACTGCCGAAGATATCTCGCGCATCGACTCGCTGCGCCAGGAAGCGTTGGAGAAAGGCGCTGCCCCGGTTCACGATTCGATCGAAGAAGCCATCGCCCAGATCAAGGCCAGCGGCGTGACGCCGGAACAAATGGCCGAGCTGGTCGCCCGCCTGCAGATCGAACTTGTCCTGACCGCCCACCCGACCGAATCCCGCCGCAGGACGATCCTGTCGAAAATCCAGCGAATAAGCGACACGATCCAGCAAATGAGCCTATGTGAACGCCTGCCGCGCGAGTTCGAGCACGGGCGCCAGGAGCTGCTCAACGAAGTTACTACCCTTTGGCTCACCGACCGGGCGCGCACAGCACAGCCCACCCCAACCGACGAAGTGAAAACCACGCTCTATTTTGTCGGCCAGGTCTTTTGGCGCGCCTTGCCCGAAATCTACGATATCCTCGACCAATCCCTGGCCAAGCATTACCCGGGCTTGAGCGTAAGCCATCCCTGGTTCCGCCTGGCATCCTGGATTGGCGGCGACCGTGACGGCAATCCAAACGTCACCGCCGAGGTGACAGCTGAGACCTTACATTTGCACCGCGGCCTGGCCATCGAAAATCATCGCCACACCCTGCAGGAGCTCTCTCGGCAGATCAGCATAAGCTCCCACCGCGTGCCTCTACCGCCGGAATTGGAACATTGGTTGGACGACCACCCGCCCATTCCGGCTCACGCCGTCCAGATCCGCGACCGTTATCCCATGGAGCCTTACCGCTTGATCCTGTCCGTGTTGGCGTCGGACCTTGCGGAAGCCTCGCAAGACGACATGAGCCTGCGCTTGCTCACCCTTCAACCGCATAAGGCACTGGTGCGTAAGGAGAACCTGGCCGGTCCGCTAAAGGCCATGGCAGAGGTCATTCCGCCTGCGATAACCCGCGGCAGGCTGCAAACTGCCCGCCGCCAGGTGGAAATTTTCGACCTGTTCGGCGCCCGCCTGGACATCCGCGAGGATTCGAGCCGCGTCAATAAGGCTCTGGGTGAAATATTGCGCGGCCTGGGTCTCGTCCAGGATTTCGAAACCCGCGATGCGGAATTTCGCCGGGATTTATTACTCAAGTTGTTGGATCTGCGCGCTCCAAAGCTGGCGCTCCACCCCGGCGTTACCCCGGAAGGCGCTGAGACGTGGTCGCTGATGCAGTTGATCAAACGCACCCGCGACGTTTACGGCGCAGAACTTCTCGGGCCGTTCATCATTTCGATGTCCCATTGTGCAGCGGATGTCCTGGCCGTGCTCCTGATGGCAAGATGGTGCGGATGCGATTTGGGTCTGCAGATCGTGCCCCTGTTCGAGACCATCCAGGACCTTGAAGCCGCCGCTAACGTCATGCAGGAACTCTTCGAGCTGCCGGATTACCGCGCCCACCTCAACACTTGCTCCAATGAGCAGATCGTGATGATTGGATACTCCGATTCGAACAAGGACGGCGGCTTCATGATGTCGAACTGGGCCCTTTACCAGGCCCAGGAGGCCGTCGCCCGGGTTTGCCGCGAGCACAGCGTAAAGCTGACGCTTTTCCACGGCCGGGGCGGCACCGCGGCGCGCGGCGGAGGCCCGGTCAACCGTTCGATCCTGGCGCAGCCCGGCGGCACTGTGAACGGCCACTACCGCCTCACCGAGCAAGGCGAAATCCTCTCCACTCGCTACTCGAACATCGACCTGGCGCTGCGCAACCTGGAACAAATTGTGAATGCGGTGCTGCTTGCCTCGGCGCCCGCCGGGACGCAGTCCCCAACCCTGCTGCCTGTAGATGGCTACGCCCCGCTGCACTACAAGCTCCCGTCTCCCCAGGACCTACCCGAGCCCTGGCGCGAGGCCATGAACAGCATGGCCGCCAGCGCGCTGGCGGCCTATCGCCGCCTGGTGTTCGAGACTCCCGGCTTTATGGAATACTGGCAGTCGGCCACGCCGCTCGAAGAGATCAAAAACCTGCGCATCGGTTCCCGTCCGGCCTCACGCAAGCCCGGGAGCGAGCACGTTTCCCAGATCAGGGCCATCCCGTGGGTGTTTTCGTGGATGCAATCCCGGTTCAACCTTCCCGGCTGGTACGGCCTGGGTTCCGGCCTCAGCTCGCTGGTCGACTCCAGGCCAGATGGGTTGGACTTCCTGCGCCAGATGCACGGTTCGTGGTCCTTTTTCAGAACTTTGCTCGAATCGGCGGAATTGTCCTTGATGAAGGCCGACATGCAGATCGCATCGCAGTACTCGGGTTTAGTGCCCGACCGCGCCCTGGCCCAAAAAATCTACGCAATGATCCAGGCCGAATACGAGCGCACCGTGCGAGCGGTTTTAGCGATCAAAGACCAGCATGAATTGATGGAGGGCGAGCCGGTCATCCAGCATTCGACCCGCCAGCGCAACCCCTACGTCGATCCGCTCAACTTCCTCCAGGTTGAAATGCTGCGCAAACTGCGCAGCCTGACCGACCCGGCGGGCAAAGAGGCTCACGCCATCCGTGAAGTGATCGTCCTGACCATCAACGGGATCGCCGCTGGCCTCCGTAATACAGGGTAAGAAGAGGACTTGATTGTTTCAGGTGTGCGTAGCACTCCTGAAACAATCAAATCTCGGCCGGTATTTGATATATAATTTCTAAAGATCATCCCTGAAAGGGTTCATACATGCCCAAACATCTCATTTTGGTTGCCGGGAACATTGGCTCCGGCAAGACTTCGCTCACGGAACGCATCGGCGAACGCCTGGGGTGGCGTACGGCCTTCGAATCGGTCGCCGATAACCCATACCTGGCCGATTTTTACCGGGACATGCACCAGTGGTCCTTCCATTTGCAGGTGTTCTTCCTCGGTCACCGCGCCCGCCAGCACCTGGAAATGGTTGCCGACCCGCGCTCGGCCATCATCGACCGTAGTATCTACGAGGATGCATATATTTTCGCCAGGGCGCTGCACGAGATGGGTAATTTGAATGAGCGTGATTACAACTCGTATCGTCAGGTCTTTGAACTGGTATTGAAAACCTTGCCTCCACCGTCCTTGTTGATCTATTTGAAAGCTCCGGTAAGCCTGCTGATCAAACGCATTCAGGCCCGAGCGCGCAATATTGAAACCGGCATTTCGGCGGATTATTTATCGCTGCTCGATTCTTTCTACGAAGATTGGCTGCAGAATTTTGACCTATGCCCGGTGCTCACCCTGCGTACGGATGACCTCGATTTCGTCCACCACGCCCGCCATCTGACTACCATCGTGCAGCGCATTCAAGAGAAACTGGCCGGCAAAGAGGAGCTGATCTTAAACGGGAACGGCGGATAAGCGGAAGCCCATCACACGCGCTCCCCGAAAGGACCGAATGGAAGAAACCGTTCCCCTGTATACTCGGATTTATGCGGTCGTGCGCCAGATCCCACCCGGAAAAGTGGCCACCTACGGCCAGATTGCCGGAATCGTTGGCGGATGCACGGCGCGCATGGTGGGTTACGCCATGGCGGCCACGCCGGAAGGCTCGGACGTACCCTGGCAGCGGGTGATCAATGCCAAGGGCAAAATCAGCCCGCATGGAGCCGGTTTTGGGACCAGGATGCAGGAAATATTATTGATTGAGGAGGGAATTGAATTTGATCTTCAAGGAAGGATCGACTTTGGCCGGTTCGGTTGGTTAGGCTGGCCCTGATTCCAACAATTTATAAAAGCATGGTGTAATT
>DBMK01000087.1 GCA_002298885.1 Anaerolineaceae bacterium UBA700
TGGGCAGCGAAGCAGCCCAAATTGAACCCCCAAAAATCCTTTATTTTAAGCTGTACTTTGCGCTAATCTCCCCGCGCACTGCGATCTGGCCGAGAGAGATGGGCGAGTCGTCGGATTGGGACGGGGCGGCCCCGCCGGAGCCGGCATTCTGGATGGTGTTCTGCGCCCATAGCGCCGTCGCTCGCCCGCCGCGCCACGAACCGTAGTACTGCGTCCAGGTGTTCTCGCTGATGGTCAGCACGCAGCCGGCCTTGGCGCCGGCGCTGCCTGCCAGGGCCTGGGCTTTTTCCCCGGCGGCCGTGATCGCCAGGCTGCGGGCCTGGTCGCGGAACTTGCGCAGCTCGCTGGTGTAGAACTGCACGTCCTGCACCTCGTTGGCGCCGGCCTTCAGGGCGGCCAGCAAGGTGTCGTCCGCCAGGTTCACGTCGCGCAGGGTGATTGAAACCGTGTTGTCGATGCGGTAGCCCTTGATGGCCAGGTCGCTGTAGTCCTGGTAAACGGGATACACCAGGTAATTATCGGTGGCGATGTCGCTTGCGTTTACCCCCAGGGCGCGCACCGCGGCAATCACCTGCTGGATCTTGCGCATGTTGTCGGCGTGGACCGCGTCCGGGCTGGCGCCGTTGGACTGCACGCCGAGCTGGATAAGCGCCCGGTCGGGGGTGACGTAAACCACCGCCGCCCCGGATACCTCGACGGAGCGCGCCGGATCGCAGGAGCTGTCTGCCTGCGCCTGGGCAGCGAGCTCAGGTGAATCGGCGGCAGCCGGCTGCGGCCGCAGTGACGCCAGCCCCAGCACCACGATAACGGTCACCAGGGCAACGTAGACTAAAGACGAAGTTGTTTTCATGGGAATCTCCTGAAAGAATTGATATTTACCCTTTCAGGATAATTCCCTTTGATGTCAGAATTGTGGCAGGATGGGGGTAATCGGGGGCTAATCCTGCGCCGGCAGCAGGACGGTGAAGGCAGCGCCCTGACCTTCGATGCTTTCCACCGTCACCTGCCCACCCTGCGCCTGCACCAGGCTGCGCACGATCGCCAGGCCGAGCCCGGCGCCGCCCTGGCCGCGGTCGCGCCCGGCATCGGCACGGTAGAAGCGCTCGAAGATGAACGGCAGGTGTTTGGCCGGGATGCCCGGGCCGCAGTCGGCGATGCGGCAGGTCGCCTCGCCGCCGGCATGCCCCAACGTCACCCTCACTTCGCTGCCCGGAGGGGCATAGCGGATGGCATTGTCGAGCAGGTTATCCAGAACCTGGGCCATTCGGTCGGCGTCTGCGTGGACGATGATGGCTGCCGCGGTATCCGGCCCGCCCGTTTCCTCCACCCGCAGAGTCACCTGGCGCAGGCTGGCGCGGCGCTCCAGGTGGGCGCAGCGCTGGCGCGCCAGTTCGGCCAGATCCAGCGGGCGAAGCTGCAAGTTTAAAGCGCCGGCGTCGGCGCGGGTCAGCACCAGCAGGTCGTTCACCAGGCGGATCAGGCGGTCTGTCTCGCGGTACATGGCGGATAAGAAGGGGCCGCGCGCTTCCAGGTCGTCCACTGCGCCGTCTTCCAGGGTTTCGATGGTGCCCTTGATCACCGTCAGCGGGGTGCGCAGCTCGTGAGTCACGTCCGAAATGAAAGCCGTCTTGGCCTGGTCGGATTGGCGCAGGCTGGCGGTCATGCGGTTGAAGGCCTTGCCCAGCACGTTCAGCTCGCGGATGGATGCGTCCTCGGGCACGCTTTGGGCCAGGTCGCCCTCGGCCACGGCGTGGGCGGCACCCGCCAGCCTGGACAGAGGATTTGCGATGGCTCGCGCCAGCAGCAGCCCGGCCGCCCCGGCTAGAAGGACCGCTCCCAGCAGCACACCCGCAAACTGCCAGCGTAGCGCTTCTGGCAGGGCGCCGAGCTGCGTATCCGGCAGCGGGGTGGCAAGGTAAACGATCTGCGCCACAATTCCATCCGCTGCAAGCACCGGCGCGGCAGCGTACAGCACGCGTTTGCCCCCGGCGGTTTCCAGGCTGCGGATGGCGGTGGCGGCCTGGCCGCGGCGGGCCTGGGCGATCTCAGGCCGGTTGAGCAGCTCATCCGGTGTCACCAGCCCGGTTGCGTTCTGGGCCAGTTGGGGCAGCGGCAGCCCGGGCTGGGGCTGCGCCGCCGCGTACAGGTCAATCACCGCCCCGCCCGCAGGATCGATCACCCGCGAGTGGATCCCCGCGGCGAGGTTGGAAGTCTGTGAATAAGGCGCCGCCGAGCCGGCCTGCGCCTGCGCGGCCTGCGTGTCCAGCGCCGAGGCCACCAGTTGAGCCTGCGCCAGCAGGCTGGCCGACTGGGTATTGAGGTACAGGCCTTCCATTGCCAGCCAGGCCAGGGACCCCACAGCTCCCATGCTCACCAGGATCACCGCCAGGTAGCTCAGCGCCAGGCGGGTGCGCAGGGTCGGTTTCATGCTTTGCTCCGTTTGAATTTATAGCCCAGGCCGCGCACCGCCTCGATGGCGTCCGCCTGGGGGTCGGCGCTGCGCAATTCGGCCCGCAGGCGTTTGACGGCGCTGTCGACGGCGCGCGTGTCCCCGGCGAAATCGTAGCCCCACACCTGTTCCAACAGGCGCTCGCGGGTCAGCACCCGGTCGGCGTTGAGCAGTAGGGTGTGCAGCAGGTCGAATTCCAGGCGGGTCAGCTCCAGCGGGGTGGCGCCTACCGTCACGGCGTGCTGTTCCACGTCCAGGCGCAGCTCCCCGGGGCCGGTCAGCAGGCTGCTATTTTCCTCATCTTCGGGGCGGGCGCGGCGCAGCACTGCCCGCACGCGTGCCACCAGCTCGCGCACGCTAAACGGCTTGACAACGTAATCGTCGGCGCCCAGCTCCAGCCCCACCACCCGGTCCACCTCCTCGCCGCGGGCGGTGATGACGATCACCGGCACCTGCGAGGTGCGCCGCAACTGGCGGCACACATCCAGCCCGTCGATCTCGGGCAGCATCAGGTCCAGCAGGATCAGGTCCGGGGCGGCCTGCTGGGCCAGTTCCAGCGCCTGGCGGCCGTCAGTCGCAGTCAGCACCTCGTAATGGGCGCGGCTGAGGTTATAGACGAGCAGGTCCAGTACGGCCTGCTCGTCATCCACCACCAGGATGCGCGGAGTTGCGTTTTTCATCGGTTTTAGTATAGCAGAGGATTGTGGCAGGTTGGTGTCAAAAGAAAAGAGAGTAGAGAGTAGAGAAGCGTAAATCCGATGGCTTACGGTTCTCTATCCTCTACTCTCTTCTCTCTTCTCTCTTCTTAGAATTCCTCGCGTTGGAAGCGCAATATAGCTACGGCAGTAAAGATCACGCAGAAGAATGCCGTGCTGATAACCGGAGCTATGGGGATGGGCTGGCCCAACATCAAGGCGAGCGACAGTGGCAGATTGCCAAACCGGTCATCCATAATGAAGTTCCAAGGAGTAAGCGACCCGATGTAAGGCACTGCCTTCACCAGAATGGCTGGGCCGACCAATGCCAGGAAAAGGCTGATTCCCAAAACAGGTCCCCGGCTCTTGAAGATGGAGCCGAGCATGAAGGCCAGGGTAAGGTAGAACAGGATGGTAAGCGCCATCAGGCCCATCGCGCCCAGGAATCCTGTAATTGGCCACGGTTCGCCAATCAAGAGTGAAAGCTGGGTATAGGCAGCTGCACCCTGGATCACCACCCCGGTAACTACTATTCCCACTGCGCCGGCAGCCAGCCTGGAGAGGATAAAAGCCGGTCGGCTGACAGGCTTGGAAAGCACCCAGGCAGCGGTCCCAGATTGGCGCTCGCCGATAATGGCATCCTGGGCGGAAGTGGCAGCCACGATCGGCAACCCCAGACCCATAAAAGCCAGAAAAACCATCAGGGATGTGCCGATTGGATCATACTCCAAGGCTTGCATTGGGGTGAGATTGGCTGGGATTGGAGTATTTCTTGCCGAAATGCTTGCGGCCGGGTCTTGCAATAATGCTACGGCAAACATGCCGTTCAGAAAGAAAAGCCAGAAGATCACCTGCACCAGCCATTTCCTCGTGCGCCAAAAGCGGCCACTGGCCTGGCGAAAAAGGTTATCAAACCCCGTCATCCAACCTTGTTCAGGCAACATTTTTACGTAACTAGTGTTTCCCATTTTGTCCTCCTTCAGTCAGAGTCAAAAAGATATCTTCAAGATCAACTTTCCGGCGCCCAAATTCTAGTACCGTAACATCCTCGCAGGTCAGCACTTGCTTCAGCAGTTGAGATTCCGCTATTGCATCGTCTGTAACCGTCACTTCCCAGTTGAAGTGATTGTTCACCGGCCTGGCTTGAATGGCAGCCACCCAGGGAAGGCCTGCCAGGCGCAGCCGGACTTTTTCTGTCTCCCCCTTGAGGGCCAGGGTGTAGACCGGCGCGCTATTGGAATTGAGCAGCTCTTCGATTGGCGCCTGGGCAATCAACTGACCGTGATCCATGATGGCCACGGTGTCACTGATCCGCTGCACGTCCGACAGGATGTGGGTGGAATAGAAGATGGTAGTATGCTTGCGCAGCCGTTCCATTACTTCCAGGACATCGTGCCGGCCCTGAGGGTCGAGGGCGGCAGCCGGCTCATCCAGGATGAGCAGGTCGGGATAGTTTACCTGGGCCTGGGCGATCCCCAGTCGCTGGCGCTCGCCGCCAGAAAAGCCCTTGATCGAGCGGTCTGCTTTATCCTCCAATCCAACCAGCTCGAGGGTCTCCTCAATCCTCTCTTCAATCTCAGGCGGCACTCCGGAGTAGAAGAAGCGGGTCGTGAAGCGCAGGGTCTCACGGGCGGTCATGTTATCGTAGTAACGCGGGTCCTGGGCCAGGTACCCGATCCGCTTGCGGATGGCGATGCTCTGGCGTTGGATATCGAGTCCAAAGATCTGCGCCGAGCCCCCCGTAGGGCGCACCTGGCCAAGCAGCAGCTTGATGGTGGTCGTCTTGCCCGCCCCGTTAGGGCCAAGAAAGCCAAAGATGGAGTGCTGCTTCACGGTCAGGTTGAGGTTTTTCAAGGCCTGCACCCCTTTGTATGCCTTGCTCAGGTTGTGGGTTTCAATCACGAGGTTATTGGGAGTATCCATTTTCTTGTTCCTTTCTCTTACAAAATCAAGCCGAACTCCTCGAAGGGTTTCCAGCCTGGCCAGTCCTTGATCTGATTGGATGCGATAGGAATAAGGCCGATTTTCTGGGCATAGGTAAATTCGACCAATAAAACCTGTTTCTTGGTTGACCAGTAGTTGTACTGGCCCTCGGTTAATTGAAGTTTCGGCTGCAATTCTTTCAGGGTTTGTGACAGGTCTTCGTCAGGAATATAGGGTAATGGCAGCACACGCACAACGGTCGCTTTTACCCTTATGGCGCAATCATCTTTGTCTCTCAGGAAATAAAGGCAATCACCGGAACTCACGGAGAACACATTTGATTGAGATGGATCGAATTCCTTTAAGACCATGGTTTTGATACCGCTGAGGATTTTCTCAAGCTCGCCGGCCTGTGGGTCTAGAAGAACAAGATGATTCATGGAAGTCATTCCTGGGGTAGATGTGATGGTATCTATGTGTAGGATATAAGAAAAACTCCCCGGGCACATCCATCTGCCGGGGAGTTGTGAGTTATCCCTTGGATTGTATTTTTTCTTATACTAAAGTAGGATTGCCCTTCCGTCTAAAGGGTAACGATTTTGTTTTTGATTGCGTAAGCAATGGCCTCAGTCCGGCTGGAAACCCCAAGCTTGGAAAGGATGTTGCTGATGTGGGCTTTCACCGTAGCCAGGCTGATGATCATGGCATTGGCAATTTGCTGGTTGCTTTGACCCTGCACAACTAGGTGCAATACCTCGTGCTCGCGTTCCGTCAGGCTAACGAAAGGCTGCTTTGTTGGGCGGGTGGTTTGAATCAGCGCCCTGGCAGCTTCAGGAGAGAGGGTGGACCGTCCTGAGAAGGCCGCGCGTATGGCATTTGCCAGCTCATCGGAGGTAACATTTTTGAGCAGGTAGCTGATCGCACCGGCGGCCAGCACCCCCTGCACGAGATTGTCTTCTTCGAAGCTGGTCATGGCGATGATTTTTATCTCTGGATAGTCAGCCAGGATGGCGCGAGTGGCAGCGATTCCATCCATTTCTGGCATCATCAGGTCCATCAAAATCACGTCCGGCTGCTTTTTTCGGCACAAGTTGACCGCTTCCATTCCATTTTTGGCTTCCCCAACCAGTTCCATGTCTTCGTAGGCTCTTAAAAAAGTAGCCAGGCCGCTGCGCACCACGTTGTGGTCATCCACCAGCATGATCTGGATTATCCGAGAAGTTTCCATATTTTCAACTCCTCCGTTCTGATTTCCAGATAAGCGCAATGTTCGTACCTTGGCCTGACTGGCTTTCAATCTTCAAGCTGGCCCCAATTGAGCTGGCACGCTCGCGCATGATCGTAATCCCCAGGTGGTCCGGGGTGATTGTGCCAGGATCGAAGCCAAGCCCATCGTCCTTGATCATAAGGCTGGTTTGACCAGGCTGGCATTCCAGGTTTATGTCCACCTGCCGGGCGCCTGAATGCTTGGCAATATTATTCAGCGCCTCCTGCGCCACCCGGTAAAAAACAAGCTTCACCTCATTGGTCAGCTCGCCATCCCCTACGATCGCCAGAGAAACTGGAACCCTGACCCGTCCAATGAAGGCGTCGGCAAGCTGGCTGATGAGAGATTTCAGATCCGATCGTTCCAGGGCCTCGGGACGCATCTCCAGCAGCATGGTTCGCATTTCTGCCAGAGCGCCGCGCGTCAGTTGACGCAGCTCTTCCAGGTTGTGCATTCCTTCTTCTGGATTGCGTTTCCAAATCCGGGGGATCACATCAGCGATGAGGTTAGCGGAAAACAGGGTCTGGGTCACGGCATCGTGAAGCTCGCGCGCAAGGCGGCTGCGCTCGGCTGCGACCGCGGTCTGTTCCGCCTGCGCATAGAGGTGAGCGTTTTCCATGGCGACACCGATCTGTTGACCGATGGAGCTCAACAGCGTCACCTCTTCTGGGGATAACCGTTGTGGCTCACGTTTGGCGAGAAGGAAGAGGCCCAGGGTTTGGCCCTTGGTGGAAAGCGGTACGGATACCAGTAAATGAAAACCGGATTTGGCAAATTGGGCTGTTTCTTTCTCTTCTTGCCCTTCATCAATTATCGTAACTGCGACTTCGGGCGGTTCGTCTGCAGCATGCACCTGGCTTTTGGTAACGTAACTGCCTGCGAGACCGTCGGCGATGGCTGGCTCGAAACCCCGGCGCGCTACCAGGAGGGCTGAGGGAGGATCCGTTTCGAGCTTGAAAGCAGCGCCAGCGTCAAACCCCATTTGCTCTACTGTTTTCTCAAGCGCCTCTTCGAGAATATTCTGGATGTCCAATGAATGGCCGGCCACCTGGATGATCGAGTTCATAATTGCCAGCTCGCGGGTGCGGTCAACCACTCTTTTCTCGAGGGTTGAGTATGAGTCGTCCAACTTAGCGGACATCAAGTTGAATTGATTGGTGAGGGTTTCAATTTCGTCGCCCGTTTTCACTTCGATGCGGTGCTTGAACTGGCCGGCGGTCACCTGCTCAGTGGCGTGGATTAGCTTCTGGATGGGGTTGGTGATATGCCGGACGCCGTATGCAGTGACGAGCACTGGCACCAGCACGCCCAACGCCAGCAGGGCTAACAGCAGCCGCTGGTAGGGCAGGGAGGGCTGCATAATCTCGGTCCAACTCTGCTCTTTCAATCCAATCCAGGCCAATCCATCCGTTTGGACACTTTTTCCCAACGATATGTAGCTAACTACCATATCCTCAGATCCTATGCGGAACCGGCCGCTTTTGCTCTCGCCTTGTTGGATTTGTTGGACAAAGGCTTCTCCCGCCAGATTTTTACCTATGTCAGATTGATTCGTCGAGAAAATGACATTTCGGTTGCCGTCTAATAAATAAAAGTTCGGACCTAAATCCAGGTTGTTCATGGCCTGCAAAAAAGCACTTTGGGTAACCGGTATGATGGCAAAACAGTAATAAGCCGCTCCCGCAAGTTCCGCCTTCTGCCCGGGCATCGAAAGGAGATTACAAATAATTTTCAAGCCGGAAGGCTCAATTGATTGCAGGTCGGTAAGTGCGGCCATATTTGGATGGTCTTGGATATAACGGAAGTGGAGATTCTTTGACCAATCCTGGCCCAGGAGCTCGGGTTTTGCAGGCCATGTTTTAAATACCCGTCCCTGCTCATTCAAGAAATAAATCCCCCCATCAAAAACATCCAAACCCTTCGCCCGGTCAAGGATATTCTGGGCGCGGGTATCAATGGGCAAATCACGATTTATATCGATTTCCATGATAATGGATGGCAGGCTGGTACCTACCAGGCTGTTGAGAGCTTGAGTGATCAGCCCCATTTTCGTTTGCACAATATCCTGATCCTGTTTCATGGCCTGATCTCCGATCACTTGCTGATAGGAGAAAAAAGTGAACCAGGCCACCGCAGACAGGATGATCAGGGTGGGGATAAAAGACCAGGCGATGATTTTAGTCCGCAGGCTGCGCCACCAATTAATTTTCATCGCCGCTCCGAGATCATTTTGATCAAGAATACGAAACAGCAATCAATTTAAATTGATAGACTATGGCTTTCCGCCATCACTCTCATTTATTTTTAATAATAGCACGAATTAAGGCCAGTCGACTAGACAATCTACGCGTTAATGCATCTATTCCCCGATGATCTTGACCAACACCCGCTTGCGTCTTCCCCCATCAAACTCGCCGTAGAAAATTTGCTCCCAGGGGCCGAAGTCCAGCTTGCCCTGGGTAATCGCCACCACCACCTCGCGCCCCATCACCTGGCGCTTCAGGTGTGCGTCGGCGTTATCTTCACCCGTGCGGTTAGCGCATAGCCGGAGACTGGTTCGTGCGGAGCCAGCTTTTCCAGCCAACGATCGTAATCCAGGTGCAGCCCGCCCTCGTCGTCGTTGATGAACACCGAGGCGGTGATGTGCATGGCGTTCACCAGCGCAAGCCCCTCCTGCACCCCGCTCTCGCGCAGCGCAGCTTCAACCTCGGGTGTGATGTTCACGAACCCCCGCCGGGCGGGGATGTTGAACCAGAGTTCTTTGCGAAATGATTTCATAAGGTTTTATCCACGAATGGCACAAATATTAACGAATTGTCACGAATTTTACTAAGAAATGAAAGTCTGCATCTGGGTCCTGATAGTCCATTGACTGCCCGACTTTACCAAGAAATAAAGATAACCGGCGCCGTTGAGAGGGCCTTGCCATTCCTCCGCCTATACAACAGCCTGCGTCCGGGCGGCGTTAAAGCCGGCTCGCACGAAGGTTACGTACCTCCGGGCGCCGGGAAAGGCCTGCTGTAACAACTCGGGTCTGAGATCGCGCCCGATAATCTTGCTGAAATCAGTCTGGCTGAGCAAAACCGGCTTGTAAGGCAGGCTGAAAGCATTATCAAGCTGAAATTTCTGGGTATTGCGCTTCTGGAAGTCAGCGATCGCCAGGGCATCGATCTCCGGCATGTCCCGCCTTAGTTCATCAAGTTTGGTTTGCGATAGAGTAGGAGTTAGGCTGGTCTGGGAGTTAATCACCAGGTCGGGGTATCTGGCAATGATCAGGTCAGTATAAACGCTGTATTCATCCGCCTCTATGGCAATCGGAACGGTCGGGGGCAGCTTTTGAACTTCGCTGCACGCGGCCAGTATCAGACAAAAAAGCGAAAGAGAAACTCGCCACATTTGCACCTCTGACCACATATCACATTTCGCGTTCCTTGGTTTTCGCCGCCCCCAAATCCCCTATCCTGCTTCACGCGTCAAGTTTCACGTTCTATTGAATATTGATCGGCTCCACGATCACGTTCTCCACCCCCACCATCTCGCTCAACCGCGCCATCAGATCCTGGGTGAGGCCGGTGGTGTCGTTGGGGAACTCGATCTGGAAGGAATGGCCGTGCTCGAAAACCAGCAGGGCGAAGCGGTCCTTGCCAGGTGAGGACCGCAGCATGCCGACGATGCGGCGCAGGCGGCGCACATCGCGGTCCTTATCGCCGTTGGCGCGCAGCACCACTTTGATCATGTGCAGTTCTTCCGAGCGCGCCCCCATCAGACTGGCGGGCATGGGCGGCACCAGGTAGGTCAGCGGCGGCACGCTCGCCGCTACCGGCTCGGGCGGAACCGGCGGCTCCACCGGGCGGATCTCGGCCGCCGGGACCGGGCGCGGCGCTTCGGTCTTCTTCGGCGCAGCAGGCGGGCTCTCCGGCGGGCGGGCCAGGGCCGGTTCGCTGGCGGCAGGCGCCGCCGGAACGAAAGCCTCCCAGCTCTCATTGCCGGGCGCTTCAGCCAGGTGCCAATCTTCCGGGTCATCCGGCGGCGGGGGCATGTCGCCCCAATCCTCCTCCGGCGGCGGAGTGCTGGGAGATGGAGGCGTTGGGCGCGCCGGCCGATCAGCAATTTGATTGGCAGCCTTCGGCGACGGGGCGGCCTGCCGGGGCGGAGCGGGCGTTTTCTGGGCGGGTTTGTTTACAGCCTGGGCGGAAAAGGCGGGCGCGGCAGCCTGGGCGCCATCCTGCGCCGGCAGCTCGGACAGGTCGACCACGCTGATCTTATCGACCAGCAGCTTAGGGTCTCCCTGGGCCGAGTCCACCTTGCCCTCCACAGCCAGCACCCGGTCAGGCTCGATCAGCTTGCCGTACTGTTCCCAGGTGCGCGGGAACAGCACCAGCTCGATCGGCCCCTGGATATCTTCGATCGTGGCAAAGCCCATCGGCTTGCCGTCCTTGGTCTGGTGGCGGCGGTATTTGGTCACCATGCCGGCCACGGCCACTTTTTCCTTGCTGCCGGCCTCGCTGAGCTGGGCCGAGAAATGGGTGATCTTGCTCTTGAGCAGCGCCATGTAGGGCGTCAGTGGGTGGTCCGAGACGTACAGGCCGATCAATTCCTTTTCCCATTCGAGCTGTTCGCGCTTATCGTTGTCGAAAGTGGGCGGCAGGTGGATCTCTTCTTCTACGCCTTCAATATTGCCGAAAAAGCTCATCTGCCCGCTCAGCAGCGCCTTGAAATGGCTGGCGCTGACCGAGATGATGTGGTCCTGGGCAGCCAGCATCGAGACGCGCGGCCCAAAGCCGTCCAGGGCGCCCACCTTGATCAGGCATTCGAGCGAGCGCTTGCCCACCTGGCGCAGGTCCACCCGCCGGGCGAAGTCGGTCAGGTCGCGGAAGGCGCCGTCTTTGCGGGCGCTCAGGATCAGGTCGACCGCCCCCTGGCTGACGTTCTTGATCGCTCCCAGCCCGAAGCGGATGCCGTTGCACTTGCCATCGCAGTCCTCAATCGAGAAATCCCAACTGGAGCGGTTGACGTCCGGCGGCAGCACCTCGATGCCCATGCTGCGGCAGTCGGCCACGTAGAAAGCCACCTTTTCGATCTCGTTCTTAGAGGCCGAGAGCAGGGCAGTCATGTACTCGACCGTGTAATGCGCCTTCAAATAACCGGTCTGAACGGCGATGATGCCATAATCCGCGGCGTGGGCCTTATTGAAACCGTAGCGGGCGAACTCTTCCCAATCCGCGAAAATGGCTTCCGCCGTCTCCTGCTCGATTCCGTTTACCTTGCAGCCGTCGACGAACTTGTGACGGTGCTTTTCCAGTTTCTCTTTTTGTTTCTTGGAGATGACCTTGCGCAGCTCGTCCGACTCGGACAGGGTATAGCCGCCCAGTTCCACCGCGGCGCGCATGATCTGTTCCTGGTAGATGGGGATGCCGTAGGTTTCCTTGAAGATCGGCTCCATCTTGGGATGGCGGTAGGTGACGTTCTCCTCGCCGTGCATGCGCCGGATGTACGCCGGGATGAATTCCAGCGGGCCGGGGCGGTACAGCGCCACCATGGCGATCACGTTGCCTACGTCTTGCGGCTTCATCTGCACCACGTAGCGGGTCATGCCGCTGCCTTCCAGTTGGAAGACGCCGGCGGTGTGGCCCTGCCCCAGGAACTGGAAGGTTTCCGGGTCGTCGACGGGGATGTTATGCAGGTCCAGGGTCACGTCCTGGCGCTCTTTGATGATGTCGCAGGCCCGCTGCATGATCGTCAGGGTCGCCAGGCCCAGGAAATCGACTTTGAGCAGGCCCAGGTATTCGATGATCGACATTTCGAACTGCACCACCGACTTGATCGGGTTCTCTTCCGAGCCGCTGGTGGGGCGATGCAGCGGGGCGTAGCTGGTGATAGGCTGGTCGGTGATGACCACGCCCGCGGCGTGCGTGCCGGCGTTGCGCACTACGCCTTCCATTTTGGCTGCGGTGTCGATCAGCTCGTGCAGGTATTCGGTCTGCTCGTAGACCTCTTTCAATTCCGGGATGGTTTCGATGACCTCGGCCAGGGTGACCGGCTTGCCGGGGATGTTCGGGATCAGCTTGGTCACCCGGTCGACCTCGGACAACGGGATATCCATTACCCGCCCCACGTCGCGGATGGCGGCGCGGGCGCCAAGCGTGCCGAAGGTGATGATCTGGGCCACCTTGTCGTCGCCGTATTTCCGGGCGCAATATTCCAGGATGCGCGAGCGCTTGTCGTCCTGGAAGTCCAGGTCGATATCCGGCATCGAGATGCGGCCCGGGTTGAGGAAGCGCTCGAAGATCAGTCCGTTGCTCAACGGCTCGACCAGCGTGATCTCCAGCGTGTACGCCACCACCGATCCGGCGCCCGAGCCGCGCGTGTTATACCACACGCCCTGCTGGCGCGCCTCGCGGCACAGGTCCCATACGATGAGGAAGTAGGTGTCGAACCCCATCTTGTGGATCACGCCCAGCTCATATTCCAGGCGCTGGCGAACCTTGGGATCGTTCATGCGCGTGCCGTAGCGGCGCTGCAGGCCTTCCTCGCACAGCTTGTGCAGATAGGTCTCGGCGGTGAAGCCATCCGGCACCGGGAAGTGCGGCAGGTGGTAGCCGGTGAAGCTCAGGTCCACGTTGCAGCGCTCGGCAACCAGCAGGGTATTGCTGATCGCCTCCGGCACATCGCTGAACAGCTCGCTCATTTCCTGCGAACTGCGCATGTAATAGGAATTGTCGGTCATGCGCATGCGCTTGGGGTCTGTGAGCAGGCTGCCGGTCTGGATCGCCAGTAGAATATCCTGGTACTTGGCGTCTTCCTGGTTGATGTAATGGGCGTCGTTGGTGGCTAAGAAGCGGGCGTTGTAATGTTTGCCCAGCTCCATCAGGCCTCGGTTGATCGCCTCCAGCTCGCGGATGTTGTGCTGCTGTAATTCCAGGAAGAAATTGTCCGGGCCGAAAACGTTGTAATACCAGTCCAGCTTCTTACGCGCCCCTTCGATGCCCTGGTCGCGGATGGCGCGCGGCACCTCGGCCGACATGCAGCCGGAGGTGGCGATCAGCCCTTCGGAATGGGTCGCCAGGAATTCGTGGTCGATGCGCGGGTAATAATAAAAGCCCTCGAGCTGGGCGGCGCTGGCGATCTGCAGCAGGTTCTTGTAGCCGGTGTCGTTTTCGGCCAGCAGCAGCATGTGGTCCGAGGTTTTGTCCAGCCGGGCGTCGCGGTCGGTCATGCGCCGGGAGGCCAGGTAAGCCTCCAGGCCGATCACCGGCTTGATCCCGGCGGCCTTGGCGGCGTTAAAAAATTCGACCACCCCGAACATGGTGCCGTGGTCGGTCAGCGCCACCGCTGGCATGCCCATTTCCTGGACGCGCTTGACCAGCTTCTTGATGTTGCTGAAGCCGTCCAGCAGGGAATATTCAGAGTGCACGTGGAGGTGTACGAAACTCATAGGCGCCCAAGAAAGATTATAGCATCATGTCAAACCGGCGCCGCACTTTTTAACTTAAAAAATAACGGGCCGATTCGGCATGCGCCGGATCGCCCGTTATTCTTTAAGGTTTGTTTTTATGCCAGGTCTATGGCAACTTCGATGCCCGTTTCAGTCGGTTCGATCCGCACCACGTGGCCCTGGCGCAGGATGCTGGCGGTCGCCATTCCATCGGTGCGCGGGATTTCGAGCGCCACCCGCGCCCCGCGGCGCAGGTTTTTGCGTTCATTCAGGTGCAGTAGTATGCCGTAGGCGCTGATATTCACCGTTTCGCCGGTAGCCGGGAAGGGAGCAATCATTCGTACCGGACGCTCTAGCGCCAGTCGGTTTGCTCTTCGTTGGTTAGGTGTGCCCAGTACAGTCCGGTCTCTCATTGCATCCTCCCTGGTAATTTTGTGGTTATCCAGTAATTAGTTTGTAATCTTTCAATTTCTTTTATCAATCATACTATAGCACAAAAATTTAATTTTGTTCATTAGTTTCAAGATAGTTTTTGATTAAAATAATATAAAAACAGTCATCATTAATGGTGCAATAACTGTGCCAAAACTGGAATTTAACCACCTGGAGTTTGGC
>DBMK01000146.1 GCA_002298885.1 Anaerolineaceae bacterium UBA700
TATCGGCAGCGAAGCTGCCGATAACAACCCCTAAATCTTGGCAACAAAAAAAACGGCGAGCCTGGCTCGCCGATTTTTTAGAAGAGCACGCTGGCGAGTTCGGAGCGGTAATCGCGGGTCAGGGGATTGGATTCACCCATCAATTCCAACAGGCCTAGCACGACCTGGCGGGCAAAGGGGTAATTCTTATCCTGGCGCAGGATGTCCAGCAGACCGTCCAGGGCTGCCGGCAGCCTGCCGCGGCCGGCAAGGCGGATGGCATTGCGGAAGGCCGTGTCCAGGTCGCTTTCGTCCGGCAGGGTGTCCGATTCGAGATCGGCGAGGGCATTGGCGTAATGCAAGATCGATTGGGCCTGGCTGAACTGTTTGCTGGTCGGGAAATTGTCCAGGATGTCCAGCGCTTCGTCTAGCTTATGCTGCATAAGCAGCGCCCGGGCCAGCCCGAGCAGGCTGGTCGGCTGGCTTGGATTTTGCTCCAGGAGCTGACGGTAGATTTCTTCTGCTTCGTTCCACTGCCCCAGGTCGACCAGGGAATCGGCCTTTTCGAGTGCCAGGCTGGCCGGGCTGGGTGGGGTAATCTTTAGGATGAATTCACGCAGGCGTTCCTCAGGCTGCAGGCCGACGAATTCGGCCACAACCTGGCCATTGCTGAACGCTTTCACCGACGGAATGCTGCGCACGTTATAAAGGATCGCCAGGTTCGGATTTTCGTCTACGTCTACTTTGGCCAGCCGGAACGAGCCCTCCGCTTCGTGTGCGATCCGCTCGAGGGCCGGGCTGAGGATTTTGCACGGCTGACACCAGGTGGCCCAGAAGTCTACAATCACCGGCACGTTCTGGGAGAATTTGAGCACTTCGTATTCAAAATCGGACTCATTGACATCAATAATATTTTCTGCGGCCATCATGTTTTCTCCAGCCAGGTAACCTTATGGGCCTACTACCTGGATACGGTGATTTTAACCCGGGTATGTAAGAATAATATTAAACTTTTTGATAAAAATTCGTTAGATTATTCGTCGCCTTCGGAGGATGCCACTGAAGGCTGGTCGAAGCGTACGACCTCACCGTGGATGTTGATGACGATCTTGAAGCCCATCATCCCCAGGTAGGCGCGGCCTTCCTCAGGGATACCGGTGCCCAGGAGGGCATCGAACTGCTGGTCAAGGTGCTTGAGCTGGTTGAGGATCATGGCCCGGCTAAAAATATCCTCCTGCCCGAGCATTTTTGCCGTCTGCTCGGTCAGCGATTCTTCGTTACCGGAGATCTGGCTGCGCATCATTTCGAGCACCTGGCGGTCGACCTGGTCGGAAGGAATGTGGCGGCGGAATCCGGCGTCGTTAACCACGTACATGGGCTCCTCGCCCACGTAAGTCACATCAACGGGGTGTTCAAACTCATCGACAATCAGACCGGCAAAAAGAGGTTGGCGAGGCATAATCAAGCAATATCCACTATCGTTCCAGTTCTGGTCAATACGGTGCGTTCGCTCAACGGAACGGACGGCAGGGACCAGCAATATAACCAGCGGGCTGCGTTTAGGTTCAGGTTTATACAGCCGTGGCTGCGCGGCTTTCCGTAATTATTATGCCAGTAAGTGCCATGAAATGCAACTCCTGTGGTCGTCAAATAAATCACCCAGGGTACGCCGGGTAAGTCGTAGGCGTTTTCCTCCAGATTGTCCGAGTGGACCATATGGCTGGAAGGAAATTTGTAGTTTGTGAAATAGCGGCCGCGGGGGGTCGAAAGGTCCTTTTGGGTGAATTTAGCCCCGGTGGCTGCGCGAGTCATCATGACCGGCACGTTGTTTTCATAGGCAACGACCATCTGCTCCGCCAGGTGAACTTCAATGCGCTTGGCTTCGGCAGGAACCTCTGGAGAAATGGCAGTAATTTCGTCGGCGGTCACGATATGCAGGTGCTCCGCACGGACGAAGTAGTAGATCGGATGGTTGCCTTCGTCGGCGATGCGGTACCAGGATTGGCCGTCTGCATCGATTATTTTCTGGTCCACCCAGAAAACAGCGCCGTAGTACAGCCGGTAAGCAAAGGATCCCGCCGGGCGCACCGACCAGATCGCATCGGTATATGGCACCGTCACTTCGGCGGCAATTCCCCCCTTGGGGATGCTGCCGGCGACCGGGTTCAAACGGATGCGCATGGGCTGCAGGCCAGATGAATGGACGAACCCGCCGCCAACCATTTCGTACCAGACCCGGTTGAACAGCGGGTCCTCGTTGTCTCCGAAGGTCGCCGCGGCAATCGAATATACCTGGTCCTGCTGGTAAGCTGAAATGACGCGGGCGGTATGAGATGGTTTTTCGTAAAGGCTGACAACCGGCTCGAGGACGCGCCCCTGGCAGGGCATGTCCATTTCAGGGGCGAGCAAAGAAGGCTGGCTGAGGTTTAGCCTGGGAAGGCTTAACAGAGAAAACAATCCGGCGCCGGTGAATTTTAAGAAATCCCGGCGGGTCACCTGGTCCAGGGCGGAACGGAACAAATCGAACGGCATTAATAATGAACGTTGACCAGCGTACCGATGACGACCCAATTATTGTACAACCAACCGGCGTCTTCGGTCTTGAAGTTCACACAGCCGTGACTCATCGGCGTGCCGAAATTGTGGTGCCAATAGGTGCCGTGCAGACCGTAGCTCTGGTAAAAATACATCGTGAAGGGTACGTTGGGCAGGTAATAACCCGGGCCGGTCATCAAGGCGTAGCGATACTTGACGTAAACGTGGAACTGGCCGGTTACAGTTGGGTACCGCGCTACGCCGGTGGAGACCACGAAGGAACGCACCAGGGTGCTGCCCTCGTATGCGTAGGCGCGCTGCTTGCTCAGGTCGACGTCGACCCATTTCTGGCTGCCGGTGACTTCTTCCGGCACCTTGACCGAGCCGGTCTGGGGCGGTTTGGTCGGGACCTTGGTTTTGGTCGGAGCGGGTGTCTTGCTGGGGGTCGAGGTGAACGTCGCCGTTGGCGTGAAGGTTGCGGTTGGAGTGAACGTACTGGTGGCAGTCGGCGTAAACGTAGGCGTGGCGGTGTTGGTGGGCGTGTTGGTGGATGTCAGCGAGGGTTTGACAAATAATGCCGCCGGTTTTTGAGCCGAATTGCTGCGGGCAAACACCGGGGATATGAACGGCCAGGAAACCCACGCCAGAGCAACCAGGCAGACTACTACGGCAGCCCCAGCTATCCACACCAGGGCGCTGCGGCCAATTCTTGGGGCCTTTTGAGCTGTGCGGCGCGTCACCGGAAGGGGCTCAGGGGATTGCTGAACGATGGGCGGTGCCGGTTGAGCGGGCTGGGCAGGCACTGGCGATGTGGGAATATCCACACTTTCGGCTGCCTCGGCGGACTGCGCAGGCGTCACCGGGATAGATTGGGTCTGTTCGGTGGAAGGCGTTTGACCGCCGGCGGCGCGCATCCGTTGGATGGCCCATTGGACACCTTTGCGCGCCCGCTGGCTGGAGGGATTGATCGTCAAAGCCTGCTTGAGATATTCGAAAGCGCGCTGCGGCTCAGAGACCGCAGCCAGGATCAGGTAGGGGTCCTCAAGATCGGGAGCCAGGGCGGCGGCGGATTCGGCGAGCTGGCGGGCCAGGGTGTTCTGACCCTGACGGACGGCCCGGTAAGCTTGTACGATTAAATTTTGAGCCTGAGATAGGTTAGATTCGGTCATGGGGTCGGCAACGCCTGTTGGTTGATGGGTTCGTTACGGATGTAGCACAGAATGCCATCCCGGATGCCCTGGGCTACCTTATCCGTATGGTTGACCAGGAAATCCCGGTCCAGGTTTAAGAAGCCGGTTTCGATGATAGCAGCCGCGGTGTTGTTGTTGATTTCATCGAAAGCATGGTACTTGGTCATGTCCGTGGTGATGCTGTTGGCGTGGAAATTCATCCCTGTATCCGTGTGGTAGCGGTCGATGAGGCAGGCTGTCAGGCGCTCCGCTTTCTGCGGCTGGGGGCTCGACTGGGACGGGGCTACTTTGAAGCCGGTGGCCTCAGTATTGATAAAATTGCACGAATCGTTGTGGATGGAAACCAGAGCCAGGGCAGTGTATCCCGTCAGCCGTTTGTCGAATTCTTCCAATAAATCCACCTCGTAGCCGTCTTCCTTGAGCAATTTTTGAACGAGGCTGGCGATCTTGTAGTTCACGTCCTTTTCCTCGAGGCCGTCCGCGCAAACAGCGCCTGAATCGTTACCCATGTGCCCGGAGACGATGCCGATGCGCGGCCTTGGGGCCGGAGTGAGGGTGGGGAACGCCGTGCCGGCGGCTTGCGGCCCCTGGAAGGCACGCATCATCTGGTCGAGCAGTTGGTTGGAGAAGAGATTAGCTGGGGTCCAGAGGGTGAATAAAGTGGCGATGATAAATGCCAGGCTGATAAGAGTCTGAATGGCTTTCCAGGCGCTAAAACGGGTTTCAGGGTTTTTTACCCGGGTTGGGACGGCTTCTGCTCCCGGTTCGGATGAATTTGAGGCGGATTCTTCAGTCATATTGTATGATAGTACCTTAACTTACCCTTAATTGGCAAGTAATTTTGGATATTTTTTGTGTTCTTCTTTCCTGCACTTGACGTGCCGGTAAGGTGCATGTATAAAATAAGTAAAGGACTTTACCATGAATGATCTCGGCGAGGATCTCCGTCATGCCATGAGGCACTGGGTAACCGGCGTCTCGATCGTCTCCAGCCAGTTTGAAGGCGTCCGTCACGGAATGACGGTCAATTCACTGGCCTCCGTATCTTTAGATCCACCGATTGTTTTAGTTACACTACAGCATAATACCCGCACGTACCGTTTGGTGTCCGATTCGGGCATTGCCGGAATCACCATCCTTAGCGAAGACCAGGCTGAGATCTCTGATCGATTTGCCGGCAAGGTGCCGGAACACGACGACCGTTTTGCCGGGGTGGAGACGTTTACCTGGCTGACCGGGGCACCCTTGATAACGGGCGGCCTGGCTTACCTGGACTGCCGGGTAAATTCCACCCATCCACTGGCGCTTTCCACCTTATTCATTCTCGACGTAGTCGCGGCGCGCCCTTCTGAGAAAGATAAACCGTTGGTTTATTTCAATCGTGTGTACAACGGATTGCAGAAATGAACTCGATTCCGCTTACGCCTGAGGAAAAAAGCCTCCTTCTGTCGCTGGCCCGCCGCTCGATCGAGCTGGCGGTCAGCCAGCATACGCTGCCGCGGCTGGATATGGATTTGTTTTCCCCCGCCTTGTGCGAGGATGGCGCCGCTTTTGTGACCCTGACCGAGGATGGCGAGCTGCGCGGCTGCATCGGCACGCTCGAACCATACCAGCCGTTGGTGCAAGATGTATGCGAGCACGCCGCGGCCGCGGCGTTGGAGGATTACCGCTTCCTGCCCGTTAGACCGGAGGAGGTGGATCGGCTGGAAATCGAAATCTCCCGCCTTACGCCATCCGTGCCGTTGCTTTACGAGTCGCCGCAGGAATTGCTGCAGAAACTACGCCCGGGAATTGACGGCGTGATCCTGCGTGACGGGGCGCGGCGGGCCACCTTTCTGCCCCAGGTGTGGGAGGACGTGCCAGACCCGGCCCATTTCCTTTCCCACCTGTGCATGAAGATGGGCGCTCCGACCAACCTGTGGCAGAAGAAAATCCTGCAGGTAAGCATCTACGAGGTCGAGGAATTCAAGGAAGAGAAATAAACCGTCGGACCGAATAAAACACGTACCATTTCTGCATGTCCGAAAGCGGATGGACGGACAGGCCCAGCCAGGGATTGGCGTCCATGATCTGGTTATTCCCCATATACACGCCGACGTGTGTCACTGGGCCGCCCGAAACGTCTGTATAGAAGACCAGATCGCCGGGCTTGCGATTGTCAAATGAAACGGCTTGCCCCTGCAGCGCCTGGTCGTTGGCGTCGCGAGCGAGAATAATCCCATAGACGTGGAACAGTCGATACGTGAACCCCGAACAATCCGGGCTGTCCGGCGTTGCGCCGCCCCACAGGTAGGGCGCGCCTGCAAGGGTTCGGGCAAGATCGGGCAAGCCTGTTATTTGGGATAAAACGTTTTGTCCATTAGAGTCAATCAGGGTTACGTCTGCAACCGGCAGCCAGGCGACACGCCCATCCGGTAGAATCACTTGCATGGTATCATCTTGCCTGGTTAGATAAGGCAGGCGCGCATCGAAATACAGGCGCATCAAGCGATCGCTGTTCAGGTCGGGACTTGCGTATGCGTTTGCAGTTCTGGTAATGACAATTAAATAATTATTCGCCGGATTCCATCTACGTGTGAGACCGGATTTTCGTACCCACCCGGGATAACCACGCGGATCTTTAGAGGATGGCTGCATAACAGCGATGATTTGAGCCCAGGCACCCTTTTCATCCAGCACAGTCACCCGTTCACCGGTGATAAGCTGAGTCTGGCGGTGCCAGTAAGAGTTTTCGTTTGCAGGATCGTCCCAAACATCCAGTTTTTCTACAGCAACGGTGGCCTGGGTCCAATCGGGTGTTGCCGTGACTGCCGGCAGCGCGGTCGTCTCTGAGACCTGGGTGCACCGGTGGCAGCCCTGCATAGGTTGAATGGTAAAGGTTGGCGTGGATTCCTGCGTAGGGAAGGATGTTGGAGTTTGGATTTCGGGGATAGCAGTTGAGGAGGGAATCGACGCGCCTGTGTTTTCAACCGGAGGTGTGGCGCAAGCTGAAAGAATGAATAATAGGGCGGCTGCCAGGCTGGAAAGGACCCGAACGGATCTCATTACAAAATTGTACCTGAAAGGCCGGGTTCACACAGCCTCCGTTTACAATATAATTACTGGATATGATAACCTCAGCACACAATCCAAAGATCCAGGCGGCACGGGCGCTGCTGGCGCGGCGGCGCGAGCGCGAAGAGCAGCAGGCCTTTGTGGTCGAAGGCGTCAGGTTGTGCGAAGAGGCAGTTGAAGCCGGCTGGAGGCCCAGGTGGGCAATGGTGAGCGAGAGGCTTTCAGAGCGCGGCTGGAAGCTGGCGCATTTGCTGGAAGCGACCGGCGTCGAGGTCGAGCGTGTCGGGGCGAGCCTGATGGATTCGGTCTCGGATACCGACACCTCTCAAGGGCTGCTGGCCGTTTTTGGCAACCGCGAGCTTGCCACGCCGGAAAACCTGGACTTCATCCTGGTCGTTGACGAGGTGCGCGACCCGGGAAATTTGGGTACGCTGCTGCGTTCGGCTGCCGCGGCCGGCGTGCAGGCCGTGTCCCTCACCCCCGGTACGGTGGACGCCTTTGCGCCTAAGGTGTTGCGCAGCGGCATGGGCGCCCAATTCCGCCTGCCGGTGCGCACGATGACCTGGACCCAGATCTACGACAGTTGTAAAAAATCGATCCAGCCATTGGAACTGCTGCTGGCGGAAGCCGGCGAGGGAAGCGCCCTTTGGCAGGTCGATCTACGGCAACCGCTAGCCCTGGTAGTGGGCGGCGAAGCCGAAGGCGCCAGCGCCGAAGCGCGGCGCTTGACGGACCGTACGATCACCATTCCAATGCCCGGCAAGAGTGAATCGCTCAACGCCGCTGTCGCCGCCAGCATCCTGTTATTCGAAGTCGTCCGCCAAAGGAATCAATGAAGATCCGCTCGATTACCAGTTTTTTCGACCCACGCCAACCGGATGCAGAGCAGGTATTGGGGAGGCTGTCCGAATTTTCGCGCAAGGCCTCCGAGCGCTTCAGCCAGGAGTGCGCTGAGGTGCAGACCACCCGCCTGGCCACGACCCCCTTCCCTGATTGGCTTCCGCTGGACAGCGACCAGGTCGCGGCGGAGACGGCGCGGGCGTTGGAATTGAAATCCCAACGCCACGGTTTCTCCTATCTCGGGCTGGGCCCTGCCCTGCCGCAGGCCCCGCAAAGTTACCGGCGCCTGCTAGCGATGATCGAGGCAACCGAAAACGTATTTTTCGGGGGTGTCATTACTGCAGCCGGGGAGGCGATTTTCCTCGAGGCTGCCAAGGCCTGCGCCCAGGTCGTAGCCGATGCCAGCCGGGTGGATCCAAACGGCTTTACCAACCTGCGCTTTTCAGTGCTGGCAAACGTAGCGCCTTTCTCGCCGTTCTTTCCGGCAGCCTACTCGCTGGGAAGCGCGCCCGGTTTTGCGCTGGCGCTCGAGGCGGCTGACCTGGCAGTCGAGGCTTTCGGCAAGGCTTCTTCGTTGGCAGAGGCGCGCCGGCGGCTGCTGGATTCTATAAATGAGCGCTGCGCCTGCCTGGAGCGCATCGCCGCAGAGCTCGCCGGCCAGTTCGCAGTCGAATTCAAGGGGATCGACTGCTCGCTGGCGCCTTTCCCGGAGGAATGGTGTTCGATAGGAATCGCATTGCAGAGCCTTGGCCTTCCAGCGCTCGGGCTGCACGGGTCGACTGCGGCGGCGGCTTTTCTGGCAGACACGCTCGACCGCGGTGCATGGAAGCGCACCGGATTCAACGGGCTGATGCTGCCTGTACTCGAGGATTCGACCCTGGCAAAGAGCGCTTACCAGACTCTCACCTTGAAAGACCTGCTATTATTCTCAGCGGTATGCGGCACCGGCCTGGATACGGTGCCGCTGCCTGGCGACGTGACTGCCGGTCAGATCGAAAGCCTGTTGCTGGATGTGGCGGCGCTGGCGGTGCGCCTGAACAAGCCGCTGACGGCGCGCCTGATGCCCGTGCCCGGTAAATCTGCCGGCCAGATGACCTCATTCGATTTTGCCTTTTTTTCCAACGGCCGCGTCATGGCCCTGGATGCTGGCAATCTGGGAGGTATGTTGGCAGGGAATGAGGTGTTGGATATCCGGCCAAGAAGTATACGCGTACATTAATAATTTATCCACGAATTACAC
>DBMK01000198.1 GCA_002298885.1 Anaerolineaceae bacterium UBA700
TTTTTAGAATGCGATTGCCCTGTACACAAATATCGGGTAACAAACATCAGAATCTGGATATACTTTATGACAGAATTCTTGTGCAACGGAATGGCGGGCCGAGCATCCAAGACGAAAAATGGGAGAAATTGAAATGGACCTTGGATTGAAGGAAAAACGGGCATTGGTGACCGGCGCAAGCCGCGGCCTGGGCTTTGCGACTGCCAGGCTGCTGTCACGCGAGGGGGCGCGGGTTGCGGTAAACAGCCGCAGCCCCGAGAAGCTGAATTCAGCGGCGCGCATAATTAAAAATGAAACCGAGCACGAAATCTTTTCGCTGCCTGGGGATATCAGCGATGCTGGCTTCGCAGGCCAACTGGTACGCCAGGCTGCCGAGGCGTTGGGCGGAATTGACATGCTGTTCATTAATGCCGGGGGTCCGCCGCCCGGCAGATTTGAGTCCTTCGATGATAAAACCTGGCAGCAGGCAATCGACACAGGTTTCCTGAGCTACGTTCGCCTCATTCGGGCAGCCTTGCCGTTCTTGCGCAAATCTCCCACGCCGAGCGTGCTTGCGGTTACTTCCTTTTCCGTCAAACAGCCGATCGCAAACCTGGTGCTTTCGAACAGCGTCAGGCTGGCTACCATCGGCCTGATCAAAACACTGGCCCTCGAGCTGGGCTCGGAGCATATCCGCTTCAATTCAATCCTGCCGGCCTGGACAGAGACGGAAAGGATAAATCACCTTTTCTCAGACCGTGCCAAGGCTCGAAACACGACGCAGGATGCCGAGCGCGCCATAACGGTAAGCGAGATCGCCCTGGGCCGGATCGGCACCCCGGAGGAGTTTGCCAATGCGGCAGTATTCCTGCTCTCGCCAGCGGCATCTTTTATCACTGGCGTTATGTTTCCAGTAGATGGGGGGGTAATAAAAGGGACGTTATAAATAATGGTTCAATATAAATGAGCTCAACATCTGTAAATTGGGGAATCCCCAATAAATGCCCCATGCTGAAAACACTAGAAAGGCAAAAGGGGGATAAAAAAGAAGGAGCATTTTGTATTTGCCAGAGCCAAGTAACAAGTCTTGTTTGAGGAAAACTTGATTATAAAAAAACAAAATGGAGAACGGTAAATGGTACCTATCAAGCTAGATCATTGTGTAATTCATGTGTCAAATTGGGAAAATTCCAATACGTTCTACCACGATGTGATGGGAGCCGAATTGGTGAAAGTGGGTTCCGGTTGGTCATACCGCTTTGGGGATACACAACTTAATTGTCATGGTCCCAATGTACAGGGTACACCTGTGGCCAAACTGCCTGTCATGCCCGGCGGCAGCGACTTGTGCTTTATTTGGCCCGGGACAATCCAGAGTGCGATTGCTCATTTAAAAGAACACCGTGTGGAAATAGAAGTTGGCCCTGTTCCGAGGTTTGGCTCGCACGGCCAGGGAACAAGTGTTTACTTTCGGGACCCGGATGGTTCACTGATGGAATTCATATCCTACGATAGCGTGACCTGACCCGCCCGACAATCCAGCCTGTGTATTAGATATTTTCCATGCGCGGCCGGTACTGCAGCGCCTCGGCCAGGTGTGCAGGGCCGATGGCTTCGCAGCCGGCCAGGTCGGCTATGGTGCGGGCCAGCTTGAGCACGCGGTGGTAAGCTCGCGCCGAAAGCTGGAGCTGGCTCATGGCGGTTTTCATCAACGACCGCCCGGTATCGTCGAGCTGGCAGAACTGGCGAACTTCGCCCGGGTGCATATCGGCGTTGCAGGCCACCAGGTCTTCCGGCTTTGAATTTCCCCCGGCGCGTTTCATCGCCTGGAAGCGCTTGCGCTGGATGGCGCGTGCGGCTTCGACGCGCTGGCGCACGACTGCGGACGGCTCGCCCAGGCGTTTGTCGCTCAACTTATCGTAAGCCACGCGCGGCACGGTGATGTGGATGTCGATGCGGTCCAGTAGCGGGCCGGAGATGCGTTTCTGGTATTTGGCGACCATGCCGGAAGAACAGGTGCAGGGTTTAAGCTGGTCGCCGTAATAGCCGCAGGGGCAGGGATTCATCGCCGCGACCAACTGGAAATTGGCCGGAAATGTCAGCGAACCCTGGGCCCGACTGATGGTAACGACCTTGTCCTCGATCGGCTGGCGCATGACTTCCAGGACGCGCGGCCCAAACTCGGGCAACTCGTCCAGGAACAGCACGCCGCGGTGGGCCAGTGATATCTCTCCCGGGTGTGGCTGGTTGCCGCCGCCCACTAGGCCGGCGTGGCTGATGGTGTGGTGCGGCGAGCGGAAGGGACGCATGCGCACCAGGGGCACGTCCGGCGGGAGCTGGTCGGCGACCGAATAGATGCGGGTTACATCCAACGCCTCGTCAATTGTCAGGCGCGGCAGAATGGCCGGCATGGCCCTGGCCAGCAAGGTTTTACCAGCGCCCGGCGGCCCGATCATCATTACGTTGTGACCGCCGGCGGCCGCCACCTCCAGCGCTCTTTTGACATGTTCCTGCCCCTTAATTTCTTGAAAATCAGTCTGCACCACGGCTTCCAGATCTTCGATCTCGATAGGCGGGTGAGGTGGAATGAGCTGGTTGCCAGTCAGGTGGCCGACCAATGCATTGAGCGTCGGCACCGGGATGACCTCCAGATCGGGGATCAGGGCGGCCTCGGCCGCATCTGCTAATGGAACGAACACGCGGCTGAAACCCTGCTGGCGGGCGACAGCCGCCATCGGCAGCACGCCGCGCACGTGGCGCACGGTCCCATCCAGCGACAGCTCGCCGATCACCAGCGAGCGTTCGAGCATTTCGGGTGGGATCAGGTCCATCAGCACCAGCACTCCCAGGGCAATCGGCAGATCGTATGCCGGCCCTTCCTTGTGAACGGAGGCTGGGGCCAGGTTGACGGTTATCGGTTTGCGGGGGTAGAAAAGGCCGGCGTTCTTGATGGCCGAATAGACTCGCTCGCGGCTTTCCTGAACGGCTGCATCCGGCAGGCCGACGATGGCCATGTGCGGCAGCCCCTGGCCGAAATCGACCTCGACTTCTACGATGACGCCATCCAGGCCGATGACTGCGCAGGAAAAGACGCGTGAAAGCATGGGATAAGTGTAGAATGGATGTCCTGAAAAGTCAAACCAGAATCGATCCGATTGGGGAACTTTTATAAGACTACTTACGTCTTTGTTTTATTGCGACAAATATTATCTTTATCGGAGGAGTAACAATGAACGTCAAGAGTCACTTTTTACAAGTAATCGGCCTGGCTGCGCTGGCGCTGGTAATGGCCGGCTGCGCAGCCGTGCCTTCGGCAAGTGCCAATACTTCGAACAACCAACCTGCGAGCGGTCAATCCGCGAGCGGTCAACCTTCGGGTAGCCTGGCCAGCGCCCAGGGCGCCGGCGGCGGAGCCCCGGCCCTCGTCCAATCTTCGGCCAGCGGTTCGGGTGGTATCACCGTTACCGGCAGCGGAAAAGCAACCGGTACTCCGGATATCGCCACCGTCACCGTCGGCGTGCAGACTGAAGCTGCGTCCGTCCAGCAGGCCGTCTCTGATAACCAGAAAGCGATGAATGCACTGCTGGTTTCGCTCAAAGCGCTTGGGATTGCGGATAAAGACATGACCACCAGCAATTACAACGTGTCCACCATCGGCTCGCCCAAGCCGGCCGAGCCCGGCGGCGCCAATGCGCCTTCGCCGGTGACGTATCAGGTGAGCAACCAGGTGCTGGTTTCCGTGCGCGACATCAGCAAGCTGGGCGACGTGCTGGATAAATCCGTTGCCGCCGGGGCGAACACGATCTATGGCGTCAACTTTTCCATCAGCGATCCCAGCAAACTGCAGGCCGCGGCCGAGGCCAACGCCGTGCAGGATGCCAAAAATCGGGCGGAAAACCTGGCCAAGCTGGAGGGAGTTACCCTGGGCAACCTGGTCAGCGTCAGCGAAAGCTATGGTTCACCCAGCCCATATCTCCCAGCGAACGCTTACGCCATCGGCGGCGGGGGCACCCCGATCCAGCCCGGCCAGATGGATGTGACCGTCAGCCTGGTTGTCACCTACAGTATTAAATAAATACATCGCATAAAAATAGAG
>DBMK01000359.1 GCA_002298885.1 Anaerolineaceae bacterium UBA700
GTTTTTTGCCCATGAAGTGGGCAAAAAACCGCTATTCTAAAGAAAACCTGGCTTCAGGGTTAATCGTTGCTGAAGTCTGTGTCTGTCTTTTCTTGGCGGGCGGCAATGGCCTTCTTGATCTGTTCGAGCAGAGCTTTCCAGACCTGCGGGCGGGTCTGCTCGCACTGCTGGAAGAGCTGCCGCACCGGCGCCAGGGGCTGAGTCTGCGCCAGAAGGCGGGTGGGATCCGGCAGCCAATATTCGCGCACCGTGAAAATCTTCAGTTTTTTCTTTTCTTCCATGCCGAGCAGGGAACGGTCTGCCAGGCCTCCCTTGATCCGCTCGATTACCTCGCCGGCCGGAGAGGCGAAATCGGCCCCCAGCCAGTTGTAAACGATCCCGTAGACTTCGGCGTTATTCTGCACTTTCAGATGTTCGGCAGCCGCAGGCAAATCCGCCTCCAGGGTGAGCTTTGGCCACTGGCGCAGCGGGCCGCACAGGTCGGCGTACAGTGCCTGGACCGAGCCCAGGCCTAAAAAGCCCTTCTTCTGGCGCAGTTCCAGGCGCAGCGTGCCGGTTTGCTCGTTGATTAAAAAGGCGGCAGCCACTGCCATCTGGGCCAGTTGGGCGCCGTTCACCTCCTGGTCGAGGTGCATCAGGTGCATTCTCCCAAAGGGGCCGCCCTTTTGGGCAAATTCTTCTCCGTTCAGGAAAACCTGTTCGCTGGGGGTCAGGTATGGGTTGGGGTTACTCATATTCCCTCCGAATTAAACAACTCACTGGCAGATTTCCCCGATCCCTGCCAGTGAGCTCAAGATTCCTTTGTGCTCCCCTTGTGGCACAAAGCCAATATCCATAATAGTGGAGCACATATAGATTAAACCAAATTAAGAATTTATACAATTGAATAGATACCAGTTTTTGCCAAACAAAAGAGCAGTTTTTTAGGGCGTTCATGTATACAAAACGCGGGCGACACCTTGCTTAAAGTTGGCTGAAGTCAGGGGGGGATTGTTGGCTGGCACCCTCCCCACTTTCAATCGCCCTCCAGGTTCGCCAGTCCTTTCTGCAGAGCGTACAAGACGGCCTGGGTGCGGTTTTCAAGCCCCAGCTTGCGCAGGATATTGCTGACGTGGAAGCGCACCGTCCCTTCGGCAACGGATATCTTGGCGGCAATTTGCGGGTTGCTGAAGCCCTGGGCCAGCATACGCAGCACCTCCAGCTCGCGGTCGGTCAGGCTTTCGCTCTCGGAGGACGCACTGTTGTTTGCCTGGGAGAGGTGGTCCACCAGTTTGCGCTGGATAGACGGGTCCAGGGCCGATTTGCCCTGATAAACGCTGCGTATGGCCTGGCGTAGATCCTGTGGGATGGCCTCTTTCAGGATATAGCCTTTTGCGCCTGCCTTGAGCACGCTGAAGATCTTTTCGTCGTCCAGGTAATTCGAAAGCACCAGCACACGCACCGCGGGGTCTTTTTCGAGGATCAGGCGGGTGGCCTCCACGCCGTCCATTTCCGGCAGGGAGAGGTCCATCAGCACCACGTCCGGCCTGAGCGTAAGCGCCCGGCTCACAGCTTCGGCGCCGTCGTGTGCTTCACCCACCAGCTCCATATCGGGTTGAGTCTCCAGCACGGCGCGCAGGCCCTCGCGAATCAGGGGGTGGTCGTCGACGATCAGGATGCGGATGCGCTCATCCATGCTCATTATTCTCCTTTTCAGAAGAGGCCAGGTTCAGCTCAACTTTTACCCGCGTACCCCGGCCTGGCTGGCTTTCCACGCGCAGGGCAGCACCTATTTTGGCGGCTCGCTCGCCCATGCTCACCAGGCCCATGCCCCCCGCGCTCTGCTCGCCCGGCTTGAATCCCTGCCCGTTATCCTTGATCTCCAGCCGGACCCACTGCGCTTCCGATTCCAGGTTTAGGGCAACCTTAGAGGCATTGGCGTGTTTGAATACATTATTCAAGGCTTCCTGGGCGATCCAGAACAGGGCTTCCTCAACGTCTGCCGGGAAGCGGGTCGTGTATTTATTGGTGAAACGCGCTTCCAGGCCCACTCGCTGCTCCACAGCCTCCAGGCGGAAGCTCAGCGCGCCCGCCAGGCCAAGCCGGTCAAGCTCCGGCGGGCGCAGCTCGTAGAGCAGCATGCGCATTTCACGCAGGGCGCGATGGGCCGTCTCCGAGCTGCGCTCCAGGTAGTGAAGCGTGCGCTCCTGGTTCCCTGAAAGCGAGTGTTCGCGCCCGGCTTCCGAGAAGAGGGTCAGGCTGTAGAGCGATTGGGTGACCGAATCGTGCAGGGCGCGCGCCAGGCGCTGGCGCTCTTCCAGGATGGCCGCTTCTTTAGAGCGTAATTGCAGTTGGGCGTTTTCCGCCGCCGTGGCTACCAGGTCGGCTACAGCCAACATCAGCGATTTTTCCTCGGGGTTTAATTTGGCGTTATCCCCCAAAATGCACATGATGCCCCAGGGTTGGCCTGAGGCCTGGATCTGCATGTAGATGGCCCCATTAAACCCCAAATCGAGCAGCGCATTCACCTGGACCGGCATGGAGCGTAAATCCGACAGGACCACCGGGGACTTCTGGCTGCCATTCCTGCGCCACCGGTCGAGTTCGACCGGCACGTGGTTGATTTGCGAAATCACACGCCGGGGGAGGCCGAGGGTCATCTCCACCTCCAGCGTCCCTTCGGTGGGATTCACCAGGTAAAAAATCCCGGCCGAGCCGCCCAGGATGGGGATAAGCTGCCTCAAGGCGCTTTGCATCACCTTCTTTAACCCCTGCTGGCCGTTAGAAAGGGCGGAGAGATTGAACAGGGTCTGCAGATCCCGCGTGCGGTCGCCCACGCGCTGCTCCAGGGTTTCCAGAAGGCCGGCGCGCTGGAGCGCGTTCCCGCTGATCTCGGCCACGGCCGTCAGCAGGCGGCGGTCCTCGGGGGTCAGGTCTTTGGGTTTGAGCCAGCCGATCGCCACCAGGCCGATCACCGCCTCCGAACTGTTCAGCGGAATGACCGACAGCGCATCCAGACCCTTCTGCCAGGGGCAGTTGGGGAAATAAACTCCAGTTACCGGGTCTGCAAAGATGTATTCCTGAGACTTGGCCATGATCCGCTGGACCAATTCCTCTTCGAGCTGGAATTCGCCCAGGCCGCCAAATTCGGGGTCTCCCTTTTCGGCTTCCAGCAGCCATTTCCCGCTGCGCCGAATCAGCAGCGCGCCGCGATCGGCGCCCACGATCTGCACCATTTCGCGCACCGTGATTTCCAGGATCTCGCTGCTGGCCTGGGCCTTGCGCAGCTCGGAAGAAACCCGCGTCAGCTTCTCGAGCTCGTCGGCCCGCCTTTGAGCGTGCTCGTAGAGCTGGAGGCTGGCAATTGCCAGTGAAACCTGGGCTGCCACCTGGTTCCACAGTTCCAGGTCGTCAGCACTGATCGTGGGCGGCTGGTTATACACCAGCACCACTGCGCCGATTTTTTCGCTGCTCATCTTGAGCGGCAGCGCAATGGCCGTCCGGTTACTGGAAAGGACCGCAAAATGCTGCTGGAACCACTGTGGATCATCCGGACGGGCAATCAGGATTCGCCCGGCCTCCAGTGCGGCCCGGGTGATCGATGCTTCTCCCGAAGCCAGGAACTGGCTGGCAGGCCAGTAGTCGACGTCTCCCGACCCGGCCAAAAAAATGGGAATCTGCCGTTCGGCATCCCAACGGGTAATAAAACAGGCGTCGGCGCCGCCAAAATCGCCGATGCGTTCCGCCAGACTATGCAGCGTTTCTTTGAAGTTTCCCAAGGATAGGGAGGCCAGGGTAATGGAACTGGTCAGCTCCAGGCGCCGGGCCTTGTTTTGCAGCTCCATCTCAGCCCTGCGACGTCCTGTCAAATCCTCGATCGATATGATGACGCGGCCGTAGTTATGTTCGTAACCGCGCACCACGGCAAAATGCAGAGCGGTGTAATACAGAACCTCGTCCTCTTTGGAGGAGGTCCCCTCCAGGGTAAAATCTGTCTGGCCTTCGGCAATGGCGATGATCTCTTCCAGCCAGCGCTCCGGATAATCGCGCACGAGGGCGCCAATATTGGTGATCAAATCTTGCTTGGAGAGTTTTTTGTAGAGGCCCAATGCCGCCCGGTTGATATCGATCACCTTGATCAGGTCCGCCAGCGACAGCCCTTCGTTGGGGTGGGCAGTGAAGTAAGCCCGAAAATCCTCGACACCCTTTTGGCGCAGCGCGTCCAGTCCAGCTTTTATAGATGAAAAATCCTCTTCCCATAGCGATACCGGCGAATCGTCGAACAGGGTGCGGTAGCGCGCCTGGCTGCGCGCCAGCTCTTCCTCGGCTTTTTTACGCTGGGTTATTTCACGCCCGGCGCCGATGATCTTTTCGATGCGCGTCCCGCTGGCGTCCCACACCGGGCGGTTGTAGATTTCGAGCCAGATATAGCTCCCGTCCGGTTTGCGAAAACGGACGATGCCCGAACCGGCCTCGCCCTGGGCGGTGCGTCGCACGTTATCGATGGTGATCCAGCGGTCTTCCGGATGGATCTTGGCGATCCATTTTTCGGAATCGGATATCTCTTCGACCGGGTACCCCAGGATTTCGGGCATTCCCTCGCTGATCCATTCGAGCTCGAATCCCAGATCCGGCCGCAATTTGACGATGTAGCCTAAATCGGAAGTCAATTCCGCAATCATACGGAAGCGGGCTTCGGCCTTTTGGCGCTGTTCTATTTCGCGTTGCAGCTCGACCAAAGTAGACCCCAGGGCAAGGCTGCGTTCGGCCACGCGCCTTTCCAGAGTGGCATTGAGCTCCTTTAACGCCTCCTCTGCTCGCAGTTGTTGGGTCACTTCCTGAAGGATGCCCACGAATCGGGTCAGGTTCCCCTGGCTGTCGCAGATACCCTGGCCGCGGTCGCGCCAGTAACACACTGAGCCGTTCTTGCAATATACCCGGTAAACTATGTCGATAGGCTTGTGCGATTCAAGACCTTCTTCCAGGGCGGCCTGGAAGCGCGGGCGGTCCTCGGGATGGATCACTCCCTGGAAGGCAGTCCAGGTGCGCGGAAATTCGCCCGGATCATACCCCAGGCGGGCGTCGATATCCCCGATGTAAAGGGCGTAATCCTGGCTGGGGTACCACTCGTAGATCAGGTCCGGGGTGAAGTGGGCGGTGAGCTGATACAGGTCCGGCGAAGGTCGTTGCCGCCTTCGCCGGCGCCAGACTTCTACAACTGTATGTTTTTTGGGATGGTTTTTTATCCTGTTGTTGACTGGCATTTGTCAGAAGTCCCTGTGGAGGCGCTGCGCCTGGTTGTCGATTTATTATAATGCCAGTACGACACAGGGTTTGTGTGGAAAGGGAGGAATTACTTGCCCAGGATCTTGTCCTCCATCTCGCGGATGGCGGCGCGCTGGCTGTAGATGATCTCGCGTAGCACGTCGCCGATTGAAATCATGCCGATCAGGTGATCGCCCTCCATGATCGGCAGGTGGCGGACGCGCTTGTTGGTCATCATCTCCATCGCTTCTTCAATCGTTTGATCGGGATGGATGGTGTGCAGCTTTTCACGGCCGGTCATGATCTCGCTTACCAGGGTCTCCTTGGACGAGCGTCCCAGCAGGATGACCTTGCGGGCGTAGTCGCGCTCGGAAAAGATCCCTTCCACTTTATCGCCGTCCATCACCAGCAAAGCGCCCACGTTTTTCGTATCCATCACGCGCAGCGCATCGTACACGGTGGTACGCGGGGTCACTGACCACACGTCGTTCCCCTTGACCTGCAAAATGTGCCGGATCGTATTCATCATTCCTCCTGATAAGCCCAATTAAATGATCTTCCCATCTCGTTCAGATGCTACACCTTATTCTAGCGCATACGCAGACGAACGGCAACCGATTTTGGATGATTTTAGTAATAATACTTTTGCATGATAAATGATGATGGGGTTATACCCTGGAGGGTACTGCCTCCAGGGTATAACCCCATGAAATAAAAACCTGTGCTAGACTCATTGCATGCCCGAAGCACGCTCCCAGGAAGAGAATATCTTGCAGGAAGCTCAAAACGCGCTGGCGAAGGGTGAAAAAGGGCGCGCCCGCGACCTGCTGACCCGCCTGATCAAATCCAATAAGGCTAGCGCCCAATTGTGGCTGCTAATGAGCGCGGCGGTTGAGACGAACAAAGAGCGTATCTTCTGCCTCAACGAAGCCCTGCGCTACGATCCGCAGAACCGGCTTGCACGGCGCGGCTTGATCGCCCTGGGCGAGCGCCAGCCGGAGGAAGGCCTGGGCATCCCGCTGAGCGTGCAGAAGCGTAACTGGGAAGCGACCTTCTTCGGGCGGACCTCACCCGAGGCCGAGGCCGGCGGTCGGGCGCTGCGCCAGCTTGCGGTGGTGGCTGGACTGGCCGTGGTTTTCATCGCTGCCATCGTCGTCGCCATCATTGCCGGGCGCAACGCGGCGATTGCCAACAGCAACGTCCCCATCCTGCCCACCTACACCCGCGGACCAACGGTGACCTACCTGCCCACGGCCTCTCCGGTGGTGCGCTCGCCGACCCCCACCTTCATCGGGCCTACGCCGCTCGCCATGATCCTTTCTATAAATTACACCCCCACGCCGCAGTACGTGACCACCCCGCACAACCTGGAGGATTACAACCGGGGCGTACGCATGATGCGCGACGGCAACTGGGCCCAGGCGATCATCTCTTTCACCAATGCAGTCCAGGCCGCCCCCAATGCGGCGGATATCTATTACCTGTTGGGCGAGGCCTACCGCTTCCAGCAGAAATACGCCGACGCCGCCCAGAATTACGATAAGGCCATCCGCACCAATCCCAACTTTGCCCCGGCTTACCTGGGCCGGGCGCGCCTGCGACTGATCAATTCTCCCAACCTGCCCGACGCGGCCGTCCCTGACCTGGAAAAGGCCATCAGCCTGGACCCCAAGCTATTCGAGGCATACCTGGAATTGGCCGAAATCAAGATCCAGGATAAGGACGGGAAAGGCGCCCTGGCGGACCTGGAAAAGGCAGCCGCTTTGAATAGCTCCTCGACCCTGCTGTATTACGAGCGCGGCCAGGCCGAGCTGCTGCAGGAGAGCCCGGTGCAGGCGCTTGAAGACGCCAGGGCGGCCAACCAATCCGACCTGACCTACCTGCCCGCCTACCGCCTGGTGGCCGAGGCCCTGCGCGCCAACGACGACCTGGAAAGCGCCCAGACCTACCTGGTTACCTACACCACCTACGTCACCGACGACGCCGAGGCCTACTACTGGCTGGGCCAGGCCTACGCCGCCAACAATAAACCCGATTTGGCGCTGGGCGCACTTTCGCAGGCGCTGGAGCTGGACGACAAGTACTTCGACGCCCACCTCTTGCGCGGCCAGTTATACCTGGATCTGCCCGACGGCAAGAAGGCGGCTGAGGATTTCAGGGCGGCTTTGCTGCTGCGCTCGAACTCCTTCGAGGCCAGCCTGGGCTGGGGGAAGGCCAATCTGCTGGCCGGTGATTTTAAGGCCGCCGTGGACCAATTGAACGCAGCCCAGCGCCTGGCCCAGGCCGACACGGACCGGGCCGGCGTGTATTATTACCGCGCCCAGGCCCAGGAAAAGGCCGGCACCCCACTGGCCGCCATCCAGTCCTGGGAGGCACTGCTCAAGCTGCCGCCGCAGGGCATCCCTGCCGATTGGCTGATCACGGCGCGCCAGCACCTGCAGAACCTGTACACCCCCACGGCCGCTGCGGTCACTCCCACCGCCGCTGCGGTCACCCCGACGGCTGTTGCGGTCACCCCCACCCGTTGAGAGGTTTTTGAATGCGCTCAAAACAGCAGCTCGGCATGCTTTTAATCCGCCGCCACCGCCGCCTGAACGCTCAATCGCGCAGCCCGGTCGCCCGCTCGCGCCGGGTTTTCTCTGGCGTGTTGGCCGGGGTGATTTTTCTCCTGGCGGCGAGCCTGCTGCTGCTGGCGTTTACCTACGCTGACCTGACGGCTGGCCTGCCCTCGACCGCCGCCCTGCCAGCGCTGCTGGACCCGCAGAACGGCCTGCTGCTCCAGCCCACTCGCTTTTACGACCGCAGCAGCCAGACCCTGATATACAGCCTGGAGAACCCTGGGATCACCCGGCGCTTCCTTCCGCTGGACCCATATAACACGAACGGCCTGGCGCCGGTGTTGGCCCAGGTGGCGGTGACTTACCTCGACCCAACCTTCTGGCAGAATCCGGGCTTCAATTTGAGCGGCCTGGGCGCGCCGGTGCCTTCCACCATCGCCGAGCGCCTGGTAGACGACCTGCTGCTCGGCGACGAAGCCCCCGGCCTGCGGCGTAGCCTGCGCCGCCAGTTGCTGGCCGGACAGGTGGTGGCCGAATACGGGCGCCAGAAGGTGCTGGAATGGTACTTGAACGAAGCCTCTTTCGGCCACCTGGCCTACGGCGCCGACAGCGCCGCCCAGCTTTACCTGGGGAAGTCCGCCAGCCTGATTGACCTGGCCGAAGCGGCCCTGCTGGTAGGCGCGCTGCCGTCGCCAGCGCTCAACCCGCTGGATGCCCCGGACGCGGCTCGCGAGCAGCAACTGGCCGTGCTCGACCGCCTGCTGGCAGCCGGCCAGATTGGGAAGCAGCAGCGCGACGACGCAGCCCAGGAGGCCCTCAGCCTGCGGACGACCGTTTCACCCGCCGAATGGCCGGCGCAGGCGTTCAACTCGCTGGTGCTGGAAGATCTCACCCGCCGCTTCGGGCGCAGCCGCCTGGAGCACGGCGGGCTGAGCGTGGTTACCTCGCTCGACAGCGGCCTGCAGAGCCAGCTTGCCTGCTCTCTGCACACCCAGATCGACCGCCTGGAGGGAAAGGCCGGCGGGTCCGCGGCCACAGGCCAGCCGGCTGCTAACGGCTGCGAGGCGGCGCGCCTGCTACCCGCCCTGGCCAATAACGCCCAGCCCCTGCCGCCCGGCCTGCGTGCCAGCGCCATCCTTCTTGATCCCGCAAACGGGCAGATCCTGGCCTTCCTGGGCGACACCACGGCCGGCGCCGAAAGCGCCCAGCTTGCTTCACACCAGCCGGGCACGCTGCTCACCCCATTCCTGGCGGTGGCGGCGTTCTCACGCGGCATGAGCCCCGCCTCGCTGGTGTGGGATATCCCTCCGACCCCCTCGACCGGGGCCGAAGGCGCGGACGTCGCTGCGACACCGGCGGTTGCCAACCCGGGCGGCGCCAGTGCCGCAGCTCCGGCGACGGGCTCCGCCCAGAAGTACCGCGGGCCGATGCGCCTGCGCTCGGCTTTGGCCACCGACACCCTCACCCCGCTCACTCAGGTGCTGCAGCAGATTGGGCCGGGCAACGTGTGGCAGTTGGCCGAGCCGTTGGGGCTGCACGGGCTGTTTCAGACCAGCGACCCGGGGGCGCTGCTCCAATCCGGCGGGCAGGCCAGCCTCGTGGAACTGGCCGAGGCCTACAGCGTGTTTGCCGGGCAGGGGACGCTTGCCGGCGACAGCACCGGCGCGGGAGCGCCAGTCCAGCCGGCGACCGTGCTCTCGGTGACCGATGCACAGGGCCAGCGCCTGCTGGAGCCGGGCCCGCCCGAGACGCGCTCCGTGCTTAGTCCCCAGTTGGCTTACCTGGTGCACAACGTGTTGAGCGATGAGCCGGCGCGCTGGCCCAGCCTGGGCTACCCTAATCCGCTCGAAATTGGCCGCCCGGCAGGCGCCAAGGTCGGCTCGGCTGATGATGGGCGCGAGGTGTGGGCGGCAGGCTATACCCGCCAGATGGTGGCCGTCACCTGGATCGGGCTGCCGGCAGGCGGCGAGGCGGCTCCCGCGGCCGCGGTCCAGCGGCTGGACCCGAAGGCCGCTGCCGGCCTGTGGCACGCCTTGATCCAATATACCAGCCGCGACCTTCCGCCGGCGGACTGGGAGCAGCCGCCCGGCATCAGCACAGTCGAAGTGTGCGACCCGTCCGGGTTGCTGGCGACGCCCACCTGTCCCACCCAGGTCACCGAATATTTCCTGAACGGCAACGAGCCCACCGGGCCGGATACGCTGTATGCCGCAGTCCAGGTGAACCGCGAGACCGGCCTGCTGGCAACCGTGTTCACCCCACCCGAGCTGGTTGAGCAGCGCACGTACATGATCCTGCCGCCGGAGGCGCAGGCCTGGGGCCGGCTGGCCGGGCTGCCGGTGCCGCCCTCCGATTACGATCGCATCCAGCCGCCCACCCCCTCAGCGGACGTGCAGATCAGCCAGCCGGCGCTGTTCGCCTACGTGCGCGGCAAATTTTCGCTCAACGGCAGCGCCGCCGGCAGCGATTTTGCCTCCTACCGCCTGCAAGCCGGGGCGGGACTCAACCCAACCGAGTGGATCCAGATCGGCGCCGGCGGCCAGCCGGTGCACGATGGGCTGCTGGGGCAGTGGGATACACAGGCCCAAAACGGCCTGTACGCCATCCGCCTGCAGGTCATCCACACGAACCAGCAGGTCGAGACGGCTATCATCCAGGTGACCGTGGACAACATTCCGCCGGCGGTCCAGGTCACCACGCCCCAGCCCGGCGAGCAGGCCGGAGCTAGAATCCAGTTCCAGGTGAGCGCCAACGACAACGTCGGCATCCGATCGGTGGCATACAAGCTGGACGGGAAGCTTTTAGGCGAAACCGGTAATGCACCTTATATCTTTACCGCGCCGTCCCTGGCGCCCGGCGCTCACACCCTCGTCGCCCTCGCCACCGATCTGGCCGGCAATGTAACTCAAAGCAGCCCAGTGGAGTTTTCAATAAAATAAAGTAAAGTAAATTTCACCACAGAGTCACTGAGGCACTGAGAATATCTTTTAAGAATTAAAAAAGGTTTTCTCAGTGCCTCAGTGACTCTGTGGTGAAATTCTTGTCCTTTTGGTCGGCAGTATATCTTATGAAAATCCCCGGCATAAAAAAATTGTTAAATTCTCTGTGTTCTCCGTGACTCCGTGGTTAAATATATACATGGATGCCATAAGAGAATGCGAAGAGAGGGATTTGCCTGCTGTTTTGGGGCTGATGCAGCAGTTGAGTGAATTTACCACCGACAGACCCCAATTCAAGCTGGAGCATTTCCAGCGCCTGCTGGCCGAGATGTCGGCCAACCCGCAGGTTTACTACAACCTGGTGTGCGAAGTCGACGGGAGGGTGAGCGGGTTTCTCTCGCTGATCTTTTATCGCAGCCTGTTCCATACCGGCGGCACGGCCTTGATCAACGAGCTGGTGGTTGACCGGAATTTGCGCGGCCGCGGGCTAGGCCGCCAACTGGTTGAGGCTGCTATGGGCGAAGCCAGGCGTCGCGGCATGGATGAGATTGAGGTGGGCACCGAAAAGGACAACCTTTCAGCCCAGGATTTTTACCGCAAGACCGGTTTCGATGAGGAATATGTTTTAATGGGCATGGAGTTTGGAGAGGATTGATGGCGGATATTTCCAAACAGGTACGGCATGTCCAAGAGGAGCGCCGGCGCGATCAGGACGGCATGGTGGAAGCCCTGGGGAGGCTGATCGAATTGAAGGACCGCGACGCCTGGGCTCACGCCCGGCGCGCCGCAGACCTGGGGATCGCCCTGGCGAGCAAGCTGGGATTGGCCGAAACGGAGCTGGTATCCCTCCGGCGGGGCATCCTGCTGCACGACATCGGAAAAATCGGCATTCCGGATGCAATCCTGTTCAAGCCGGCTCTACTGAGCTTCGACGAATGGGACTTGATGCGCACGCATCCGCGCATCGGTTACGATATCTTGAAGCCGATGGCGTTCCTCGAACCGGTCCTGCCGATCATCCTCTACCATCACGAACAATGGGATGGCGGCGGCTACCTGGAGCTGTTGAAAGCGGAGCAGATCCCGTTCAACGCTCGCCTGGCAACCGTTGTCACCGTTTGGGATGCCCTGGTGTCCGACCGCCCGTACCACAAAGCCTGGTCGACGGATAAAGCGCGGGAATACGTAGCCCAAAAATCCGGCAGCCTTTTCGACCCGGCGATTGTGGCCAGCTTTTTGGAAATGCTGGACCAAAAAATGTGACACCTATTTTATCTCTATGCTCTTGGCGGGTCTGTGACCCGCCAGCGCTGGGGTCAGAGACCCCAGCGGAGCACGAATTGGAACTGTCTACCATTCTTACCCGATAATCCTGGAGTCCCTACATGGCCCTCACCCTCGAATGGCAACATCGCATCCAGCGCTGGCAGGACGCCCTGTGGCAGTGCTGTTACTTTCCTCTGGCAGGCCTATCCCTCAGTGGATTCACAACCTTCGAGCACCTGACCTACGAACAGGCGCTGCAGGGAGACTTCAAGCCCGTGCAGCCCGGCGAGACCTGGGGAAAAGAATGGCTGTACGCCTGGTTCCGCGGCCAGGTGACCCTGCCGGAGGCGGCCTCTGGAAAGCGCATCGTGTTGTGCGCCGCCCAGGGCATCGAGAGCCTGGTGTGGATCAACGGGCGCATCGCCGGCTCGTTTGGTTCAGGCCACCATGAGGTCACCCTCAGCCGCGCCGGAAACCCGGGTGAGCGTTACGATATATTAATGGAAGCCTACGCCGGTCACCCGTGGGTCATGGCCCAGGGACCGCTGCCGTTTGGCAAACCCAACGTTGGAGACCCGGGCGCGACGCATTTCGTCCTCGACGAGAGCAGCTTCGGGGTTTGGCTCGAGGAAGTTTACCAGCTTGCGCTGGATTTCACCACCCTGCGCGAGCTGCGGGATGGGCTCGACCCGCTGGCGCTGCGCACGGCGGAGATCGACCAGGGCTTGATGGATGCCAGCCTGATCGTGGACGTGGAGCTACCGCCAGACGAGCTGGTAGAGACCGCCCGGGCAGCCCGCCGGCGTCTGAAACCGCTGTTGGAATGCACCAACGGTTCCACCGCCCCCACCCTGCACGCCTTCGGCCACGCCCACATCGACGTGGCCTGGCTGTGGCCGCTGGCCGAAACCAACCGCAAGATCGCCCGCACGGCGATCAACCAGCTTGCCTTGATCGAAGAATACCCGCAGTACACCTACCTGCAGAGTACACCCGAGCTGTACGAGCGCCTCAAGCAGCATTATCCCGAGCTGTACGCCCGTTTCAAGGCAGCCGTGGCTTCCGGCAACGTCATCCCGGATGGGGCCATGTGGCTGGAAGCCGACACCAACATCAGCGGCGGCGAGAGCTTGATTCGCCAGGTGATGCTGGGGCGGCGCTATTTCAAGGACGAGTTTGGGGCCGACAGCCGGGTGCTGTGGCTGCCGGACGTCTTCGGCTATTCCGGCGCCCTGCCGCAGATCCTGCGCGGCTGCGGGTGTAAAGGGTTTGCCACTGCCAAGATCACCTGGGCCTACAACGGCGGCGAGCCGTTCCCCTACAACACGTTCAATTGGGAGGGCATCGACGGCACGAGCATCCCGGCTCACATCTACACCGATTACAACAGCCACACCCGGCCATCGGGCCTGTTCCAGCGCTGGAATACCCGATTGCAGGGGAATGGGGTGCGCTCGATGATCCTTTCCTACGGCTGGGGCGATGGCGGGGGCGGCCCGGACCGGGACCACCTCGAATTCCTGCGCCGGGAGGCGGACCTGGAAGGCCTGCCGCGGGTCAAAATTTCCACGCCAGCGACTTTCTTCGCGGAGATCGAAGCCGAGGGCGGACCGGTGGAGCGCTACGTGGGCGAGCTATACTTCCAGGCGCACCGCGGCACCTACACCACCCAGGCACGCATCAAGCGAGGTATGCGCCGCGCAGAATTTGCGCTGCGCGAGGCCGAACTGTGGGGCAGCGCTGCCCACGCCCTGCGGAATTATGATTTTACCCCGCAGACGCTGGCGGGCGCCTGGCGCAAGGTGCTGCTCAACCAGTTCCACGACATCCTGCCGGGATCCTGCATCCAGCGCGCTGCAGAGGAGGCTGAAATCGACCTGGCGGCGGCCCTGCAGATCGCCGGAGATGCCGCTCAGGCTGCGGCTGGCGCATTCATCGGCGAGGAGCAGGGTTATACCGTCTTCAATTCGCTGCCCTGGCCGCGCCGCGAGCTGTTGGAAGTTGCCGGCAAGCGGGTCGAGGTGGATGTTCCGGCGTGCGGGTGGACGAGCGTCCTGCCGGATGCCCTACGACCTGGCCCGAAGCCCGCGGAGGCCGCGGCCATCGCTGAAGAAAGCGCCGCCCGGGCTACCCGGACCTCGCTCGAAAATGGCCTGCTGCGGCTCCAGCTCAACGAACGCGGCGAGGTCGTCAGCCTGATCGACAAGGCCAGCGGACGCGAGCTGATGGCCGGGCCGGGCAACCAGTTCCGGCTGTACAAGGATGTGCCGGATTTCTGGGACGCCTGGGATATCGTCTCGATGGCCGAGCTGCAGCCGGTGGCGATCCCCGAGGCGGTGACGCTCGAGGTGATCGACCCGGGGCCACTGGAGGCTCAGATCCGCCTGACGCGCACGCTGCACAATTCCAGCCTGAGCCAGATCATCCGCCTGCGCCGCGGCAGCCGGCGGGTGGAATTTGCCACCGAGGTCGAGTGGCAGGAGAAGCACAAGCTGCTCAAAGTGGCCTTTCCCTTTGCCCTGCACAGCAGCGAGGTCATCTCCGAGATCCAGTTCGGCCACCTGCGCCGGCCCACCCACCGCTCAAACGTCTTCGACGCCGACCGCTTCGAGATCTGCAACCAGAAATGGTCGGCCCTGGCCGAGGAGAACTGTGGGGTGGCGCTGCTCAACGACTGCAAGTACGGTCTGAGCGCCCTGGGCAATACGCTCAGCCTGACCCTGCTTAAATCCTCCCTGGCGCCGGACCCCACCGCCGACCGCGGTAAACAGACGTTCACCTACGCCCTGGTCCCCTGGAACGGCAGCCTGGCCGAATCGGGCGTGGTGCGCCAGGCGTACGAACTGAACGCGCCCGTCTTGGTGCTGCCCGGCTCGGCCGGCGAGCGCTCGCTGTTCAGCCTGGATGCACCCAATATTGTGATCGAGACGGTCAAGCCGGCCGAGGACGGCTCGGGGAGTGTGGTGGTGCGCCTGTATGAATCGATGCGCAGCGCCACGCGCTGTACGCTGAACACCAGCCTGCCCGTGGGCTCGGCTGCGCTGGCGGATATGATGGAAGAGCCTCTGCAAGACCTGGCGTGCGAAGGCGGAAATATCCGTTTGGATTTCCGTCCGTTTGAGATCAAGACGGTGATCCTGAGAATGGGAGGGTGAAGTGAACGGGAACAGTTTCGTGGCTTTTTTCCTCAAGTCGCCGCTGCACGGCATGTTGAGCGGCAGCACGATGCTCATTTCGGTCTGCGGGCGAAAAACCGGGCGGACGGTGACCACGCCGGTGAATTATTACCAGGAAGGGGATACCCTGTGGGTGATCACCAGCCGCGACCGCAAGTGGTGGCGCAATGTGCGCGGCGGCGCGCCGGTGCATCTGCGCCTGCGCGGGGTGGATGTGGAAGGGGTCGCCGAAGCGCTGGAGGACGAAGGCGCGGCTGCGGCGCAGATCGGGGCGTACGTGCGCCATATTCCGATGGCCGCCAAGAGCCTCGGGATCCGCATGGACAATGGAATCCCGGCGTCGGAAGACCTGGCGCAGGCGGCCCGCCAAAGGTTGATGGTGAGGATCACAATTTCCCCGGTTTGAAACGGATGGCTTGTGGGGGCGAGGTAGGGGCGACCAGGCGCCTTCAGCTTGCGTCCTCGCAAGCCGAGGGTTTTTTTTGCTAGACCGGGGCGGGTATGGAATCGGAACGAGCGGAAGCCATGCGATTCACAGACCCGCCCCTCCGACGGCCGCACGGTAGGGGTGGGTCTGTGCGCACCCAAAGAACCATCGTCAACAGACCAGATCCACCCCTGTGCCGCCGGAGTGATGTGAATTACACGACAAAATTCAACGTTCGTCCTTTAACGTAGATGATCTTCTTGACCTCGGCTGTAGCCAAAGCGCGGGCCACGGATTCGAGGGCGCGGGCGGCCTCGACGACGGTTTCCTGCGGATCGTAGGGGTCCACTTCGAGCAGGCCGCGCAGCTTGCCGTTGACCTGGACCGAGATGGTGACGCGGCTCTCCGTAACCAGGCCGGGGTCAAAGCGCGGCCAACGGCTGGCGTGCACACTGCCGGCGCCGCCGGCCTTGGCCCAGCATTCCTCGGCCAGGAAGGGCGCAAAGGGGGCCAGCACCTGGACCATTTTTTGCAAGGCTGCGTCGTCGACGGCTTCGTTGGACTCGAGGATTGCGTTGAGCGCCTCCATCTGCTTGGCGATGGCGGTGTTGAACTTGAAGGCGGGGATGTCCTCGCCGACCGATTTGACCAGGCGGTCGACGATGGCGCGCACCGCCGGGCCGGTTCCGGCGCGACTCCCGGCGTGCTCGCTGACGAAGGCCGTAAAGCGGTCCAGGAAGCGCTTAACGCCCAGCAAGGCGCGCTCGTTCCAGGTCATGGTGGCGTCGAAGGGACCCAGGAACAGCAGGTACATGCGCAGGGCATCCGCGCCGTAGCGCTCGAGCAGCTCGTCCGGGGCGACGACGTTGCCGCGCGATTTGCTCATGCGCGCCCCGTCGGCCCCAAGGATCACTCCGTGGGACAGGCGTTTTTGATACGGCTCGGGGATTTCAGAAGGCACAACCCCCAGATCGTGCAGGAACAAATAGATGAAGCGCGAGTACAGCAGGTGCAGGGTGTTATGCTCGTCGCCGCCGATGTACACGTCCACCGGCATCCAGTAGCGCAGCTTTTTCATATCCGCCAGGGCCTGGGCGTTGTGCGGGTCGGTGTAGCGCAGGAAATACCAGTCGCTGCCGGCCCAGTTGGGCATGGTGTCGGTCTCACGGCGGGCCTGGCCGCCGCAGCGCGGGCAGGTGGTCTCGACCCACTCTGCGATGTTCGCCAGGGGCGATTCGCCTGTATCCGTGGGCTGGTATTTTTCCACGTCCGGTAGCACCACCGGAAGCTGGTCCTCGGGCACGGGCTGCCAGCCGCAGGACTCGCAATACACCATGGGGATCGGCTCGCCCCAGTAGTGCTGGCGGCTGAAGATCCAATCCCGCAGGTGGTATGAACTGGCAGGGCCGCCCAGGCCCTCGCGCTCCAGCCAGCGTACGGTTTCGTCGAACGCTTCACGCGGCGAGAGGCCGTTGATGAAGCCCGAATTGATCATCCCGCCGTCCAGGCCGGTGTAGGCAGCCTGCTCGAAATCCCAATCCTGGGGCGGCAGGACCACCGGGATGACCGGCAGGCCGAACTTGCGGGCGAAGGCGTGGTCGCGTTCGTCGTGGGCGGGCACAGACATAATGGCGCCCGAGCCGTAGCTCTGCAGCACGAAATCCGAGATCCAGATCGGGATGGCGGCTCCGGTGGCGGGGTTGGTTGCGGACAGGCTGCTGAAGACGCCGTCCTTCTCGCGCCCCGCCTCGCTGCGCTCCGGGTCCGACAGGCGGGCGGCGCGCTCCACATAGCCTGCGATAGCGGGATCGCCTAGCAGCTCCGCCACCAGCGGGTGTTCCGGCGCCAGGACGAGGAACGTGGCCCCCCACAGCGTGTCCGGGCGGGTGGTGAAAACCTCCAGGGTCGTCTCGCGCCCAACGACCGGAAAGTGGATGCGCGCCCCCTGGCTCTTGCCGATCCAGTTGATCTGGGCGGCTTTGACCTTTTCGATGAAATCCGTATGGTCCAGGCCCTCAATCAGGCGGTCGGCGTAGGCGGTGATTTTGACCACCCACTGGTTGATGCGCCGGCGCACCACCTCGGTGCCGCAGCGCTCGCAGCGCCCGTTGATCACCTCTTCATTGGCCAGGCCGATCTTGTCCTTGGGACACCAGTTGATGGGCATTTCCTGCTTGACCGTCAGGCCTTTTTCGAACAGCTTGACGAAGATCCATTGGGTCCAGTGATAGAAATCCGGGTCGGACGAATTGACCTCGCGTGCCCAGTCGAAGGAAAGGCCCAGGGCTTTCATCTGGCGCCGGAAAGCATCGGTGTTTTCGCGGGTCACGTCCTGCGGCTTGCGCCCGGTGCGGATGGCGTAGTTCTCGGTGGGCAGGCCGAAGGCATCCCAGCCCATGGGGAAGAGCACGTTCTTGCCGCGCATGCGCAGGTAACGGGCGTAGATATCGCCGCTGGTGAAGGCAAAGGCGTGGCCGATATGCAGGCCCAGCCCGGAGGGGTAGGGGAACTCGACCAGGACGAAGGCCTTTTCACGCGAGTCGAAGTCAATAGCCTGGAAAGCGTCGTTCATTTTGGGAGCCTTTTATGCCGCACGAAATATTCATTCCATTTTACCTATATATTGGAGTAAATGGGTACACATTCTTAAAACCGCTCGATTAAACCCCTTGACATTAACGTTACGTAATAGTTTATACTGGGGGCATGTTCACGGTCAAGCAAATTTCCAAAATGGCGGGGATCACCCCGCGCACGCTGCATTACTACGACGAGATCGGCCTGCTCAAGCCGTCCCAGGTGGGCGATAACGGCTATCGCTACTACGGGGAGGAGGCCCTGCTGCGACTGCAGCAGATTCTGTTGTACCGCGAGCTGGATATATCCCTCGAAAAGATCAAGCAGATCACGGGACGCCGTGATTTCGACGTGTTGAGCGCGCTGGAAAAACACCGCGCTGAGCTCGGCAAACGCATCGACCACATGCAGCGCCTGATCACCACCGTGGATCGCACAATCGACCATCTGAAAGGAAAAACGGAAATGAGCAAAGTACAATTATTTGAAGGGTTCAGCGACGATCAGCAGGCCGAATACGAGAAGGAGATCGCCGAGAAGTATGATCCGGCGACGGTGCAGGCTTCGATCAAGCTGTGGAAAAGCTACACCACCGCCGAGAAGCAGCGCATTGGCGAAGAAGGCAACGCCGTTTACGCTGACCTGCTAAAAGCGATGCCCAAAGGGGCAGCATCCCCTGAGGCTCAGGCCGGAGTGGAGCGCTGGCGCCGTCACATGGAATACTTCTGGGTCCCCAACGACGAACAGTTGCTGGGGTTGACCGACCTGTACAATGAGGACCCCCGCTTCAAGGCGAACTTCGACAAGATCGATCCGAACCTGGCGGAGTTTATGCGTGAAGCGGTGAAGGTATACGTGGAAAACCGGCAAAAGGATTAGTACCGGGTATCTGCTGAGAAAAATCAATAAAAAAATTAACCCTTTTTATTCTCCCGCCGGGTGATGCTGAGTCACCCGGCGTTTTGTTATCCTGGGATCAATTCAAACAAGGAATCGAAAAATGACTGCTAAATTGGATCGCTACCCAACTTCCGCACAGGATAAAATGAATTTCATCGCCCGCGCCACCGCCGACCAGCAATTGCGGGTGGTGGTCTCCTTCGATGGCCGCATTGACGCAGCCTTGATGGCAAAGGCCGTGCGCGCCGCCATGCAGCGCGAGCCCATCCTGGGCTGCCGCCTCGTCGAACTCCCCAATAAGACCTATTGGGAACGCCGCAGCGACCTGGATGAACTGGAGTTATGCCCGGTCGTCGAGTCCGGCCAGACTCAGCTCCAATTAATGGACTTCCTGACCAGCCCAACTGACCCGCGCACCGAGCCGCTGCTGCAGGCGCGCATCTTCCGGGGCGCCGGAGTGGATACCCTGGCGCTCAAAGTCGATCATGTGGCGGCGGATGGGACAGGCTCCAAAGAGGCAGCCTACCTGGTGGCCGACTGCTACAACCGCCTGCTGGCCGACTCCGGTTATGCGCCTGGCCTGGGCAAATTCAACACCCGCAGCCAGGCTACCTTTTTCAAGCAAGCCGGCGTGAAAAACCTGATCAAGTACCGCCCGCGTTCGCTGGGCCTGCCGCACCAGAACCGATTCAGCCTGCCTTTCAACGGCGAGTGCAACGAGGTCAACAACCGGCGCAGCTTTGCCGTACGTACGTTTCACCCTCAGGCCAGTGCTGCCCTCAAAGCCTATGGCAAAGCACACGGGGCAACGCTCAACGATTTGATGCTGGCGGCGTTGTTCCGGGCCCTGTTTGCCGCCAGCCGTCCAGTCGCCGGTAAAGCTTACTCGGTCCAGGTGCCGATTGACCTGCGCCGCGGGCTGCCCGAGGACAGGCCGCAGCTCGTATGCAACCTCTCCGGCGGGCTTTTCCCGGCGGTGACTTACAATCCCGGTGAGCAGTTCGAGGACACCCTGGCCGCGGTGCAGAGGGCAATGGCGCAATGGAAATCAGGCCAACCCGGCTTGACCGGGGCCATGCTCATGGAGCTGGCGTTTGCCCTGGGTTATGCCAGAGGCAAGGCCCAGGTGCTGCGGATGACCGCTCCGCAGGGCGGCGACGTCACCCCGCTGCTGCTGAGTAACCTGGGCGTGCTGGATGCGGATCGCCTGGATTTTGGCGGGATGAAGATCGAAGCGGCCTATGAGCTGGGGCCGGTGATGCTGAACCACGGCCTGATGCTCTCCGCCAGCAGCTACGCCGGCACGCTCACCCTCGGCATGGGCTACTGCCAGAGCAACATCGCCCCGCAGATCGTCGAAGGCCTGTTAGAATCTGTGAAATGTGAGCTTGAAAGTATAACTTGTATATTATAAAAATATAGTTTATTTTCGCCACAGAGTCACAGAGGCACAGAGAAA
>DBMK01000063.1 GCA_002298885.1 Anaerolineaceae bacterium UBA700
CCAAAATTCTTTAACCCGAAATTTGATTATTTAATGTAAATGACCTGCCGGTGCGCCGTTCCGGCAGGTCATTCACAGAAGGAGGAGATGAAACCAATAAAGTCGTTCAATCTCTATGCAAATAATAGCATAAAGCGCTCTAACGCGACTTAACGGATGCGAAAGGTCAGAATATTCATTCACTTCTAATTTTTTGAATTGGATCGCGCTGCTTCGCAGCGCTATCCAATTCAAAAAAACCTTAGATTCCGGTCGGCTCCAGCGGCTGCCAGTTGATGTCCGGTTGGGTCAGCCAGCTTCCACCGTAGATGGTTCCCAGTCCGTCGACCCAGTAGCGGTCGTAGCCGTTGGGCACTTTGTAAACGTCGCCGGAGGACGACGCCACGTCCTGCAGCCCGAGGGTGGCATTGGAGCGCATCTCTGAAATGCGGTCGTAGGTGGCCTGGCGGTTCCAGTAGCTGTTCGTAATAATGTCGCTGGTTTCGCTCAAAGTCTGCGAGATCTGCGCCTGCCGGCGGCGGATGTCCGCCTGGGCGTTATTGATGTAGTTCTGCGCCAGGCCGCGCTCGCCGGCCTGCCATTGAGGGTTGATCTGCAGCGTATTGAACGACCCGGTCAGCACCGGTTCCCAGGATTCCAGCTCAACTTCAGGAGCGCGGTAGACCATGTCGATCAGGGCGTTCCACATCGGCTGGCCCGGCTGGCGCATCACCGAAACTCGTGATTTCTCACGCAGGCGCAGGCCGTTTTCGGTGTACACCACGTCCATCATCGCCACCGAAGTCTCAAAGGTGCCCAGGGGATAGCCGCTGCGGGCCAGCTCCCATTGACTGATCTCCGACAGGTCCGGGCGTTCGATCGCACTGACCAACTGCACGTCGCGGTGGACCTGGCGGGCCTGGCCCATCACGGTCTGTGGGATAAATTTTGAAGCCGGCATGAATCCCAGGCTAGGGTAACCGGTGGGAAAGGCGAAGAACGACATCATTGGCTCGGTGAAGGCCCAGGTATAGCTCGGCATCGAGACCATTACCGTGCCCTGCGGGTCGCGTCCAACGCTGAACTGGAGCGACCCGGCTCCGCCGACGTTGTTGCGGTTCACACCGCCGCGAAAGGCCCAGCCTGCGGGGATCTGGAGGGTGAAGGCGCCCTCCATCGGCTCGCGCACCATCTGGCGCGGCATTTGCTGCCCGGTAGTGCGGAAAGTGGCCAGGATCTTCGCCATCAGGTGACCGAGCTGAGCCAGGGTATCCGGTGGAGCATTGTAGCCGGAGATAATGCAGTTTTGGCCCTCGACCAGGATGTTGTAAATGCCCTCGATGGGCTGCCCGTAGCGCACAGCGCGCGTGCGGATGGTGATGCGGTTCGAATCGGGGGATACATTGCCCTGTTGCCAGGCCTGGAAGTTCTGCATCACCTGGCGGCCCAGGGCCACGAACTTGGCCGCAACCGCCTGCGCCGTGGTGGGCGTCGGGTTGGTGAACGGGGCAATCCCCGCAGAGGTATACCCCACCGGGTCGCCTTTGATCGTCGTCTGGCCCTGGAAGGTGGTCACCTCCCACCCCGGCGGGTGGGCCACCGTAAATCCCAGCCACGCATCCTGGAAGAGCGTCCACCCCTGGGGCAGTTCAACTTGAGGGGCGGGTTCAGGCCTGCCCGCGGGCTTGTCGGTTGCCACCCCGCCCGCCAGGCCTACCCGGCAATAAGGACAGGCATTCATACCGGCTTGCACCGGGGCGCCGCATTTCGGACAGGTCAGGGCTTCCATAATTTAAATTATACCTTTGGAAAAGTTGATAGCCAACTTGAGGTAGACTATAATTGCCTGCCAACCAATATGTTTAATTTTAGCGCCACATCTATCACGGATAACCCGGTAATTAGATTATGCATTGAAGGCACCCAGGCAGAATTCGCCGGCAAGCCTGGCGAAGCCTCGAGGCTTTATTGGCAGGCCTGGGAATCGGCGAAAGATGATTTTGAGGCCTGCGTTGCCGCTCACTACGTGGCCCGATTTCAAGAGACTCCCGAAGACAGACTGCGCTGGAACCTGGAGGCGCTAAAGCGCGCCGAAGCCGCGCAACCTGACCGCGTCAAGGACTTCTTCCCGTCGCTTTACGTGAATTTGGGACACTCGTACGAGCTGTTGGGGAACAGGACTGAAGCGGACCGCTATTTAGATTTGGCCGGCGGCCTGGGGGACATTCACAGATTTTCATCCTGATCGTGCTCGCCAGCGGGGATGGGCGCGTTATCCGGCCACACGGGTAGCCGCATCGGTCGGCGAGGGCCCGATTATGCCTCCAGTACATCTTTCAAGCTCGTAAGGCATCCTTCCAGCCCTGCTGGTGTTGGTCGCGCTGCTCGACGCCGCTGAAATTGGCGTGCTGAAGTACCAGCTCGGTTTTATTTCCCACCTCGTTAAATTCGAGCGTCACCAGGGCCTCCGGTCCAGCCTCGCCTTCCCACGACCAGGTAAAGGCCAGCCTCTCTGGCGGCTGGATCAGCCGGTACTCGCCGGTGGCAATGCTGGGCTGATTCCTGCCGGGGTTGAGCATGCCCATGCGGTACCGCCCCCCAACCCGCAGGTCCACCTCGGCAAGCACCGGGATCGCCTCGGGGCTTGCCCGGAACCACTTCATCAGCATCTCGGGCTCGGTCCAGGCCCGAAAGACCCGCTCGCGCCGGGTGTTGATCAGGATGCGCATCTCCAGCCGGGTTGGGTCAAGCGTTGGGCCGGTCATAAACTTCTCCTTCATCCTCCCCGCTTTCGATGAAATCTGCCAAGGATTGGAGCCGGGCTTCTCAGAAGGGGCGGTAGAAATTCAGCCACTCGCTGGCATTTTGCATCGGGCCGGGCACCAGGCGGCAGTAATGCACCCTTCCGACCTTGTGCCGCTCGATCAGGCCGGCTTCTTCCATAATGCGCAGATGTTTGGAGATCGCCGGCAGCGACACGTCGTACGGCTCCGCCAGCTCGGTGACCCCCGCCCACCCCTGCGCAAGGCGGGCCAGGATGCCGCGCCGGATGGGGCTTGCCAGGGCGTTAAAAGTCTTATCCAGGCCTTCTTCGGAATAGTTAACCATGCAGTTAACTCTAGAAGGGGTTGGAGTCAGTGTCAAGGGGCGGGGTAGGGATATTTAATCAGCGCCCATCATTATTTTAACGATGTGCTCCTTGCCATCATCCACCAGCGGAACCGTCCCATCAGGGACCGCCACTCCATCCACTTCCACGTCCCGTACGCCGTGGGAGACGTGCTCGGGATTGGTTACCTCGATCTTGTATGTGGATTGACCGAAGCGGTAGACGATCTCGAACCGGTCCCAGGTGGGAGGAATCACCGGGTAGACGTGCAGTGCATTGGCGCTCTTCTTGAAACCGAGTATCGCTTCGAGGCCTACCCGGTACATCCAGGCGGCCGAGCCGGTATACCACGTCCAACCGCCGCGCCCCAGGTAGGCCGGGTTGGAGTATATGTCGGCGCAGATGACGTACGGCTCGATGCGGTAAGCCGCCGCCTTTTGGACTGTGTCTGAATGGAAGATGGGGTTGAGCATATCAAACAGCAGCCCGGCTTTTTCTCCATCGCCCAGGCGGGCAAAGGCCAGGGCGGTCCAGGTGGCGGCGTGGGTGTACTGCCCGCCGTTCTCGCGGATCCCCGGCAGGTAGCCCTTGATGTAGCCCGGATCGCGGGTCGAGCGATCGAACGGGGGCGTGAAGAGAAGCGACAGCCCTTCTTGCGGGCGGACCAGGCGCTGCATCACGGACTGCATGGCCTGGCGGCTGCGTTCGGGGGCGCCGGCCCGGCTGAGCACCGACCATGATTGGGCGATGGCGTCGATCTGGCACTCTTCATCCTCAGTTGAGCCGAGCGGCGTGCCGTCGTCGTAGTAGGCCCGCCGGTACCAGGCTCCGTCCCAGGCGGATTCTTCGAGGGCGGCGGCGTATTCGTTAGCCAACACCTGGTAGTGCCTCGCCGATTCTGGGTCTCCATATTGCCCGCAGATCTCGCCGAAACGCTTGAGCACATCGATCAAGAACCAGCCCAGCCATACGCTTTCACCCTTGCCACCCTCGCCAACCCGGTTATAGCCGTCGTTCCAGTCGCCGGTGCCGATCAAGGGCAGGCCGTGTGGGCCGCGGGTGGCGCTCTTGGCAATTGCTCGGCGGCAGTGCTCGATCAGCGGATAGGTCTCGCGGGTTTGAGGGTACTGGTTGTAGCGCTCGCCCTCGCCCTCCGCCAACGGCGGTGCTTTTAGGAAGGGCAGCGGCTCGTCCAGAATGCTCGCGTCGCCGGTTGTTTCAACGTACTCGGCGGTGACGTAAGGCAGCCAAAGCAAGTCGTCGGAGATGCGCGTGCGCACTCCCCGGCCGGACGGCGGATGCCACCAATGCAGCACGTCGCCCTCCTCGAACTGGCGTTGGGCCGCGTTGAGGATCTGGCTACGGACGATACCCGGGTCGATGGGCAGCACAGCCAGCACGTCCTGGAGCTGGTCACGGAAGCCGAATGCCCCGCTGGGTTGGTAGAAGGCCGAGCGGCCCCAGATGCGGCAGGAGAGGCTCTGGTAGAGCATCCAGCGGTTGAGGATCAGGTCGGTGGCGGGCTGAGGGGTATGCACCTGCAGCGTATCCAGCAAGCGGTCCCAAAAGGCGTGCGTGCGTTCCAGGGCAGCGCCAACGTAGGCCGGCTCATGGTATTTTTGCGCCAACTGCATCGCCTGCTCCCGATTGCTTCCCTGTCCGAGGACGAAGTAGATTTCTTCGACCGCACCCGGGTGCAGGTCCATATGCACCTGCAGCGCCGCGCATGGGTCCTCGCCCGGCGTGATGCGGGTTTCGAGCCCGATACGCTTCAAGGCAGCCGGCAGGGCAGGCGACCCGCCTCGGCCGAGGAACTCAGTGCGGTCGGATGTCAGTCCATGTACCGGCAGGCTGGTGGTGAGGAAGGCGACGCGCTCGCCGAACTCGGCGCTGTAGGGGTTGGCGGCCATCAGGCAGGCCTCGGCTGCATCGTATTCCGGGATGATGTACTGCATGGCCGCGGCGTGGGTGGTGCCCAACACCCATTCGACGTATTGGGTTGCGGTAATGCGGCGGGTGTGCGCCCAGGTGTTTTCAACCTGCAGGTGGATTATTTTAACCGGGTCTTCCGGGCTGGCAAACAAGGTCAGGCGCTGGCGCAAACCGTGAGAGTTGTGCTCGAAGATGGTGTAGCCTGCCCCGTGGGTCACTCGATATGGTGTATTTTCGCCTGCGGGCAGCGGTGTGGGTGTCCACACCGCGCCGGTCTCCTCGTCGCGCAGATAGAGCGCCTCGCCACTTGGGTCGCTTACCGGGTCGTTCGACCAGGGCGTCAGCCGGTTCTCGCCGCTGTTGACTGCCCATGTACATTGGCTTCCGGCTTCCGAAACCATGAAGCCAAAGCCGGGGTACCCGATCACGTTGACCCAGGGAGCGGGTGTGACCCTACCGAGCGGCAGGTCGATGACGTATTCGCGCCCATCTGCGCTGAAACCGCCGTAGCCATTGTCGAACTGCAGAGGCGGGATAGGACGCAGCGGGTCCTCGGCGGTGGGATTGGGTGCGTTTTCCATCGGAACGGCGGGGATGAACTCGGGCAGGTGGTGCACCTGGATTGGATAGGTCGGCATCTGCTCGTCCAGGCTTCCTCTCGCCCCGTTGAGCACGAAGCGCCCGGCAGTCTGCAGCAGGGTACGCTCTTCGGCGTTCATCTGGTCGGCGAAAAGGATGAAGATGCCGCCGCGTTGGTTGAGCCACTGTTCGCCGTCCATGCGGCTGACCAGCCGGTGCAGCATCCCGTTCAACTCGGCCCCGTAATCGGTCTGTTGATGGTTGAGGATCACCAGGTCCATCAGCATGCGCCGGTTACGCAGGTATTCGTGCACCTGAAGCGCTTCGAGGACCAGGTCCACCTGTTTGGGGTCCTCAAGCTCCACCAGCAGGATCGGATAATCGCCGGAGATGCCGAAGCGCCACAGCCCGGACTGGTTGAGGCAGTTGGCGGCGATGGCTTCCGAGGCGGCGCGCACTTCCTTGAAAGGGTAAAGCAGCGACGACAGCACCTGCAGGGTGTTCTTGAAAACCCGCGTATTAAAATTTTCCTTCCCCAGCCAGGCCTGAGCCGCGATGTTGGCTTGGTGGAAGGTGCGCACGATCAGCTCCCAACCATGATAGCGCTGTGCCAGCGCCAGAATTGTCTCGCGGTCGTCGGCTGCAAAGGTCAGGTAGGCCAGTTCGGTGCTCTCGTGAGCCTTAACATCCACCTCCTGACCGATAGCAAAGATTGGGTCGAGCGTCGCTCCGCTCGTCCCACTCAGATATTCCTCAGAAAGTAGCGCGGCCGGGTTGCGCGGAGTACGGCCTCGTCCGAGGAAGCGGGAACGGTCGCCTTCGTGGCGCACGGGCAGCGGATTGTCTTCCTTGGTCACCAGCATGTGGCCCACGAAGAGCGGCGCTTCCTGATCCGAGCGCGGCCGGCGCTTGAAGAGCTGCAGATCAAGCTCGGCTACGAATTCGCTCTCGATGAACAGTTTATTGAAAGCCGGGTGGCGGGTGTCAGAGGCCTGCTGGCTCAGAATGACCTCGCCATAGGAGGTCAGGCGCAGTCGGCGCGCCTGGCCGCTTTCGTTGTGTAGATGGATTCGCCGGATTTCAACCGGGTCGTCGGGCGCTACGGCTACCTCCATGGTCGAGGTGATGCCGTTCTCGCTGCGCCGGAAGACGGCCATGTGGGCGAAGTAAGTCACCTGCTCGTTCGCCGGGTCGCCTGGGATGGGTTGGAATCCGGCCGACCACAGTCCCGCCGCGTCTGGCTGCCGGTTGGTGCCTTCCTTCAAATCTTGAATGTAGATCCAGCTTCCCCAAGGATCGAGCGCACCGTCCGGCTGCCAGCGGGTCAGGTCGACCCCGCGCCAGCTGCTGTACCCCCCGCTCATGTTGGAAATAAGCAGGTTGTAACTGCCGTTCGAAAGCAGGTTCATCTGAGGGATGGGGGTTTGCACCGGCACGCTCCACGGGTCGATTTCCACCAGGGCGGCGGTCAGCCGGCGGATCCCCTTGACGTCCTCAGCGTACGGATTTTGTAGCGGGACGGCTTGAGGCACCTGTTCCTGCAGCAGCAGCTCGGTGCTCTGGATGCGCGGGTCGGCATGCATCCGCCTTACCATAACGTCCTTGTGGAAGAAATTGACCAGCCCCATCAGGATCATGCCCTGGTGGTGAGACATATATTCGCGCACCACCGTCGAGGAGGTGCCCTGGGGCAGCCTCTCGGGGGTGAAATCGATCGATTCGTATAACCCGTATAGTCCTAAGCAGCCGCAATCCACCAACCTTGCCAGGTTTTCAGCCACTGCCTTTGAATCGAACTGGACTGCCATCAGGCTTGCGTAAGGGGCGATGACCAGGTCATCGCCCAGACCGCGCTTGAAACCCAGCCCAGGTACACCGAAGGCGCGGTACTGGTAATTTTGGTTGGCGTCGAAGCGGAAAAAACCAGCTTCCGAAATCCCCCAGGGTACGCCGCGTTCTTTTGCATAGGCGATCTGGCGTTGCACGGCTCCTCGGGCGCTGTCTGCCAGCAGCGTGCCGGCGTAGGAGCGCAGGAAGAGCGGGGGCATCAGGTATTCGAACATGGTTGCGCTCCACGAGAGCAGAACGGGCATCCCCTCGACCCGGGTCAGTGGGCGGCTGAGCTGCAGCCAGTGCGATTGAGGTACCTCTCCCTTTGCCAAAGCCACTATTGAGGCGATACGTGCTTCGGACGCCAGCAGGTCGTAAAAGTTATTGTCGAGTTGGCCTGCGTCCAGGTTGAAACCGAGATGGAACACGCGCCGCTGGGGATGGTAAAGGTACTGGAAATCCATTTCGTCCACGTACTTCTCTGCTAGTGCTGCAAGCTGGGCGAACCCGATCAGTAAGGAGGATGCATTGGTTGAGGCCTGGGGCAATGCCTCCTCGAGGGTGAACAGCCATTCGCTGGCTCTGGCGCGCAGACCTGGCTCCGGCTCTGGCGCCTGCGACTCCAGGGCCAGCAGCTCGCGCAGGGCTGTAATAGCTATAATTCCTTCCCGGGCGCACGTCCGGATCTGTCCGAGGCTCGGATTGTAAGGCAAAGCGGCGCGAAGTGCTGCGTAAGCCTCAGAAAAACGGGTCTGACTGAAAAGGGTTGATGGTTGCTCCAATAAAGGTACCCAAGGAGCCAGCTCGTTAAGCGTGCGCTGCACGGCCAGATGCAGCCGTTCGACCTGTGGCACGACCTCCTGCAGTTTGCGCAGTGTATCCAGGTCGAACGCTGTGCGGCCGGCTTCAACCAGCTTCGTCAGCCGGCCGGACAGGTCGTGCCAGAAGGACCCGCTCGCCGTCTGAAACACGGAGAACCACTGCTCAGGTTCGGCACGGATTGAAAGCACCCTGGCTCGCATCTCGGCAATCTGGTGGTTGATTTCGTCGACCTGCGGCTCGAAGCCGGGCTTGCGCATGCCGTTTAGCGTTTCAGTCAAGTTGGCCAGCGTGTCCAGGTAGCCCTGCCACAGATCCCAGCGGAATATGCGCTCTTCCGGCATGGACCTGCACGCCTGGGCTGTGACGATGAGGCAGGCGGCCAGGTTGCCGCTGTCGACGGTGGAGACGTAACGCGGGTGAAGCGGCTGGAGGGTGAGCGTATCGTACCAGTTGAGGAAGTGCCCGCGGAAACGCTCCAGAAGTCCGAGTGTATCCATGGTGGTGGTCAGGCGGGTCGCCAATCCCAACTGGTCCAGGTAGCCGAGGTCATAAGCGGCCAGGGTGGAAGTGAGCAGTAGGCCGATGTTGGAGGGCGAGGTGTGGTGGGCGATGATTCCCACCGGGGACTCCTGGAAATGGTCGGGTGGCAGCCAGTGGTCCTCGGGACCTACGAAGCGCTCGAAAAACCCCCAGGTGCGCCGCGCCACCTGGCGCAGGGCGGCCTCTTGCTGTGCGCTCAACTTTGCGGTTTTCACGACGATCGGCCGGCTGATCCACTGGGCGATGAGCGGAGAAACCAGCCACAGCAGCAGGATGGGAGATGCCAGGACGAGGGCTGGCGCAAGGCCGGTTTCGCCTGCCTGGTGGGCAATTTGGATGCCGGCTGCCAGGACCAGCGAGAACAGCACCGAAACGCTCATCTTGAGCCAGGCTGAGCTGCGGTAGCCTTGCATCCTGAAGAGCCGGGTCGTCTGGGCGGCGGTGGTCCATTGGAGCAGGTAGCGGCGGCTGAACCTCAGGCGGTAGAGGGTGGTGAAAATTGCGTCCAGGTTGACGTAGGCCTCGTAAGGCAAAAAGACGATCGCCAGAAGCCAGCGCAGCGCGTTCAACCCGGCGGAGTTGAATGCAGCCGTCAGCTCATCGCCGTCCAGGGCTTGCAGGACGCCGCGGGTCAGGCTGGTGAGCAGCGGGACCGCCAGCGAAGCCAGCAAAATCCCCAGCCAGACACCGCTAATCTGCGGCACGAACAATAGACCTGTCCCAAAGATCAGCACCAGTGCCGGGATGAGCAGGGAGCGCAGCAGGTTATCCAGCATCTTCCAGCGGTCGATGGCCGAAAATGCGCTGTGGAACCTGGCGGGGTTGAGCAGCCAGGGTAGGAGCTGCCAGTCGCCGCGGATCCAGCGCCGCTGGCGCATCACCTGGACGAAATAGCTCGGGGGATAGTCTTCGATCATCGTAATGTCTGTGACCAGACCGGCGCGCCCCATGATTCCTTCCAGCAGGTCGTGGCTGAGCACCGAATTTTCTGGGATGCGCTGATCCACGCTGCGTTCGAAGGCATCCACGTCGTAAATGCCCTTGCCAACGTAGCTTCCCTCCCCAAACAAATCCTGGTATGCGTCGGAGACGGCGCGCGTGTACAGGTCCAGGCCGGTGTCGCCGGCGAAAATGCGCGTGAACCAGGAGAACGTGGCGCTGCGGGGATGGATCTCCATGCGCGGCTGCAAAACGGTATAGCCGGAGACGACGCGCCCGGTCGCCTCGTCGAACCTGGCCCGGTTGAGAGGGTGCGCCAACGTACCCGCCAACCGGCTGGCCGCGCCGCGCGGCAGGACGGTATCCGCGTCCAGGGTAATCACGAAGCGCACGCTTTGCAGTTCTTCGATTCCCTCGATTTCGCCGGGTTTCTTCGAAAAGGAACTATCATCGCCTGCGCTGCGCAGCAGCAGATTCAGCTCGTGCAGCTTGCCGCGTTTGCGTTCCCAACCCATCCACTTGCCTTCGCTTGGGTTCCACAGGCGCTTGCGGTGGAGCAGGTAAAACAGCGGGCTGCCGGAGGGTCTGGAATCACCCGGAGCCAGGCGCCTGTATTTTCCGTTCAGTGCGCGAATAGCGGCTTCTGCGGTTTCTTCGAGTTCGGCGTCGTCCGGCTGAGTCTGGTTGTCGGCGTCGGCGAAATCGGTCAGGAGGGCGAACACCAGCCCGGGTTCGGGGTTGCGCAGGTAGTGCAGCTCAATCTGGCGGGTGAGGCTTTCGATCTCCTCGTGGCTTGAAATCAAGGCCGGGATAGCGACCAGGGTCTGGAATGGGACCGGGACCTCATCTTTGAACTGCAGCTTGGGCAGCACGCGCGGACGGACAGCCAGTGTTACTGCCCAATTTACCAGGCTTCCGGCCACCGTCAGCGCCGGGGGCAGCAGGGCGAGCCCGGCTGCCAGGATTACCAGGCGCTGTAAGGGAGCTGCAGCCGCCAGCAGCGCCGGCAGGTTAGCGGCCAACGCCAGCAGGCCGTAGATCAATACGGCCACCGCCAGAATGCCTCCAAGGTATAACACGCTGGAGTGCCTGAAGGCCCAGCGCTTGAGGGCGGCTTTCCCATCCGGGCGGTAGCCGGCGCGCTGCTCGAGCTCGCCCCGGCCGTTCCCGAACAGGAATTCACCGATGTGGGCGCCTGCTGCGCTGAGCGGCAGGTCTTCCCCGGCAGAGGTCTCGGGTGTGGAGCTTTCCGCGGCGGGGCTCTTGTGAGCCAGGTCGAGGGTGATTTCGGCCAGCTCGTTCTCCTCCCGCCCAGTGGCAAAGGCCAGTCTCTCGATCTCCTTTCGGTATAGATCGCGGGTCTTGAAATCCATGCGCAGGTAGATTCCGGCAGGGTCCTGGCGCAGTGTTTGTTCAAGCCGGCTCACCGCCTCGAAGAAGTCATTCCAGTTCTGTTCCGATATGCTGCGCAGGCTGAGGATGATGTTGGCCACGGTCTGGCCGGGGGCTGTATCGCTGGGTTCGCCGCCCACCTCCGGCAGGGGCATAAAAGATGGCAGGCGGGGGGGAGATTGGGGGTGGATCACGTCTACCAGGGCTTTGGCCAGGGTCTCGATGGAGGCATAACGCAGGAAGATCGGCACCGCCCACAGCTCGCCCATCGTCAGCGGGATGCGCTCTTGCACCAGAACGAGTACGGTCTGCAGGTCGATCGGGTTCAATAAATATTGCTGGTGGGCCAGGATGCTTCGGGTGATGGCGTAGATGCGCGGCAGGCCTTTCAACGCCCCGCCGGTCAGCTTCGGCAGCTCCTGGTAATACTTGGAGGGTAAATCTTCGTCGATCTGCCGCAGCGCCTGGTGGATGATGTAATAGTTGTCCAGCACCCATTCCGAGGCGAAGGACAGGCTCAATTCGCTGTTCGAGGCGTCCCGGAAATGGGCGTGGGCCGCGTCCAGCCAGGCGCCAAAAAGCTGCAAGTCGCGCCCTGCCGGATCGCGCCCTTGCACCATCGCCTGAAGATCGCGCTGCGGGATAACGCGCCTGGCAGCCTGATAATTTTCAACCAGGCTGTCTACCAAGGCCTGGGAAGGATTGCCGGTGGGGGTGAATGCTTTATCTTCAGTTGGGAGCGCTTGTTCCTGCACTTGCTCTTTGGCGTCATCCGGCATGCTTAACGTCTCCCGGATTTTTCGGCGGCAATCTGGGCCGCTGTCGGCTGTACCTGGGAACGTGGTACATCCTGGAGCACCAGGACAGGTTTGGTGCCGTGTTCCATGTAATTGCGGGTGACAGTGCCGTAGGGCCAGCTAGATTCCCCGGTGTAGCCGTGGGCGCTCAATACCACCAGGTCGACGTCGTCCTGCTTGGCCAGCTCCTGGATGGCGGAAGGCACGCCGTCGTTTTCGACCAGGACCGTTTCGCATTCCACCTGCAGGCGTTCTTTCATTTCATCGAGGTAATTCTTCACTGCCGCCCGGCTGACTTGCATCAACTGCTCTGAAAGCTGGGCGATTTCGAGCGGGTAGGGCTTGGGGATGGGGATCTCGGGTGGCTTGATCACCGCCGCCAGTACGAGTTTTGGTGCCTCAGTAGGGGAATCGGGGGTCGAAATGCTTGTCTCGCCGCGCACCAGGGCGGTCGCGGCGGATAAGGAAGTCTCGGCGCGCCGCGAGCTGTCGATTGGGAGCAAGATGCACCGGTAGTGGATCCCGGCTTCAGCGGCACCGGCCGGGTCGTATGCGCGCACGATCAAGACGTTCAGATAGGCCAGGTTGATCACCTTCTGCGCCACGCTGCTGATGTTCCAGCGGCTCAACCCGCTCGAGCCATGCGTGCAGATCACCAACAGATCGACGCCTTCGGCGTGGGCAAAGTCGACGATGTTTTCGGCGGTTTTACCCTCGCGGATTGAATACTCCACCTTGCTTGTTTTATCCTCCCCGGCCTGCAGGATATTTTCGCCCAGGGCTTCACGTGTTCGTGACGCAATCCCTTGCAGGTAGACCTCCGCTTCGGATTTACGGATCTGCCAGCTCAAAGGGTCGACCGCCTTCTGGTTTTCGGAATACGCCACCGGTTCGAGCACCTGCAGCAGCAAGATGCTCGCTCCGAATATACGCGCAAATTGCACGGCGTGCGGGATGGCTCTCTCGGCGAGGGCCGACCCGTCCAACGGCACCAGGATTCGATTAAACATGGTCTTGCTCCAGTTCTAACCTGATAAATAGGGTATAAAATACCTATTTATATCCCCCATTATACTTTGACCGTGTCATATTTACACCCCCAATCCCTTACCTGCAACCCGCTTACGAAACTTCACCATGGAACGCCCGGCGGCATACTTCCTGGATCACCTCGGCAGCGTGGTCGAGCGGGTAAGCGCCTGTCTGCCGGCGTTCCGGCGGATCGTGGCAAATTACCTGCTGCTTTATGGCGTCGATCAGCATGATCTGTCCGGTTTCGCCTCCATACCACGGGTTCAGATAGGTCCTGCGTGCGTATTGGATGACCTCGGGCGGGAAATCCGCCTCGGCAACGGCCACGAGAGCCAGGTTGGGGATGTGCATTCTCAGGGAGTGCGGGATACGGAAAAACTTATTCGCATAGCCGGAAAAATGCTGGTACATATCCTTCAGGTGTTCCAGCCGTCCATAGGCTGCGTTCCCCCAATCAACGAACAGGAAAAAATCCTCGACGTTCGCAAACGCCATACGAAACCGCCGCCGCGACCGCGCCAGAAGCAGCCCCTGCACTCCTGGCACCTCCGGGTTGGCCTCCACGAGGTAACCTTCACTTTGCAGCGCTGCAGCGACATTGTTTATGAATATGTCCACTCCCTCACCTCTAGCATCCCGATTATCGATTGTTGTAATCTTATAACAGATTTTTGACAAAAGACATATTCACCCGGTAGGAATTGCCTGCTCCCCCTCTCCATTCCATGGATCGCGAAGCATGCCTGTGGCAGAGGGGGCCGGGGGGTGAGGTCGGTTTTGGCAACAGTTTTCCATATTACCCGATTAATTTGTTAGAGTTCATCAAGAGAGTGCCCGGGGAGCTGTTTTTCCATCCAGCCAATTGATGACGAATTGTTTCAATCAAAGTACACAAATTATAATACTACCTTGACAGACATAGTAGTATGTTGTATAATACTGACATGGAGTTGAAAATATGAGCGAGAACAAAATCACATCCGACCTGTTGCGTGGCAATACCGATACCATGATTTTACGGCTCTTGTGCGAGGCCGATCGCTACGGCTACGAGATTGTTAAGCTGATTGCCGAGCTCTCCGGCGGCGAGTATGAGTTAAAGGAAGCCACGATGTATTCCAGCGTCCGGCGGCTTGAGATGGACGGGGATATCGAGTGGTATTGGGGCGATGAAACCCAGGGCGGTCGGCGCAAGTATTTTCGGATTACAGAAAAGGGCAAGGCCACTTACGCCAGTAACAAAGGCAACTGGGAGTACGCAAAGCGCGTGCTCGATAAATTATTGTAAAGGAGTTGATGTTATGAATGAGAAATTGACAGACTATTTGAACGGTGTTTTTGCGCCCTACGATGGGGTGAAAAGCGCTGCCGAGCTGAAGGCTGATCTACTCTCCGATTTGCAGGAGCGCTTCAATGAACTCAAAGCCGAAGGCAAGGATGATGAAACCGCTTTTCAGATGACCATCGACAGCATTGGCGACATCGAGCAAACGGTACAGGAAGTTGCCAATCTCTCTCGCTCGCTGGAGCGGCAGGTGCTGACGAACTTCAACGCAAGCAACCTGCCTAAAAGCGATTTTGCCGGTGTTACCGCCCACAAAGGAAAATTTGAAGCCAGCGCGCTGCGCGGCTCCAACTTTTCAGGTGCGGACCTGACCGGCAGCTCGTTCAAGGCCAGCGATTTGCGTGAAGCCAATTTTGACGGCGCAAATCTGACAGACTGCAATTTTTCCGTCCTCGACCTGAGGGATGCGAGCTTCAACAAAACTGTTCTTGTCCGCACCGAATTCAGCCAATCAGACCTGACCCGGGCAAAATTCACCGATGTAAAACTGATCGACGTAAAGTTGAACCAGACCGACCTTAGAAAGACGATTTTTGAAAACTGCATCTTTAGCGGTGTGGACTTTAAACAATGTGACCTGCGGGGGATGTGCCTGGATGGGTTGACTTTTATTGGCGTCAAGTTTGGCGATGCGGCGCTGAGCGAAATTACGTTTAAGGGCGCGACACTTAAAAATGTGTCCTTTACCCCGCCGTTTTCTCTGACCAATAAGTACTACCGTGCCATCAAGACCATTAAGTTTGACGGCGCATCCATGGATAAGCTGAGCTACAACGCCCTCAAAGGCCTGGGGGCCGATGTATCGAAGGTTACTATTATATAAGGAGTGAAGCATATGCAAAACAAAGCAATCCAGGTGAAAGGGCTGCAAAAGTCCTTCACGAAACTTCATGTTCTGAAGGGCGTAGATTTAGAGGTGGAAAAAGGCAGTATTTTCGCCCTCCTCGGCTCCAACGGCGCGGGCAAGACGACGATTGTCAAAATCCTCACTACGCTGCTTAAACCGGATGGAGGAACCGCCGCCGTCAACGGCTTCGACGTTATGGCACAGCCCGACGCTGTGCGCCAGTCGATCAGCCTGACCGGCCAGTTTGCCGCCGTGGACGAGATCTTGACCGGGCGAGAAAATTTGATCATGATCGCCAACCTTCGGCACCTCAAAAGCCCGCGTCAGTTCGCGGATGATTTATTGAACCGCTTCGGTCTGGCCGATGCCGCTGACCGCAGAGTCTCCACTTATTCAGGGGGTATGCGCCGCAGGCTCGACATCGCCATGAGCCTCGTAGGGCAGCCGCAGCTCATTTTTCTTGACGAGCCGACTACCGGGCTTGACCCCGAAGCACGCATCGAGGTTTGGAAGACTGTCAAAGAGCTTGCCAATAACGGCACGACAGTATTTCTGACCACCCAGTATTTGGATGAAGCTGAACAGCTTGCTGACCAGATTGCTATTCTGCATGAAGGGAAGATTATCGCCAACGGCACGCTTGCGGATCTAAAAAAGCTGTTCCCGCCCGCAAAGGTAGAGTATGTGGAAAAACAGCCAACGTTGGAGGAGATATTCCTCGCAATTATTGGTAAAAAGGAGCAAAAGGTACAATGAATACACACTTTTTCAGTGACATGAGCGTAATGCTTGGCCGTTCCATGCGTCATATTTTCCGCAGCATGGATACCATCATAACCGTCACGATCATGCCGATTGCGTTTTTGCTGTTGTTCGTCTATGTGTTTGGCGGCGCCATTCAGACCGGCACGGATAATTATGTAAATTACCTGCTGCCCGGCATCCTGCTGATTGCTATTGCCAGCGGCATCGCCTATACGGCTTACCGTCTGTTTATGGATATGCAAAGCGGCATCTTCGAACGGTTCCACTCTATGCCGATTGCGCGTTCCACCGTTCTGTGGGGGCACGTGCTCACCTCATTGGTATCCAATGCGATTTCGGTGGTTGTGATCATACTCGTAGCGCTCATTATGGGCTTCCGCTCGTCGGCGGGGGTACTGTCATGGCTTGCCGTGGCCGGCATCCTCGCCCTGTTTACGCTGGCCTTGACCTGGATCGCGGCGATAGCAGGGCTGTCCGCAACATCGGTAGATGGCGCAGGCGCTTTTTCCTACCCGCTTATCTTCCTCCCATTTATCAGTTCGGCGTTTGTGCCCACCCAGTCCATGACACCCGTCGTTCGTGCATTTGCAGAACACCAGCCGGTAACCTCAATCGTTGAAGCCATCCGTGCGCTACTGGCCGGGCAGCCGGCAGGTAGTGAAATCTGGGTTGCTCTTGCGTGGTGCGTCGGGATTATGCTTGTGGCCTATGTCTTTGCGATGAGGGCGTATAAAAAGAGGGTGTGAAACAAGCGTCCTAATCTTCAATAACGCCCCATAGAAAACCTGTCAAATATAATGCGGATTTTTGGCCCCAACAGGACTAAAAATCCGCATTTTTAATCCCCCGATTCGTCTTGAACAATCGCCTCATCTAGGTTATAATGCAAACAATTGAGCATATATTCAATTGTTTTCACGGAGAACAACAATCTATGATTTATCCCTTATTGGACGAACACACTGCCGCTCACGTGGCTGAATTGTTCCGCGCCTTCAGCGATACCAGCCGGGTGCGTATCCTGTCCGCCATCCTGGACCAGGAATTGAACATCACAGCACTTGCCCAAATCGTTGGCGTTACCGAGTCGGCCGTCTCCCACCACATGCGCGGCCTGCGCCAGATGCACCTGGTTCAAGCCCGCCGGGATGGAAAAGAGGTCTATTACACCCTCACCGATCCCCACATCATTGCTTTGTTCCAGCAGGGCGTGGCCCACATTCAAGAAAAATAATTGCACCACGGAGGATATTGCATGGTTTTACAGACGGAGGATGTGAAGACAGAAGAAGCGCTGCTCCAGGGCCTTTCCGAACAGGAGGTGCGCGAGCGCCTGGCCGTGGATGGCTATAACGAGCTTCCCGGCACCAAGCGACGTACTTTTCTCCCGATTTTGCTTGACGTGATTCGGGAGCCGATGTTCTTGATGCTGATTGCCTGCGGACTGCTCTACCTTCTTTTAGGCGACCAGGCCGAAGCCTTGATGTTGATCGGTTTCGTGGCCGTCATCATTGGAATTACTTTCTATCAGGAGCAGAAGACCGAACGCGCCCTGGATGCGCTGCGCGACCTTTCCAGCCCGCGCGCCCTGGTCATCCGCGATGGTAAGCAGCAGCGTATTGCCGGGCGCGAAGTGGTGCGCGACGACATCGTGCTGATTGCCGAAGGCGATCGTGTCCCGGCCGATGCGGTCCTGCTAGCCGGCACAAACGTCAGCGTGGACGAATCGCTGCTCACTGGCGAATCGGTGCCGGTCCGCAAGAAGAGCTGGGACGGGCGCCTGGAAATGGGCCGCCCCGGCGGCGACGACCAACCGTTTGTCTATTCTGGGACGCTTGTAGTAAAAGGCCAGGGCGTCACCCAGGTGCGCTCCACCGGCGTGCAGACCGAGATCGGCAAGATCGGCAAAGCCCTGCAGGTTTTGCAGCCGGAGGACACCAACCTGCAAAAACAGACCGGCAAGATCGTACGCAACTTTGCCCTGATTGGTTTGGCGCTGTGCGCCGTGGTGGTCGTGGTTTTCGGGCTGACCCGCTCCGACTGGCTGCACGGTCTGCTGGCCGGCATTACCCTGGCCATGGCCACCCTGCCCGAAGAATTTCCGGTGGTGCTGACGATCTTCCTGGCGCTCGGAGCCTGGCGCATCTCGCAGCACCACGTCCTCACTCGGCGCGTGCCCGCCGTAGAAATGCTCGGCGCGGCCACCGTTTTGTGTACCGATAAAACTGGCACCCTTACCCAGAACCGCATGACGATCACCCATTTGATGGCGAGCAAGCAGCCGCTGGCGGTAGATATGAAACAGCGCGCCTTGCCAGAGGAGTTCCACAACCTGCTGGAATATGCCATCCTGGCTTCTCCCACCGATCCCTTCGATCCGATGGAAAAAGCCATCAAGGAATTGGGCGGGCGCACGCTGGTCAATACCGACCATCTGCACGCCGACTGGCACCTGGTGCATGAATATCCGCTCTCCGAGAAGCTGCTGGCAATGTCTCACGTCTGGCGTTCTACCAACCGGCATGCCTTTGTGATTGCCGCCAAAGGCGCCCCGGAGGCGATTGCCGATTTGTGCCACTTCGATGCGGCCCAATTGGAGGAATTGAACGGTCAAATCAACCGTATGGCTGAACAGGGCCTGCGCGTGCTGGGCGTGGCCAAGGCTGAATTCTCCTCGATCGATCTCCCCGACGAACAGCACGATTTCGAATTCCAGTTCCTCGGGCTGCTTGGCCTGGCCGACCCCATCCGCCCGGAGGTGCCCGGGGCGGTCAAAGAATGTTACGCTGCCGGCATCCGCGTCATCATGATCACCGGAGATTACCCCGGCACGGCGCGCAACATCGCTGAACAGATCGGCTTGAAGCCGTCGGATCAGCTCATCACGGGTTCGGAGCTAGATGCGATGAGCGACGCCGAGCTGCAGGAACGCATCAAGACGACCTGCATCTTCGCCCGCGCCGTCCCAGAACAGAAACTGCGTATCGTAGCCGCCCTGAAAGCCAACGGCGAAGTGGTCGCCATGACCGGCGACGGCGTAAACGATGCGCCGGCGCTCAAGGCGGCCCATATCGGCATTGCCATGGGCGGGCGCGGTACCGACGTGGCGCGTGAATCGGCCGCCCTGGTTTTGGTGGACGATAATTTTGCCTCGATTGTCTCCGCGGTGCGCATGGGGCGGCGTATCTTCGACAACCTCAAGAAGGCCATGGCCTTTATCTTCGCCGTGCACCTGCCCATCGCCGGCATGTCGCTCATCCCGGTCCTTTTCAAGTGGCCCCTGGCGCTGCTGCCCGTGCACGTCCTCTTCCTGGAGCTCATCATCGACCCGGCTTGCTCGGTGGTCTTTGAAATGGAAAGCGACGAGCCGGATATCATGCGCCGCCCGCCGCGCAAGCTGGATTCGCCATTATTCGGCCGCTCGATGATCCTCTCCGGGCTCATCCAGGGGCTGGGAATCCTGGTCGTAGTGGCAGGCGTTTACGCCTTTGGGCTGCTGCAAGGCCTGGGCGAGAATGAAGCGCGCATGTTTGCCTTCGTCTCGCTGGTCATCGGAAACCTGGGATTGATTTTTTCCAACCGTTCTCAGGTCCTGCCCATCTTTGCCCTGCTGCGCCGGCCAAACAAGGCGCTGTGGTGGGTAACCGGAGGCGCGCTGTTCTTCCTGGTGCTGGTGCTGGCTGTGCCGCCGCTGCGCGATATTTTTCAGTTTGCCCCGATCCACCGCTCGGAACTGGCGTTGATGGCACTGGCCGGTCTGATCAGCATTCTGGTCGCCGAGATCGTCAAGATTAAATCGATTCGCATATGGATTAATCCTGAGAACGGTTAGCCTTCGCCGGTAAAAGTGTTTGGGTCGAAAAATGTGAAAGGAGCGCCCAATGCGCAATACCCAGACGAGCCTTACTGCCCAGGGGATAGCCATTGCCCGCGCCGTCGAGAGTGAAAAACCTGTCGGCGAGCGCATCTGTTACGATCCATTCGCCCGCCGCTTTGTGCCCGGCTGGATGTATCACGTCTTCGGCTTTTTTACCAAAAGCGGCTATGCCGAATGGCGCGGTCCGGGGGTATATGGTTTTCTGGTTGCCCGCGACCGCTATATCGACGACGTGCTGCAAAGTGCCCTGGACAGCGGCCTGCAGCAACTCGTCATCCTCGGCGCAGGATACGATTCGCGCGCCTATCGCTTTGAGTTGGAAGGCCGGGTTAAGACCTTTGAAGTGGACCACCCCGCCACCCAGCAGCCCAAACTGGCAAAGCTGGCGGAAATCTTCGGCAAGGTTCCCGATCACGTGTGTTACGTCCCCATCGATTTCAACGTCCAAACCCTGGAGGGTGGCCTGCTCCCTGCCGGATATAACCCCAGTCTGAAAACGCTTTTCATCTGGCAGGGCGTCTGCATGTACCTCACTCCTGAGGCGGTTGACGCAACCCTCGCCTTTGTCGCTGTGCATTCGGCGCCGGGCAGCGCCATTGTCTTCGATTACATCTATCGCGAAGTGCTGGATAACGAGCTGCACGGCGAAGTCCGCAGCATGCGCCGCTATCGCTTTATGAGCGGTGAAGGCCTTACCTTTGGTATTCCTGAAGGCTCGGTTGAGACCTTCTTGAAGCAGCGCGGTTTCTCGCAGGTGAAAGATATGGATGCGGTTGGACTTAAAAGCGCCTATTTCACCGGCGCCAATGCCGCAAGAAAAGTAGCCGGCGGCTATGGAATCGCCATCGGCACGGTTTGATTAATAGGCGGGACGATGGCCCTCGAGCAGGTTGAAAATGGCATTCGCTTGCTGGGTGGGGTTTTGGCGTATGCCACTCTGGGCATCGTTCTGTACGGCGTCTGGCGCGGCACCCGGCGGACGCCGGGGCGCACTACCGGGCGGATGGGTCCCTGGCTGCGTTCGGCGTGGTTCTATTTCGCGTCGGCGGCGGTTTTCTTCGTCATTTGTTATCTCGGTTGGGTCCCCCTGCCGGTGGGCGTTACGCCGCATGCCCGCCCCTGGGTGCTGGCGCTGGGTGCCCTCTTGTATTTCCCCGGTATGTTGCTGGTGCTGTGGGGCCGCCTGGCGTTGGGCAGGAATTATTTTGTCTCCACCGGCTTCGGCGCCCAGTTATTCGCCGGCCACCAATTGATCACTGCCGGTCCGTACGCCGTCGTGCGCCACCCTATGTACTCCGGACTCATGCTGGCCGCGGCCGGCTGCCTGCTGATCTATCTCACCTGGACCAGTCTGCTCTTCGTCATTTTCTCCCCCGCCATGATCGTCCGCGCCTGCCGCGAGGAATCCGCCCTTTCCGCCGAGTTCGGCGACGCGTGGCGCGCCTACACTCGTCGCGTCCCCGCCTTCATTCCCAGGATAAAAAAGACCTGACAGGTTTTCAAAACCTGTCACCTTATTTTTGC
>DBMK01000212.1 GCA_002298885.1 Anaerolineaceae bacterium UBA700
TTCCGAATTAAGGCTAAATGAGAGAATGATTATAAAAAAGATCCATTTTAAAATATATTCCGTAATTATAGGTAGATTGCGAAAGTTACAAAACCAATAACGAAAGGATGAGAAGAAATGAATAGCAGCTACCGCATTGCGGTCAGCCGGAAATCCCTGGCGCTGACCGGTATGTTAGTGTTTGCATTTTTACTGGCAGCCTGCCAGCCAGCAGCAACGCCGCTGCCCACCGATACGCCAGCCCCCACGGCCACCACCGCCCCCACCGTCGCTCCCAGCCCCACCACCCCCGCCGCGGCCGAAGCAACCATTAACGTGGCGACCGATCCCAAGTACGGCAAGATCCTGGTAGGCGGCAATGGCATGACCCTTTATATGTACACCAAGGACACTGCCGACACTTCTAACTGCTCCGGCGGCTGCGCCAAAGCCTGGCCGCCCTTGTTGACCCAGGGCAACCCCACGCTCGGCGACGGCGTCGATAAATCCCTGGTCGGCAGCGCCGCCCTGGCGGACGGCACCAAGATCGTCACCTATAATCATATGCCTTTGTATTACTGGGCCAAGGACACAAAACCGGGCGATATCACCGGCCTGGGTGTCGGCGGCGTGTGGTTCCTGGTCTCGCCGGACGGCAAGGTCGTCGGCCAGGAAGCCTCGATTAACGTCGGCACAGATCCTAAGTACGGCAAGATCCTGGTGGATGGCAAAGGTATGACCCTCTACATGTATACCAAGGATACTGCCGACACATCCACTTGCTCCGGCGGCTGCGCCAAAGCCTGGCCGCCCCTGCTGACCAGCGGCAACCCCACGCTGGGGGATGGCATTGACAAATCCATGGTCGGCAGCGCTGCCCTGGCAGACGGCACCAAGATCGTGACTTACAACCACATGCCTCTGTATTACTGGGCCAAGGATACCAAGCCCGGCGACATCACCGGCCTGGGCGTGGGCGGAGTCTGGTTCCTGGTTTCGCCGGACGGCAAGGTCGTCGGCCAGGAGGCCTCGGCCACCCCAACCGCAGCAGCCTCGGCTGACGCAGTGATCAACGTTGCCACCGATGCCAAATACGGCAAGATCCTGGTGGATGGCAAGGGAATGTCCCTGTACATCTACACTAAGGACACCGCCGACACATCGACCTGCACCGGCGGCTGCTTGAAGGCCTGGCCGGCCCTGCTGACCCAGGGCAAGCCCACCCTGGGCGCCGGTGTGGATGACTCTAAGATCGGCAGCGCCGCCCTGGCGGACGGCACCAAAATCGTCACCTATAACCATATGCCCCTGTACTACTTCGCCAAGGACACCAAACCCGGTGACATTACCGGCCTGGGCGTTGGCGGGGTCTGGTACCTGCTCTCGCCGGACGGGAAAATCGTCGGTAAATAATTAAAAAGTTGGGTGTTACTTGCGGCGTGAAAAGCCGCAAGAAACTCCCTAAAAATGGCTTATGTAAACCTGACAGGTTTTCAAAACCTGTCAGGTTTTGTTATTTGAGTAAGGAAATTCTAGCTTCTGCCCCCAGGAATCTGCCTATATCGTTGGCCTCTTCCTCCAGCCCGGCGCGTACGGCGGGAGATAGCACCTCAAACGGCTCGACGACAATTTCCAGCGCCTTGCTCCGCCGGAGGATGCGCCAGGTGCCGGCAGCACGCCCGTCGACCAGCACCACCGACTGGATCACCCCGCCGGTGAAGATAGCCGCCTTGTTGCGCTCGTCCATCAGCAGGTCGCGCCGGGCGTAACCCAGCAGGTACGAATCGAAAAAGGGCAGCAGACGCACCTGCGGCTCGGGCGGAGCAGGCTCTTCCAGACAGGAACGGCGCGTCGCCGGGAAATAAATCGCCCGCCCGGCAGCCTCCACCGGCACGATCTCGGCGGCAATTCCTTCCCATCCCAGGCGCGCATCCGGCATCGACAATCCTGACCAGGCAGCAAAATCCTCTACTCCCGCCGGACCGAAAGCATCCAGGTACCGGCGGGCCAGCTCAACCAGGGCCGTCTCGCGTTCGAGCGGGCGCAACGGGCCGGTCCAATTTTCGAGCAGGGTGTAGGTGAGCTTGCCGCCCACCTTGGGCCCCACCAATACGTGGCCTTCCAGAGCGGCCTGGGCGATGGCGTGGATGAGGGCCTGTCCGGCCGTGGGCACGCCGTGGGCCTCCAGGGCTACGGCCAGCTCCTGGCGGGTCATCAGCTCCTGCCCCGCCAGCTCGGAGCGGATGACGGCGACCGCCGTACGCAGGGCATTTTCGTCGAGCCCCAGCTCCAGGTTGCGCCGCCGGCCCCGGGCGCTGAAGAGCGGCCCGAACAGCGGCAGCATCCAGACCAGGTCTTCCGCTGCCAGCATGTGAAGCGTGCCGCGCATGCACCAGGTATGGGCCAGGGTGTGGCGGGTGTACAGGGCGTCTTCGACCTCGGCGGCTGTCAGGCCGGCGCTGCGGGCGCGCACGCCCAAAATGGCCGCCGGGCCGTCCTGCGCCTGCAGGCCGCAGGCATCCCTGACGACCTGGGCAACACTTCGGTTTGAGCCGGCGGCAGGCTGCGCCAGCCCCTGCGAACGCAGGCGCAGCAGGCGGGTCTGAGCCTTGGTTAACTTCAGCATGTGTGTGGGGAGAGCGCCCTGGTCAGCGCCTGCGGCGCAGGGTGATGAAGGTGCCGCCCACGATGATGATTACCAGGAACACGGCTCCGAACACGATGCCGGTGGTCTGGTCGGGCGTTTGCATATATTCGGCCGGCAGTGGGGTGAGGGTGGGCGTCAGCGAGCGGGTGGGGGTAACCGTGATCTTTGAAGTTGCGCTCGGCGCCAGCGTAGCCGAGGCCGCCACCGCAGGCGTGGCGCTGGCTTCCTGCGCCAGCCCAATCCCCACCCCTCCCCAGCAGATCATAGCGAAAAGAAGAATAAATGCGAATAAAAACTGTTTTTTCATATCATTGCCCATCCCCAAACGTGAAGCGTGAAACGTGATCTCAGTTTACAACAAAAAGCTTATCCACGAATTACACGAATGGGAACCAATGGACACGAATTTTATTATTAATATCTTTTTGTGTTCATTCGTCAATTATTCGAGTAATTCGTGGAAGATCTCCTACTGTAAACTGTAAACTTAAATACTTTTATTGGCTCGGCGGCACCGCCAGCCGGTCGGCAGCGGTCTGCGCCACAAGCAGGGGGTCGGCGCCTTGCTTGATGACCTTGATGGTCGCGTCCTGCAGCACGGGGCCCAGGCTGGCGAGCAGGTCGTTGGATGGACGCACCTGGGCCGCCAGCACGATCGGGCTGAGGATCGTTTTGAGACTCTGGTTCGACCAGCCTGCCAGGGCGCTGGGGCGGGTGGGCAGGTAGCCGGCGGCAGCCGACCATTGGGAGAGAAATGCGCTGTCGCCCAGGAACGCGGCCAGGCGCTGCGCTGCGGCGCGCAACTGCGGGTCCGGATCGGACAGAGCCCACACCCAGCCGGTTGCCAGAGTGTACGGCTGCTGGCCGAGCGAGGGCAGGACGGCCGCGGTGGTATCCGCCGGCAGCTCGCTCAAATAGCGGCTGCTCCAACTCACCACTGCCTGGGCTTTGGGCGGCTCGTTGCGGAAGGCCAGCCAGGACTGCACGTCGCTCTGGTATTGGACCAGGGCGCTGCTGAAAGCGTTTTCTTTCATCCCGTCGGCGAACAACTTGAGCGCTTTACCCAGCACGTCGGCTTGCAAAGTGGGGCGTCCCTGGGCGTCCTTGACGCTCCCTCCGGCTGAAAGGTAAAGGAGCAAGGTGAACAAGCCCTGGGGATCGCCGGCCGGAAAGGCTACCGGCTGGTTGAGGTGGAAAAGCGCCGGCCAATCGGCGGGGGCAGCCGGGATAGCTGCGGGCCGGTACATTAAAAGCAGGGCGTCGCCGGCAAAGGGTATGCCGTAAGGGCTGCCCTGGATGTACGCCAGTTGGTGGGCGAAATCGTACCAGTCCGGGTCGTCGATCAGCGTCTTCAGCCCATCCATCGGGAAGATGAGGCCCTTGAGTGTGGCGGTCTCCATGTCGGAGCGCGGCAGGGCGATGATGGCGGGCAAATTATCCGGGGCGGCCGCGCTGGTGGCCGTAAGGGCATCCAGCAGGCCGCCCGTCCCGCTAGCTGCCTTGATGCGCACCTGGATTTTGAGGTCAGGGTTGGCAGCCTGGAACGAATCCAGACGGGCGCGCAGCTTATCCGAACCCGGCAAAGTGCCCGAGGGATCGAATTGGGGCGGCAGCCACACCACAAGGGTCAGCGGACCCTGGCTTGGGGCGTTCGTTGGGGTGGGCGCCGCACCGGAAGGGGCGGGGTAAGGCGCGCCGGGGGTCAAGCTGGGGGTACCGGTAAGGGATGGTGGGGTGGCGGTCGGCGCGCCGGGCAGGGCGCTGCCGCAGCCCGATAGCAACAGGGCCAGGATCAGCGCCAGACTGGTCATCCGCACACACGTTTGTACTAAAGGTTGTCGAATTTTGGCCAATTACCTGCCCCACTTTTGGTAATATACTTTGAGCACTTTATTTCTGCCTCACCCCCGGCCCCTCTC
>DBMK01000178.1 GCA_002298885.1 Anaerolineaceae bacterium UBA700
CTGGAAAAGAGCCAAACTCCAGGTTTGTATTTAAACGTCGCCAATGGCTTTGACGGAGAAAAATTTATTTCGTTTTGGGCGGACTTTGTCCGCCCAAAACGAAATTAAAGAATTTCTCCCCTTTAGGGGAGGGGCCGGGGGTGGGGTCTAATTCCAGGCATTTATCCGGCGGAGATGCCGTCGGCTTCGATCAGGGCCAGGAAGTGCTCGACCACGCGGGGGTCGAAGTGTTTGCCGGCCTGCTCGCGAATGGCGGCGATGATCCGCCGGGGCTCCCAGGCCTCGCGGTAAGGCCGCCAGTGGGTGAGAGCGTCCCAAAAATCGACAATCGAGAAGATGCGCGCCGCCAGGGGGATTTCTTCGCCCTTCAGGCCGCGCGGGTAGCCGCTGCCGTCCCATTTTTCGTGGTGGCAGTAAGGGATATCCAGCGCTGGCTGCAAGTATTCGATCGGCGAGAAGAGGTCGTGGGCGTAGACCGGGTGCTGGTGCATGGTCTGCCATTCCTCCTCGGAGAGCGGGCCGGGTTTGCTCAGGATGCTGTCGGGGATGCCCAGCTTGCCAATGTCGTGCAGTTGGGCGCCGCGCCGGATGTGCGGGATCTGCTCCTGGGGTATTCCCAGGCGCTCGGCCAGGCGCAGGGTCAGCTCGGTCACCCGGCGCGAATGCCCGGCCGTCTCCTCGTCGCGCAGGTCCAGGGCGCTCGACCAGCCCTCGATGGTATCGTCGTACGCCCGGGTCAGCTTGATATTGGCCTGCTGCTGTTCGATGAACAGTTGGGCATTGTCGATGGCGATGGCCGCCATGCCAGCCAGGAGCTGCAGAAAATCCATCCAATCCGGGTCCGGCTCCAGGCGGGTGCGGTGGAAGAGCTGGAGCACCCCCTTGAGGTTTCCCCTGGCCTCCAGCGGCACGGCGATGTAGCTGGTGAAGCGGTCCCCAAAGCGCTCCATGCGGGTGGTCAGGTCATCGTCGAGCTGGCCCATGTCGAGCACAATTTCCATTTTGCGCTCCAGGGCGGCCTTTCCGGCGTGCGATTCGCCCAATTCCAGGTGGTAATTCTGGAACTCGCCCGACGGCAGGCCGCGGTCGCGTATGGAATTGAGTGTTTTGGAGGCCGGGTCGTAGAGCAGGAAGTTGGCTGCATCTACGCCCAGGTTGGCGGTGATCCGTTCCAGCAGGAAATCGAGGGTCACCTGCAGGTCCAGGGTGGAGAGGATCGTCTTGTCGATGGCGCGCAGGGTGGTCAGCCGCCGCAGTTGCTGCTCGGTCTGCTCGTGCAGTTGGATGCGGTGGAAGGCGCTGGCTGACAGCTCGGCGGTGGCGCGGGCCAGGCGCACTTCGGAGGGGTTGAAGGGCGAGTTACGCCCAACGTAGGCCAAGCCGATCGTCTTGCCCTCGGCGATCAACGGCAGGCATAGCATGCATTTCACCGGTCCCATCAGGGGATGCTGGCGCAGGGCCGGGTCGTTCTGCACGTCTACGCTCATATACATCTGCTGGATGGAAGCTACCATTCCGCCGATGCCCTCGCCGGCTGGCAGTTTCAGGCCCTCGGCCGCCTCCCAATTCCCCCGGCCGCGCTCGAAGACCATCGAGCCGTCGCGCGGGTCGCGCATGGCGATGGCAACTCCGTAAGCGTGCAGCACCTCGTACAGGCTGTCCAGCACCGGCGGAAGCATCTCTTTGAGCGTGTTGCCCTCGCGCACGGCGGTGGTGATGCAGGCCAGGGTTTCCAGCTCGCAGTTCTGGCTCTGGGTGGCTTCCAGTAGGCGGATTTTTTCCACCGCGGTGCCCAACTCGCCGGCTACTGCCACCAGCAGGCGCTCGTCGGCTTCGTTGAAGGCGTTAAGGCGCTCGTCCTCGGCGTCGATCACCCCGATGACCCGGCCGCCGATGGTGATGGGCACGCACAGCTCAGAGAGGGTGGAGGGGTGTTGGGCGACGTAATCCGGGTCGAGGCGCACATCGCCGCAGCGCCGGGCTGCGCCACTGCGCGCCGCCGCGCCGGCAATGCCCAGTTCGATGGGCTGGACGCGCCCCGGGACCTCGGCGCCATCACGGCGCATGGGCTGGTAAGCCAGCCAGCCCGCCTCCTCGTCCAGGAAGGCGATCCCAAAAATATCCGGGTAGAGCTTGGCGGTGATGATATCGCTTACTTTTTCCACCAGGTCGGCCAGGTTAGCTGCTTCGGTGCCGGCGACGGCGATGGCCCGCAGGGCTTCCAGCTCGTTCAAGCGCCGCACCAGGTCCTGTTCGGCCAGGCGGCGCTCGGAGAGATCCTTCCAACTGGAGACCGGCTGCCAGAGAGTCTTGTGGGGCGGTTCGCCCGGAAAGACGGGGATATCCTGGAATCTGGGCGCGTAACCGCCCTCGCTGGAACCGAGAGAATACCCGGGCGGATCCATTTCGACCACAGTCGCCCCATCCGAGGCGCAGACGAGGCTTGGGAATGGCATCTGGCGCGCCATTTGGTCCAGGTACAGCTCGCGCTGGCGGGCTTCTTCCTCGGCCTGCCGGCGCTCACTGATGTCGCGCACCACGTTAAGGCTGACCCGCGTATTGCCGATGAACGCGCCTGCTGAGTTGATTTCGGCCGGGAAGACGCTGCCGTCCTTACGCTGCTGGAGGGTCTCGAAAACCACTTCTTCCATCATCGACCGGCGAATCTGGGTCAGGATTTGGGATTGTGCCTCGGGGGCGTACAAATCGTGGATGTTGAGAGCGAGCAGCTCGGAGCGCGTATAGCCATAAGCCAGCTCGGCGGCCCGGTTGGCTTCCACGATGCGCCCATCGGTGGGGCGGGTGATCACGATCATGTCCCAGGTATGGTCGAAAAGCACCCGGCAGTGTCCCAACAGGCTTTGGTCTTTGGCCTGTGCGCCCAGGTCCCGGCGCGGAGCCGGCTCGTGCCAGCGCTCCAAAATGCGGGCGATGACGATCCCCAGGCTGCCCAGCTCGGACCGGGCGACGAAATCGGAGGCGCCGAGCTGGATGCACTCGCCGGCAAGGTAGCCTTCATCCGAGCCGGAGATAACGATGACGGGGACCCTCAATCCCTCTTCCTTGACGGCCTGCAAGATATGGAATGCGTCCAGCGCTTCGAGGCAGTATTCGGCCAGGATGAGATCGGGGGTGGGTTCGAGCCCCAGGAAAAGTTCTTTATCGTTTGTTACCAGGTTCCAGCTAAAATCGAAGCCGGAACGACGCAGCTCCTGGACCAACGGATCTGCGTCGTTCAGATTGTCTTCAGCGATGAGCACCCGCAGGTGCCGGGTCAGCTTTGAATTTAGCATAAAGCTCCGCCTGTCAGGCTGCTTTGGGCAAATCCTGGGTGGAATAGTGTCCGTTTTTCTTTTGGGCGGGCAGGAAACCGGTCACCGGTCCCTCGCTGGCGCGACCAGGTTGGGCATTGCGTTTTTGGGATTGGGCCTGGTCGGACAGCTTGAACTGGTCGACGACCTGCTGGAGGGCCTGGGCCATTTCTGCCAGGGACTGGGCGGAGGCGGTGACTTCTTCGACCTGGGCGCTCATCTCCTCGGCGCTGGCGCTGACTTCCTCGATGGCGGCGCTGTTCTCCTCGCTGACGCTGGCGATGTTCTCGATGGATTGGGTGACCTCTTCGGCGCCGGCAGCCATCTGGCGGGTGGCGGAGGCGTTCTCTTCGACCACAGTGGAGACTGCATCCATGGCGCCCACCAGCTCGTTGGAGGCCTTGCTCATGCGGGAGGAGGCCTGTGTGACCTGCTCGGCCTGCTGGTAGACGGCCTCGGCGGCCCGGAGGATGGAAGACAGGGCATCACCGGCCGAGTTGGCTTTGACCACGCCGTTTTCGACCTCTCGGGCGCCGTCATCCATAGCGGCGACGGCCTCGGAGACGGTTTGCTGAATGCCCTTGATGAGGGAACCGATCTCCTTGGTGGCAACGGAAGAGCGTTCGGCGAGCTTGCGCACCTCGTCGGCGACGACGGCGAAGCCCTTGCCGTGCTCTCCGGCCCGGGCGGCCTCAATGGCGGCGTTGAGAGCCAGGAGGTTGGTCTGCGAGGCGATGTCGTCGATGGTTTCGACGATGGCGCCGATCTGATCGGAGCGCCGGCCCATCTCCTGGACCTTTTGGGCGGAGAGGCCGACCTTGGCTTTGATGGACTGCATGCCGGCGATGGTGTCCTGGACGGTGTGAGCGCCGTTCTTGGCGGCGTCGGAGGCGCCGGCGGAGTCGCGGGAGACGGCCTGAGCGGAGGAGGCGACCTGCTGGATGGTGGAGGTGATCTGGGAGGTGACGGAGGCGGCGACCTCGACGGCGGCAGCCTGTTTTTGGGCGCCGCTGGAGACGCCGTCGATGGCCTTGGAGACCTGCTCGACGGAGGCGGCAGTGCGCGAGACGGACTCGGACTGCTGGGCCGAGCCCTTGGCTACCTGCTGCACGGTGGTAGCAATTTGGCTGGTGGCCTGCCCCGCCTGGCTGGCGGCGCTGGCTAACTGGCCCGAGGCTGCGTTTAGGCTGGCGGCATTCTCGGCAATTCCATTTACCATTTCGCGCAGCCTGCTGATCATATTGGCGAAGGCAATCCCGAGCTCATCCTGGCTCGATTTCGGCTGCACATCAACGGTCAAATCTCCGTCCGCAATCCGGGATGCAGCTTCGGCTATGCCGGTTATGTAGAGCCGCGCCCCTGTCAGGCTCTTTCCTACGGTGCCGATCTCATCTTTGGCCCGGTTCACGCGGTTTTGGGACTCTTCGGAGATATTCCGGCTTAAATTTCCCATCGACAGGTTACTGGCTGTTTCGGTGATGAGGGCCAGGGGTTTGACAACCGAACGGGTAAGGAGGAGCGAAAAACCAATCCCCAGGATGCTCACCAGGAGCCCCGCGGCAATAAGCTGCCAGCGCATTTGCGAAATTGTATCTTGAGCGCTCGTATTGGAGAGGTCGGCGAAGAGCATGTTGACTTCGACAAGCTTATTGATTCCCGTCTCCATCTGGGTAATTGAACTGGCGAGGGCGTCGGTAACCGGGGCATTGCTGGAAAGCGCCGCATCTCGCTGGGCGCTGTAGGTGGTGTAGGCATCGTGATATTGTTTGAGGGCATTGACCTCGTCGGTTTGCAGGGACGATTTTCCCATGGCGGCCAGCGTCGCCGTAAAATCGGCGCTCGTCGTGGACAGCCATTCATTATCGTAACGGGTCATGATATCGACCATGGCCTTATCGGCGCTGCGGATTCCATCGACCAGCGCGGCTCGCCCGGGATCGGTGGGAGAGCTATTATTTAATGCGGTAAAATCTGCGGCCAGGTTTTTAAGGTCGACATTGGCCTCTTCTATGTTATAGATCGGGATGAGCATAAATCCATATAGGTTATCGTATTGGCTTTTGAGTGATCCTGCCCCTAACGTTCCGATCACTGAGACAATAATGGCAGCGATGGGAATGATCGCGGTCAATATCGAGAATTTCCAAACGAATTTGAGATTAGAAAACATTGAGATCACTCCTTGAAACCTTAACGGGTGGGGATAGCTGCTAATTCGCCTTGCTCTGCTTCGGTGAGGATTTCGGCCAGGTCCAGCAGGATGACCAGGCGCCCGTCCAGCTTGGCAATGCCGGTAATAAAGCTCGAATCAACCGTGGTGGCAATCGCCGGGGCAGGTTCGACGCAGTCGGCGGGGACGGTAAGCACCTCGGACACGGCGTCCACCACCATGCCCACCTCTGCGCCGCTGATTGTGACCACCACGATGCGGCTGTCCTTGCTGACTTCTTGTGATGGCAGACCAAAACGCTTGCGCAGGTCCACTACTGGCAGGACCTTGCCGCGCAAATTGGTCACGCCTTCAACAAAGCGCGGGGAGCGCGGCATTTTGGTAATTTCCTGCATCTTGATGATGCTCTCAACTGCGGCGATGTTGACGCCGAAGTGCTCTGAGGCAAGCTCGAAAACAACGATCTGATTTTCCATAGTTCATCCTTCGGACCGGGTATGAATAAATGTGCAGTGCACCTAAAAATGATATCGGCTAAAAGTTGGCTGGGATCATAAAACCCGCATAAAAATCTCGCGCAGTATCGCGAAGGATAGTCGGAATCGTCATGGATTAATTGTTGAAAAAAGATAAAACAATTTCAACCCAGCAGATGATAACAGGCGATAAAAATTTACAATTAAGATAAAACTTAACATAAATTAAAGTCTATGTGATATAACAGCTAGGTGGAGAAATCCGGGAGCGAAGCTTCCTTAAATTCCCGCCGGCATTGGCTGCGTTGGGTGGAGCCATGGTACCTGGCCTATGCGCTGCTGGGGGCCGGCGTGGCCGGCATGATTCCCATTTTGATACCGTTATTGGTCAACACGAGCGGAAATGTAGCTCAGGTTGGCCTGGTCATGGCCGGCATAAGTTTTGGAGGTCTGGCTGCTCCACTCTGGGGATCCCTGGCGGACCGCTTTCGATTGCACCGAACATTGTTAGTCGGAGGCATGCTGCTGGCTTCCCTGGGTCTGGTCCTGTTCCCTTTCGTCAAGGGTTCGGCATTGTGGCTGCTTCTGGCGCTGCTCCAGGGGTTTGGGTCGGGCGGAGCTGCCACCGTGGCCAATCTATTTATCGTCGAAGTCCATCCCCAGGCTGAGTGGGATGAAAGGATCGGGTGGCTGCAAACTTTCTACGGTGGAGGCCAGGTGGCGGGTTTACTCCTGGCCGGAGTGTTCAGCCAACCGGGCGCTATTCCGACAGGGATGCTGATATCCGCCGGACTCCTGCTGGCTGCCGGCCTGATCGGCTTGATTACCACTCACACGCCTTCCCAGCCCGTTTCCAAAAAGCCCGTTCTGTTGTACCCGGCGAAGACTGGAGAATGGGCATTGGGTTCTCCGCAGAGGATGTTCCATCACCTGACTTCCGAAGCCCTGGCTGAATTTGGTCACATTGCGCGCTCTTCGTTTGGAATTTTCCTGGTGGTATGGCTGCTGACCTTTGGGGGGACGGCGGTGATTTTTTCGCTCTATCCGGTCTTAATGCAAAGCCTGTTCAAGGTGTCACCGGACATTTCATCGTCGGTTTTTGCGCTGGCAGCCGCCCTGGGCCTGGCGTTGTATTCGCCGGCCGGGAGCTGGTCGGAGCGCTTTGGCGCCCAGCGCGTTCTGCTGGTTGGTTTCTTCATCCGCCTGGCCGCAATCCTGTCCATCCTGATTCTGGGTATTTTGCAGGTCCCTGGTTTGGGCTGGGCGGCCCTGGCTGGATTTTGCCTGGTCGTGCTGGCCTGGTCATTGTTGAGCGTCAGCAGCACGACCCTGGCCGCGTCGCTTTCTCCTGCCGGCGAAGGGATCGGTCTGGGATTCTTTAATGCAGCTTCCGCCCTGGCGGGCGTGCTTGGCTCATTGATAGGGGGATGGTTTGCGGGCCGCCTGGGCGTGGTGGCTGCCCTCGCGCTGGCTGCGGGCGGCATTCTGGCAGGTTTAATCCTCTCTTTTGCAACCGGGTTGTTGCGCCAAAAAGGAAAAAAATGAATTCAATTTCGGTAATCCCAGGTACAACCAATGTCCATCTCCTAAATTTACCAGAGCCATCCATCACCTCTCCTGACGAGATCAAGCTGCGCGTCATCCGGGTTGGCATCTGCGGGACGGACCGAGAAGAGGTCCAGGGCGGAAGAGCCGATGCCCCTGCAGGTCAAACTGAATTAGTTATCGGTCACGAGATGTTTGGCGAGGTCGTTGAGGTTGGAAAGGCGGTCACGCGAGTCCAACCCGGGGATTTTGCAGTTTTCACCGTCCGGCGCGGCTGCGGCAAATGCCTTCCATGCCTTATGAATCGTTCCGATATGTGCCTGACAGGCCAATATCTCGAACGCGGCATTAAAGGTCTGAACGGGTATCAGGCCGAACTCGTTGTAGATAAAGAGCAGTATGTGGTCCAGATCCCTGCCGCGCTCGAGAAAGTTGGGGTGCTGTGCGAGCCGCTGTCCGTTGCCGAAAAGGCGATCGACGAAGCAGTCCGGCTGCAGCAGGCCCGCCTGCCGGATGCCCAGGCGACCCCGGATTGGCTGCACAACCGGCGCTGCCTGGTGGCTGGACTGGGGCCGATCGGCCTGCTTGCGGCACTGGTGCTGCGCCTGCGGGGAGCTGAGGTATACGGCCTGGATATTGTCGATTCCGATTCCCAGCGCCCACAATGGTTGAAATGGATCGGCGGCAAGTACCTGGACGGGCGCCAGGTGAAAGCAGACCAGGTCGACGATCAAATTGGAGCAGTGGAGCTGATCTTTGAAAGCACCGGGATTGCTTCCCTTGAGTTTAACCTGTTGGATGCACTGGCGCCCAACGGTATCTATGTATTGACCGGAATCCCCGGCGGCGACCGTCCGCTTGAGATTCCCGGTTCGGAGTTGATCCGCCAACTGGTACTGGATAACCAGGTGATGGTTGGCAGCGTGAATGCAGCCCGCGACCATTATCAAATGGCCGTGAATGACCTTCTGTCTGCCAGCCTGGTGTGGGGCGATCACGTGCAGAAACTCATTACCCACCATTTTCCATATCCTGATTTTCAGGCTGCATTCAATCAAAACTTGCAAGATTCAATCAAAGTAGTGGTCGAGTGGGATCTGAAGAACGGAAAGGAATGAAATGAGCGAATCCACTTTTGCCCCAGGCGCCCCGGGTATTCTTCCCCGCTGGACCTCCAGCGCAAAGAGCGGCGTGGGAACGGCCTTGAATTCGGCCAGCCACGTCTGGTTTACCCTGAGCCACGGGATCTTTAACGAAATCTATTACCCCAGGCTGGACCAGGCTTGCATTCGGGATATGGGTATGATTGTTACGGATGGGAAAGCCTTTTTCTCGGAAGAAAAACGCAGCACGACCCAGGAAGTGGCCTCGCTGGCGGATAACGTGCCGGCCTACCGGCTGGTGAACCGCTGCGTGGAAGGGCGATACCGGATTGAAAAGGAGATTTGGTCCGACCCCCAGCGTGACGTCGTTCTGCAGGCCACCCGCTTTATCCCCCTGGTCGGTGAAATTGGGGATTACCACCTCTACGTGCTGCTGGCCCCACACATCGGCAACCAGGGGAGCAATAATTCTGCCTGGGTCGGTGATTACAAGGGCGTCCCGATGCTGATGGCAGAGCGGGGCTCGGATGCCCTGGCCCTGGCAGCCAGCGTGCCCTGGCTCAAACGTTCGGTGGGTTTCGTGGGCGTCTCGGATGGCTGGCAGGATATAAGCCAGCATTTCCAGATGGAATGGATCTATGAGCGGGCTGAGAACGGCAATGTAGCCCTGGTCGGCGAGATCGATCTCAAGGCCACCGGCGGCAGCTTTGTGCTGGCGCTGGGTTTCGGGGGCAATTACGCCGAGGCGGCGCAGCGCGTCCTATCCTCCCTATACACCGGGTTTGAAAATACGCGGCAGGCGTACATCGCCGAATGGCGCGCCTGGCAGAAGTCGCTGGTCGAGCTTGGCCCACGCCCGGTGGGGCAGGTGGACCTGTATCGGGTCAGCACTGCGGTAGCGCGCATCCATGAGGCCAAGGCATTTCCGGGCGGGCTGATCGCCAGTCTCTCGATCCCTTGGGGATTCGCCAAGGGGGACGATGACCTGGGCGGTTACCACCTGGTCTGGCCGCGCGACCTGGCGGAAATGGCCGGCGGGCTGCTGGCGGTGGGCGCCCATGAGGACGCCCGCCGGGTGGTGGGATACCTTCAGTCCACCCAGGAGGAGGATGGACATTGGCCGCAAAACATGTGGCTGGATGGCAGGCCCTATTGGAACGGCATCCAAATGGACGAAACGGCCTTCCCCATTCTGCTGGTTGACCTGGCCCGGCGCGAGAAGGCCCTGGCTCCCACACAATTGGCCGGCCTGTGGCCAATGGTGCGCCGGGCGGCCAGTTTCCTGGTTAAAAACGGCCCGGTGACCCAGCAGGACCGCTGGGAGGAAGATCCGGGCTATTCACCCTTCACCCTGGCAGTGGAAATCGCCGGCCTGCTGGCGGCGGCCGACCTGGCGCAGGCCAACAACGAGCCGGAAGTGGCCGACTATTTACGCCAGACGGCGGATGCCTGGAATGACTCGATCGAGCGCTGGATTTATGTGACCGGAACGCCTCTGGCAAGAAAGATGAAAGTGAAGGGCTATTACGTGCGGGTAGCCGTGCCAGATTCGTCCGGGGCGGCTTCGCCAAAACATGGATTCGTCCCGATTAAGAACCGGCCGCCGGGCGAGAGCAACGAGCGCGCAGCAGGCATCGTCTCTCCGGATGCGCTGGCCCTGGTGCGTTTTGGACTGCGCGCCCCGGATGACGCGCGCATCCTGGACACGCTGAAGGTAATCGATGCCCTGCTAAAGGTGGAGACGCCTTTCGGACCGGCCTGGCATCGTTATAACGACGATGGCTATGGTGAGCACGAAGACGGCAGTCCGTTTGATGGCACCGGGATCGGGAGGGCCTGGCCGCTGCTGGCCGGCGAGCGGGCGCATTATGCCCTGGCAGCCGGCGACCGTCCCGAAGCGGAACGCCTGCTGGGAGTGCTGGAGGCCTTTGCCAACCCGGGCGGCTTGCTGCCTGAGCAGGTGTGGGACGCAGCAGACATCCCGGAGCGGGAGTTATTTTTCGGAAAGGCATCCGGTTCTGCCATGCCTTTGGGTTGGGCGCACGCCGAGTACCTCAAGCTGCTGCGCTCGCTGCGTGACGGGCGAGTCTTCGATCTTCCCACGCAGCCTGTAAAGCGCTATCTTGCGGATAAGACCGGCTCGCCGTTTGCGATCTGGCGCTTCAACAATAAAGCGCGCTCGATGCCTGCCGGAAAGACTCTGCGAATCGAGTGCTTTTCGCCCGCCACGGTCTCGTGGAGCCGGGACAACTGGGCCACCCGAGAAAGTATTTCTGCACGCCCGACCGGGTTGGGGGTATCCATCGTCGACGTGCCGACGGAGAAACTGCCGGCGGGGAGCGAGGTTGGGTTCACCTTTTTCTGGCCGGAGGAGAACCGTTGGGAAGGAAAGAATTACAGCATAAAAATTGAGCGGGAATAATTTTTATTGAATCTTTCTGTTTTTTAAGGGTTAGCGGGTAACCAATGCCCGCGCGGACATATTTCTACATGGCGTAGATCATGAGGAGGGAGCAATGAGTGCATTAAAGATGGTCAAGACCAAAGATGCCGTTGAGCTGACCCTGCAGCTCCTGGGCGAATTGTTTTCCGGCCATTCCGAGCGCTTCGGGGTGCGGCTTTGGGATGGGACTGTCTGGCCGGACGACCGGCCCAAACGTGCGACCCTTGTTCTCAATCATCCTGGTGCGCTACGTGCCATGCTTCTGCCCGGCACAGAGATCGCCCTGGGTGAAGCTTATCTGTACAACGATATCGACATCGAGGGCGATTTCCTGGCTGTTTTCGATTGGGCGAACGAACTGGCACGGTATACTTCAAACTGGAAGAACAAGCTCAACGTAGGGCGCGACCTGATGCGCCTGCCCAACCAGATGAATGCGCACGTGTCCCGCCGCGGACCGGCCAAACTGAATGGAAAACGCCACTCCCTCGAGCGCGACCGCCAGGCGGTTGCCTATCATTACAATGTCTCGAACGATTTTTTCGCCCTTTTCCTGGGTAAACGCATGGTCTACACCTGCGCCTATTTCCGCAGCCCCGAAGACAGTCTGGACCAGGCCCAGGAGCAAAAGCTCGAACACATCTGCCGCAAGTTGCGCCTTAAACCGGGACAGCGCCTGCTGGATATCGGCTGCGGCTGGGGCGGGTTGGTCCTCTACGCTGCCGAAAAGTACGGGGTCGACGCCACCGGGGTGACCCTCTCACAACCCCAGGTCGAGCTGGCCAACCAGCGCATAGCTTCGTCGGGCCTGGGGGAGCGCTGCCGGGTCCAGCAGCGCGATTACCGCGAAGTTGACGAGACCTACGATGTTCTGGTGAGTATTGGGATGTTTGAGCAGGAGGGCGAGGACCAGCTCCCGGTCTATTTCCAGCATGCCAACCATATCCTGCGCCCGGGCGGGGTCTTCCTCAACCACGGCATCGCCCGACGGGTGAACGAGCCGACCTGGGATCCACGGGCTTTCAGCGACGCTTATGTCTTCCCGGACGGCGAATTATCGCCGATCTCTCACACGTTGCGCGTGGCGGAGGAAAGCGGTTTTGAGGTTCGGGATGTAGAGAGCCTGCGCGATCATTACATCCAGACCATCATACGGTGGATTGGCAACCTGGAAAACCGGCACGCCGACGCGCTTGCCTATGTCGATGAACCTACCTACCGGGTCTGGCGGGCTTATATGTCAGCCTCCGAGTTCGGTTTTCGTAGCGGCCGTTTAAACCTCTACCAGTCCTTGCTGTTCAAACCGGAAGGCCCAGGCCCGAGCGGACTGCCCCTGACCCGTGAGGATTGGTACCGTCCTTGAGATAAGCCGCAGCCTGAGCAGATACTCCGGCGATATCTTTCCTTCCGCCAGTCCATAATTGGCGGAATATATTGATTCCTGAAAAATAAATATAATTAATTTAACGACCCCAGGCGGAACAGTATATTTACCTTCAACAGGCACAGGTTGAACGCCAAAATTCAGTTCAAACTCAACGGTGGGCATTTCGTTTTCAGGCAGTATCCACTGCTGGAGCCGGTGCCGCGCAACCAGGTGTATCACATTTTGCTGGATTATTCGGAGAAGCGCAGCGGGAGGCTGCGGGCGGTGTGCGGCTACGCCCCGGAAGATTACGCCTGGAAGGACGTGGGCAGACTGCTGGAACTGCCCGAGTCTAACGTATGCTCCAAGTGCGAACGGCTGGCCCGCAAACGCAGAGTCCTTTTAGAGATCGTGGGATAAATATTTTTAAAAATAGATGC
>DBMK01000003.1 GCA_002298885.1 Anaerolineaceae bacterium UBA700
TCGTGTAATTCGCGGTTAAACTGACCAACTGCCTGACTGACCGACTGTAAACTGTGAACTGTAAACTGTAAACTGTGAACTGTGAACTTAAACTTCCCTCTTGACAACCGCCCTCCGATTCGCTAATATATAACTATCTTTATTCGCTAAACAAACAAAGTATGTTCCCTACTCCTCTCGGCAACCGCGACCTCATTCGAGCCATCAACCGCTCCGTCATCCTCAACACCATCAAGACGTTGGGACCCGTAGCGCGCGCCGAGGTGGCCCGCCAGACCGGGCTCAGCCCGGCCACGGTTACCGCCATCACCGCCGACCTGATCGCCGAGGAGCTCATCTTCGAGAAGCAGACCGGCGACTCGAGTGGAGGGCGCCGGCCCATCCTGCTGGCCATCAATCCCGGCGGGCGCTACGTGGCCGGCATTAAGCTCATGGAGGACCACGCCGTGGGCGCTCTCACCGACCTGGAGGCCACCATCATCACCCGCCAGGTGGTTGCCCTGCCGGGCACCTCCCCCGATGCGGTGCTGGCCGCCCTGGCCGGCATGGTGGACGGGCTGCTGGCCCAGGCCAACGTGGCTCGCTCCCGCCTGCTGGGGGTTGGGCTGGGCCTGGCCGGCATCGTCGATTCCGAGCGCGGCCTGCTGCGCCAGTCGCCCTTCCTGGGTTGGGCCGACCTGCCGCTGCGTGACCTGCTCCAGGACCGCGTCCAGGCACCTGTGTACATCGATAACGATGTCAACACCCTCACCCTGGCTGAAAAGTGGTTCGGCGCCGGGCAGGACGTGGACGATTTCCTCACCATCACGGTCGGGCGCGGGGTGGGCATGGGCATCGTGGTCAACCGCCAGTTCTACCGCGGCGGGCACGGCGGGGCCGGCGAGTTCGGCCACACCGTGGTCGAACCGGACGGCCCGCAGTGCGCCTGCGGCAAGCGCGGCTGCCTGGAGACCTTCGTGGGCGACCCCGGCCTGGTGCGCATGGCCAACGCCGCCCTCGGGCGCCCGCTTTCCGGCGTGGGCGAGCTGCTGGCCCTGGCCGAGGCCGGCGACGAGGCTGCCCGTGCCGTTTTTGGCCGCGCCGGCGCCATTTTGGGGCGGGCGGTGGCCAACCTGGTCAACATTTTCGACCCCCAGCGCATCATCATCAGCGGCGAGGGGGTGCGCTTCGGCAAGTGGCTGTTCGACCCCATGTGCGCCGCCGTCGACGAGCACACCATGCCGGCCCTGCGCAGCGACGAGCGCATCCGCATCGAGCCCTGGGGCGACGACGCCTGGGCCCGCGGCGCCGCCAGCCTGGTGCTGCGCGAACTGTTCGAGTCGCCCGTGCACCAGGAAACGAACGCCATCCCGGTCTGAGGCCGCTTTTTATTTGCCGGAAAGTATATTTGTTTAGTAAAGAAAGAAAGTTTACTCTCTATTCTCTATCCCTTCAGAGGAGTCACCCATGAAACAACGTTCGATCGCTTTTTCTGTCTTTAGCATCCTGATTTTGTTCTCGATGCTGCTTGCGGCCTGCGCGCCGGCCGCTGCGCCTACCGCCCAGGTCGTCAGGGAAACCGTTCCCGTCCAGCAGACCGTTGTCGTGCAGCAGACGGTCGTGTCCGAGAAGCTGGTGACCCCCACCGTGGCCCCTGCCGGCCCGGTCACCATCACCTTCTGGCACGGCTACAACGCGGATGTGGAGACCAAGTTCCTCGAGGGCACCATCATCCCCGCCTTCGAAGCCAAGTTCCCCAACATTAAGGTCCAGGCCGTCAACATTCCCTACGACCAGTTCCGCCGCAAGCTGCTCATTGCCCTCTCGGGCGGCACCGCCCCCGACGTGGCCCGCATCGACATCATCTGGGTGCCCGAGCTGGCCGATCAGAACGCCCTGGCCCAGCTCGACCAGGTGATGCCCGATTTTGCCACCCTCAAGGACACCTTCCTGCCCGGCCCGCTTTCCACCAACTACTTCAACGGCCACTATTACGGCCTGCCGCTGGATACCAACACCCGCGTCCTGGTCTATAACAAGGACATGTTTGCCGCCGCCAAGATCGACAAGGCTCCCGCCACCATCGATGAATTCCTGGCCGATTGCGAGAAGATCAAAGCCCTCGGCCCCAAGAAGTATTGCTTCGCCGATGGCGGGACCTATGCCTGGGCGGTCAATCCCTGGATCTGGTCCTTCGGCGGTGACGTCACCGACGCCGGCATCACCACCTCCACCGGCGCCTACAACGGCGCCGCCTCGGCCGCCGCCTACCAGTTCCTCAAGGACGGTGTGGATAAGGGCTACATCAATCCCGGTATCAAGGGCGGCGGTTTGGATACCTGGGGCGCCTTCGGCAAGGACGAAGTTGCCATGATCCTCGAAGGCCCCTGGTTCCCGCCTGCTTTCGAAAGCCAGTTCAAGGGCAAGGCCTACGGCTTCGCCCCCATGCCTGCCGGCAAGGGCGGTTCGATCTCCGTGGTTGGCGGCGAGGATATCGTCATGTTCCAGCAGAGCCAGCAGAAGGCCGCCGCGGCTGAGTTCATCAAGTTCATGGACTCGATGGACGTCCAGCTCCAGTGGGCCGGCGTCGGCCAGATGCCCGTCCTCAAGGACGCCGCCAGCACAGACACCATCAAGAACCACCCCTTCTTTGGCATCTTCCTCGACCAGCTCAAGACCGCCAAAGCCCGCACCCCGCACCCCAATTGGAGCAAGATCGAAGAGATCATGACCAACACCGGCGCGGCCATCCTGGCCGGCAAGACGCCTGTTCAGCAGGCCCTGGACGACGCCGTCAAGCAGATCGACCCGCTTCTAAAGACCCAGTAGTGTAAAATTCTTGTAGGGGCGGCCAACCGGCCGCCCCTACAAGAAATGTGATGATGCTGTGTTTTTTGGCGACGAAGTCGCCAAAAAACACCCTTGCCAGCCAAAAATTAGTGAAATTCGCGAAATTCGCGGATAAAAACCTGGAGTAACGCGTGCACATCAGCTTGAAGACCCAGCGTCTGCTCATCCCATACCTGTTCCTGCTGCCCGGGCTGGTCTTTTTCCTGGTCTTCCAGATCTTCCCGCTGTTCCAGGGCATCCAGATGAGCTTCTACAACTGGTCGATCATGCCCACCAAGCCCAGCACCTTCATCGGCCTGGATAATTATGTGCGCGCCTTCAACGACCCCACCTTTATCACCGCCATCCAGAACACGGTGACCTACACCCTCATCACCGTGCCGGCCCAGATGGCCCTGGCCATGGCCGCCGCCGTGCTGCTCAACAGCATCCGCCGCGGCCGGGCCTTTTTTCGGGCCGTCTACTACATCCCGGTCATCACCTCCTGGCTGATCGTGTCCTTCCTCATCCGCTATTTCTTCCAGACCGAGGGGCTGGTCAACTATTTCCTTGTGGACGTGTTCCACCTGGCGGCCGAGCCGGTGGCCTGGCTGGAGCAGGCCGGCACAGCCTTCGTGGCCATCGACATCCTGGGCATCTGGAAGGGCATCGGCTGGTCCATGGTGATCTACCTGGCCGCCCTGCAGGGCATTCCCAAGGACCTGGAGGAGGCCGCCGCCGTGGATGGCGCCACCCGCTGGCGCAGTTTCTTCGGCATCACCCTGCCGCTGATGCGCCCGACCATCGTCTTCACCCTGATCATGCTGCTCATCGGCGGCTTCAACGTGTTCCTCTCGGTCTACTTTATCACCGGCGGCGGCCCCATGCGCACCACCGAAGTAGCCCTCAGCTATTCGTTCCACCAGGCCTTCGATTTCCTGGAGTTCGGCTACGGCGCCGCCCTGGCCACCGTCGTCGCCGTTGCCCTGGTGATCATCAGTTACCTGCAGCTGCGCTTCCTGCGCAACCCGCAGTATGAATAATTTGTTTTTTATTTTATGCGTGCGGCGCAGCCGCACGCATAAAATAAAAAAC
>DBMK01000020.1 GCA_002298885.1 Anaerolineaceae bacterium UBA700
CCTCTCCACGGGGTGGAGAGGGGGAGAAAGGCGGCGCAGAGTTTTTGGCGGATATACCCGCCAAAAACTCTGCATAAGTACTTCTCCCCTCCCCTGAAGGGGGTGGGGTTATTTCCCCATAGACAAGAAAAAGCCCGAAGAGCAATCGGGCTTTTTCTTGTCTATAGTATAATTCCCCCCGAAAGGTGAAGGTATGTTCCAGAAAATCGCCAAAATCTTCGGGGGAGACCCCTTTAAAAGAGATATCCAGGAATTCTCGAAGCTCGTGCAGGAGGTCAACGACCTCGAGCCGGAATACGAGAAGCTGAGCAACGAGGCGCTGCGCGCCAAGACCGACGAATTCCGCCGGCGGGTGGCGGAGCAGCGCGAAGGTATCGAGGACGAGAAAGAACGCCAGCAGGCAGAGCAGGATGCGCTGGACGAAGTGCTGCCCGAGGCCTTCGCCGCAGTGCGCGAAGCCTCCAAGCGCACCATCGGCCTGCGCCATTACGACGTGCAGTTGATCGGCGGGATCGCCCTGCACCGCAAACGCATCTCAGAAATGCGCACTGGCGAGGGCAAGACCCTGGTGGCAACCCTGCCNNGGCAAGATCGCCGAAATGCGCACGGGCGAGGGCAAGACCCTCACGGCCACGCTGCCGGTGTACCTGAATGCGCTGTCGGGCAAGGGCGTCCACGTGGTCACGGTGAACGACTACCTGGCCCGGCGCGACGCCCGCTGGATGGCGCCCATTTACGATGCGCTCGGGCTGAAAGCCGGTGTGCTGCAGATGGCCTCGCGCACCGAAAACGGTAAAATGGCGTTCGTGGTCGACCTGAGCAAGCGTTCCCCCAAGGAGGACCAGGACCAGTTGGTGCTGGTGCCGCGGCGCGAGGCTTACCTGGCGGACATCGTCTACGGCACCAACAGCGAATTCGGCTTCGATTACCTGCGCGATAACCTGACCAACTCGCTGGGCGAGCGCGTCCAGCGCGGCCATTATTACGCCATCGTCGACGAGGTCGACAACATCCTCATCGATGAAGCGCGCACCCCGTTGATCATCTCCGGGCCGGCTTCGGAGGACGTGAGCTGGTACGCCCAGATGGCAGCCGTCGTGCGCCAGTTGCGTCCTGAGGACTTCGAGGTGAATGAAAAGGACCATGCGGTAGCCCTGACCGAGATGGGAGAGGCGCACGTCGAGGAGCTGCTGGCGATCCCGCTGCGTGACCCGGAGCGCCCCGAGGATGTCACCCCCGAACAGGCGCGCCTGATGGGCTACCTGGAGCAGTCCCTGCGCGCCCAACACCTGTTCCACCGCAACAAGGATTACCTGGTGCAGAGCGGCAAGGTGGTGATCGTGGATGAATTCACCGGGCGCCTGATGCCCGGGCGGCGCTGGTCGGACGGCCTGCACCAGGCTATCGAGGCCAAGGAAAACGTGAAGGTCGAGCCCGAAAACGTCACCTACGCCACCATCACCATTCAAAATTACTTCCGCATGTACGAGAAGCTGGCTGGCATGACCGGCACGGCCCTGACTGAGGCGGAAGAATTCTACAAGATTTACAAGCTGGACGTCCTGCCCATTCCGACCAACCTGGAATATACTGCCGACCAGACCGGGGCCGAGCTGGTGGCTTTCGAGACCAAGGATGAGGACGGTTATAAATTCACGGCCTACGCCCACCGCGACGATGCATCCCGCAGGCCGGTGTACTGGAAACGCAAAGACTTTCCGGATGTGGTCTACCGCACCGAAGAAGCCAAATTGCGCTCCATCACCACCGAGATTGTGCGCTACCACATCATTGGGCGCCCGCAGTTGATCGGCACGACCTCGGTCGAGCATTCCGAACGCCTGGCCGATCGCCTGTCGGCCGAGCCGATCCGCCGCCTGCTGCAGGTGCGCCTGGTGCGCGAGCTGTACATGCGCAAGAATAAGCTCCAGGAGTCCGAGCGCGCCATTCCGGAGCTGATGCCGTTGAATAAACCCCTGCAGGGCCTGGATATCGGCGACCTGCGCTCGCTGGCGCGCTCGTTGAAGCTGGATGCCAACCTGAGCCTGGAAGACCCGGAAAACCTGGACCGCCTTTTGGAGATCCTAGAGCTGGAGCCGGAACACAAAGCCCGCCTGGTTAAGGTGCTGCAGGGCGGCATCCCACACCAGGTGTTGAACGCCCGCAAGCACGACGAGGAATCGATGATCATCGCCCGCGCCGGCGCCTTTGGGGCGGTCACCATCGCCACCAACATGGCCGGCCGCGGCGTGGATATCAAGCTGGGCGGCGACCTGCCCGAAGAGCTGCTGGCAGACGTGGTGCGCGTGCTGAGAAGTGCGGGTTACCCCGATCCGTATGAGATGTCCAACGAGGAACGCAAGCAGGCCCTGCTCAAGCTGACCCCGGACCAGATCGGCATTTATGAAGAACCGGTCAAGGCCTTTATCCAGTACCTGGACGACATGGTGCAGGTGCGCGCCCTGGGCGGTCTGCACGTAGTTGGCTCGGAGCGCCACGAGGCACGCCGCATCGACAACCAGTTGCGCGGCCGCGCCGCCCGCCAGGGCGACCCCGGTTCGTCGCGCTTCTATCTCTCCCTGGAAGACGAACTGATGCGCCTGTTCGGCGGAGCACAGGCCGAAAGCCTGTTCAAACGCCTGAACATCGACGAAGGCCTGCCCATCGAGAGCGGCATCATCGGACGGCTGGTCGAGCAGTCGCAGGAACGGGTGGAAGGCTCCAACTTTGACGTACGCAAGCACCTGCTCGAATACGACGACGTGCTCAACGACCAGCGCAAGCGCATTTACAGCCAGCGCGATCGGGTCTTCACTAAAGAGGACTTGAGCGAAGACGTGCTGGATATGCCGCGCACCGAGCTGCAGATCCGCATCCCGGCTTCGCTCAAAGACGAGGAAGGACCGTGGAAGCTACTGGCCTACCTGGACGAGATCCAGCCGCCAATCGATTTCGAGGACATATTTTACCCCTCGTACAACCTGCGCCTGCTGCTGGACGAGGTGCGGGCCAAGGTCCCGGCGAAGGGCGAGCCGCGCTACCAGGCGCGGGATGCCCTGCTGGCCCTGGCCGAATCGGCCCTGCTGGCCGAAAAAGAGCACGTCCTGCGCAGCACCAAGAGCATGCTCGAGAAGACCGAGGAAAGCCTGGAAGCCCAACGCCAGGAGCGGTTCGACACGCTGGATGCCTTCTTCGAGGGCCTGGAAAATCCGCAGGTCGATGAAGGCGAGGAGGCGCCCCAGCCGCGCCGCCCGATGGAGATCCTGGAGGAGCTTCAGGCCGCAGTGCGCGCCCAGCTTCGACTGAACCCCGAGCAAATGCGCCGTTTACCGGATGGCGACGACGACGTGAAGGAGGCCATCCGGTCCCAGATCGACGCCGGGCTGCTGGCGCTGACCGCCAACCGCCTGTTAGGCGCCATTGAACGCCGCCTGGAGGAAAGCATCGGTCTCAAGCTGGCCAACCTGGCCGGGTTGAGTTACGAGGACATCGCCGACCAGATCATGCAGGCGACCGAAGTGACCCTCAACGCCCGCCTGCAGCGCCTGCTGGGTGAATCGGGGCAGATCGCCCACGACCTCGACCCGGTGTTGGAGCGAGTGGGCGACTCCGCATTGGAAGAACGCAACCTGTTGGCGCTGATGCAGCTCATGGCAACCGGTTCGCGGCTGGCCTTCGACCGCAAGACGCACCGCCAGGGTTGGCGGCGCTACAACCGCCTGAATTACAACTTCCTGGCCGCCCGCCTGCTGGAAAACCGCAGCCCGGAGGATATTACCGACGCCGTGGTGGAGCACCTGGAAGGCGCCCGCGAGGCGCTGGAACGGGTATGGGGCCGCGCCGAATGGCTGCGCCTCACGCAGCAGGCCGAGATCAGTTTCCAGAATTTCGACGAGCACCTGCAAGGCCTGCTGTCCGAAGCGCTGGGACCCGAACGCTTCGAGGAGCTGTACAGCCGGCCGATCACCACCTTCAGCCCGGCGGACGTTGAGCTGGTGAGCGCGGTGTTGGGCAAGCGCCTGCAGAACGAGATTTACCGCCAACTGCTGCTGGGCGTGATTTCCGAGCAGTGGGTAGATTACCTGACCAAGGTGGAGGCGCTGCGGGTTTCGATCGGTTTGGAAGCCTACGCCCAGCGCAACCCACTGGTGGAGTACAAAGGCCGGGCCAGCGAGATGTTCCGCACCCTGCTCTCGGATGTCCGCCAGGGAGTGATCGCCCGCATGTTCACCACCCAGCCCCGCCGCGGCGCCGAAGCCAGTGTGGAACGCGCCCCGGCGCCGGTAGCTGCGGCTGAACCTGCCGGCGCCGCTCAGCCTGCGGCTGCGCCCCAGGCCCCCGCCCCGGCCCAGCGTCCTACACCGGCTGTGGTCGGCCCCCAGACGCCCGCCCAGTCAATGGGCGGCGGCAAGAAAAAACGCCGGCACCATTAATACGACCTAACCCCCCTGCCCCCTT
>DBMK01000275.1 GCA_002298885.1 Anaerolineaceae bacterium UBA700
TTTTGGGCGGCGAAGCCGCCCAAAATAACCCCAAATCGGGGAGGTCTGCAACCTTAAAATAAAAAGGCCCCGCAAGGCCTATTCTTCTGAGGTGCCCCTGGCAGAATTCGAACATCGTCCCCTTCCGGGGATCTGCAACCTTAAAAATAAAAAGGCCCCGCAAGGCCTATTCTTCTGAGGTGCCCCTGGCAGAATTCGAATCTGCAACCTTTTGCTCCGCAAGCAAACGCTCTGTCCAATTGCGCTACAGGGGCATGGCGCTGCTCTCTCGGGCAGCGGCCTAAATATACCGCGGGGCTGGCAAATCGTCAAGGATTATTAAAATGAATTGGCCAGCCCGGGGCTGGCCAATCCGCTTGCAAAAATTGCGAACTATAGGGGGACGACGTTTACAGCCTGGAGACCCTTGGGGCCCTTCTCGATCGAGAATTCAACCTTTTGGCCTTCAACCAGGTTGCGGAAGCCCTGAGAAACGATGGCGGTGTAGTGAACGAAAACATCTTCGCCGCCCTCGCGTGCCAGGAATCCGTAGCCCTTCTGGGTATTGAACCACTTTACGGTTCCGACAAAACGGTCTGCCATTGCTTTTTTAACTCCTTTGAATCAAAAAAAGAAATTTGATGCTGTATGCGTCCCCTTGAAGTGCCTTTTAACGAAAACAAGCTCCCGCGTACCCGCCGAGAGCCGTTGTCCATCTGCATCCAACGAGAACTGCCAGCAACCTGATGCGAATACTATAGCTTAATCGCAGATTAAAGTCAATACCCTATTTTCTACTATTTATATCCAAAATTATTCGATTAATTTTAATTTCACCACACACCTGCCCTGTCGGGCGGTGCCAGGGCACGTGTGTGGTGAAAAAAAGCCTTTATGGCAAGATCGGATATGTACTTCCGCCGTGAGGGAAGACCAACACCTTAGCCGCGGAGGGGAAGCGCTGGCGGGCGGCTTCGATGGCGGATTGGGCGTCGGGGACGAAATCGACGAAGGGCAGGTTGGCCTGGGTGGCCGCCGGGATGGTGGGGGCATACATGAGCAGGGTGGCGTGGCGCATGGCCTGGAGGGCGAAATACAGGAAGAACTTGTCCTCCTCGCCCATCCCTTTCAGCTTGAGCTTCGGCACCAGCGGCAGCAGCACCGGTGCGGCCAGGCGCAGGGCGCGCTTGCCCAGCGGCAGCTTGCGGTTGGCCAGGCCGAACACCCCAACCCCCTCCGCGGCTCTAACCAGGGTGATCATCAGGCCGCCGCGGCGCACAGCGTTCACGGTGTTGCCCAGCGCTTTGACTCCCTGGCGCAGGTCCGAGTCCATCGGGTGCGAGTCGGTGATGACGATGTCGGCCTTGGCCGGGATCTGCACGCCGTAGATCTGGGCGCTAACCCGCGTGCCCTCGCGGTGAGCCTGGATGGGATGTCCCGCCACCACCCGCACCGCCTGCAGTGCGCTGTTGAGCACGGCATTGACGATGAACACCGGCGGCTTGAGCATGGAACCGGCTTCCTCCAGGTCCAGGCGCATGGGGTTGCCCTCGATCGGCTGGCCGACGGTGTTGAACGTGGCCGGGGTGCAGTTGAGCGAATGGTTGTGGGCGATCATGGCCCGCCCGGCCACACCCGGGAACAGGTTTTTATACCCGCCGCCGAAGCTGGCGATGAGATGCGGTTCGATGCAGCCAATCGAAATGACCAGGTCCGCCTCGGCTACGGTCTTGTTCACCAGTACGGGGGAGCCGCGGCTTGTGACGCCCAGGTCTACCAGGGCGGCCGGATCGTCGCAGCGCGGGTTTTCGATCTTCAACCCGGGCCAATTCTGCGGCCCCAGGCGCCCGGCCACCTCGCCGTCGGGCCTGGGACGGTGCAGGCCCAGGGCGGGCACAACGGTGATCTGCCCGGCAACGACCCCGGCGCTCTCCAGCTCGCGGCGCACGGCCGGCAGGATCTGGTGCACCGGGGTGGGGCGGCTGCCGTCGTCGACGACCAGGGCGATCTTGATGCCCGGCCGCGCCAGCTCGCACAGGCGGGCCATGCCAATGGGGTTCTGCAGGGCCCGCTCGGCCTCCTGGCGCGGGTCGGCAACGCCGGGGAGGGCCGCTGGTTTCATCATCCCGGTCACCTGCCAGCCGTCCGGCAGGGATAAATCGAGCGACTCTCGCCCCCAGGGCAGGTTCAATGTTTGTGGCATGGTTGTAGCCTCCGCGAAGCTGAGTTGCCGGGAGAAATCTTTGCGAGAATGGCGCTCGTAAAATCACCCCGGCTGAATTTTGGCAATTTTCGGAAATCGCGTATCATTATATATACAAAATCCTTTTTGTACATCTTTTTTGATACGCAGTCCGCGGGCCATGCCCGCGGTCGATCTCCACGGGGAGGAATCCGATGCTCGAAAACGCGCCTGAATTTATCCGCTTCCTGATCGAAGCCAAGCAAAAAACGTACGCCGGCAAGGGGCAGCCTGCGGAATCCTCGCGGCCGGCCTCATACGACCTGCCCTACGAGCGGGGCGAGTATTATTACCTGGACAGCTACCTGGGCGGTTTCCGTTTCGTTGGCGAAGAGGTCGTGTGGCGGCGGGGAGTGCCGGTATGGGGCATGAACTATTACGGCTGGATGATGGTCGACACCACGCCGGAGGGGTTCGCCGATTTCCACAAGCGGGCGCTGCTTAAACTCCCCGTCGAGGCGCCGTACCGCGGTCCCCGCTATTACAACGAAGGCGGATTCGAATACCGCTGCGAGTGGAGCGGCGTGCTCGAGCTGTTCGAGGGACACGAGGAAATCCTGCTCGAGGGACAATTGTTGTATAAGTTAGTGTTTCACGGGGGAACAATAAAATAGCAATAATAGAGGATAGGGAAGTTT
>DBMK01000280.1:0-38244 GCA_002298885.1 Anaerolineaceae bacterium UBA700
CCCGCACAATAAACGCCACATTCAGTGCAAAAGGTAATCTTATGATTTTTGGCGGAGGTTCAGCTTTTCGCTGACGGCGCTGTAACGGCTGAAGTTCTTGCTGCGCAGGTATGCCAGTAACCGGCGGCGCTGGCCAACCAGCACGAGCAAGCCGCGGCGAGAGGATTCGTCGTGCTTGTGGGTGCGCAGGTGGTTGGTCAACTGGGTGATCCGGGTGGTCAGAATTGCAATCTGAACCTCGGGGGATCCGGTATCGCCTTCGTGTGTGGCGTAATCCGTGATCACTTTTGTCTTTACTTCCTTATTTAAACCCATGACGTCTGCTTTCTCCTTTCTTAGTTTTCGGCAGGTCTCCATACCAGCAGCCGCAGCCGCCAGCAGGTCCAGTCAATGCTGGGGATTATACCAGAAATTTTCAGTGATTCAATCACGCGTGTTCAGCATCTGGCGCAGACTGGCCTGGCCTTCCGGTGAGAAAAGGGGCAATATGCGGCGAATGATGCGAATTGAGCTGGCAGGTGTAGGCGAGCCCAGGAGCTGGCGCAGGAAATACACGGTTTCGGTGGGCGAGCGGCGCGCCAGGGCTTCCAACAGGTCCTGCAGGGCGTGCTGGAGCCGGGGATGGGGAGAATGGATGAAGCCGCTGACCATGCGGTAAACCGGCGGCAGGTTGAGGAACTGGCGGTCTTCGACCAGCGCTTGCAGCGCCACCAGCCCCAGGCCTTGTTCAGCCGGAGAGGGTTTGTCCAGCCAGGCCTGGATGGCGTCGAGCCAGGCGGCGGGTTGTTCTTTACGCAGGCGCGTTGTGGCGCCGGTGAACAAAAGGGCCAGGATTTCGGCGGGTTCCCCTGGTTTGGCCCATTCCTGGATGCATTGAATAATTGCTTGTGGCGGTTCCAGAGACAACTGGCCGATCAGGAAGACGGCTAAGCGGCGAGTTTCAATGTGACAGTCGGCCCACAAGACCTCAGCCAACGCCATAGCTCCCGCCTCATCCTCTGCGTATTTGCTTTGAAATTCCAGCTCGATCTGCTGGATTACCAGCGGATGGACGTGATAGGCCAGCAGATTTGGGGTGGGCGGGACGCTGTGGCCTGCCCGGTAAACCCGGTCGGCGTAAAAATCCAGCATGGTATCCAGGCTGCGTTTGAGCTCGTCGGGACGTGAAAAAAGGGCGCCGAGGGCGGCGACCTCTTTTTTCAGGCGGGCAATTTGGACCGCGGCCATTTCCTCTCTGGCCTGCTTAGTATGCTTTGGCGAAGTAGGCCTTCTCGTGGGCGGGCTGGCCGCACACGATGCAGCGGCCGCTGCCGCCGGGCTGTTCCATCGGCAGGCAGCGGGTGGTTGCCTTGGTGTCTGCCTTGACCTGTGCTTCGCATTCCTTGCTGCCGCACCACCAGGACAGAGCCCAGCCGTTTTCGACGACCGATTTCAGCTCTTCGTAATCCTTGGGATCGTGGATGTGTTCATCGCGGAAGGCAGCGGCTTTGGCCAACATGGATGCCTGGATATCTTTCAGCAGGTCCGCCACCTGGGCAGAAAGCTGGCCCATGCCGAAGGTAGTTTTGCCGGCCTTGCCGGGCACGTCGCGCCTGGCCACGGTTACCACGTCCTTCTCGACGTCCTTTGGGCCGACCTCGATGCGCAGGGGCACGCCGCGCATCTCCCAGTCGTTGAATTTAAACCCCGGGGTTACCTCGCTGCGGTCATCCACCTTGACCCGGAATTCGGCCAATTCGCGGCGTAAACGCTCGACGACCGGCATCACTTTCGCCTTTTCGTCGTCGCTGCGGGCAATGGGCACGATCACCACCTGGATTGGCGCCAGATTCGGGGGCAGCTTCAAGCCCTGATCGTCGCCGTGGGTCATGATGATCGCCCCGATGAACCGGGTCGACAGGCCCCAGGAGGTGGTCCATGCATACTGGAGAGTGTTGTTTTCATCCAGGAACTGGATATCGAAAGCCTTGGCGAAGTTCTGGCCCAGGAAATGCGAGGTGCCGGATTGGAGAGCCTTCGTGTCGCCCATCATGGCTTCGATGGTGAAGGAATTGACTGCGCCGGCAAATTTCTCAGTTTCACTTTTTCGCCCCGGGATCACCGGCACGGCGGCGTCGTCCACGGCGAAGCGCGTGTAGATCTCGAGGATGCGCAGGGTCTCTTCCATGGCTTCTTTCGAGGCGGCGTGGGCGGTGTGGCCCTCCTGCCAGTAGAATTCCAGCGTGCGCAGGAACAGGCGGGTGCGCATTTCCCAGCGCACCACGTTGCCCCACTGGTTGATCAGGATGGGCAGGTCGCGGTACGAGCGCACCCATTTGGAATACATGGAACCGATGATCGTTTCGGACGTGGGGCGTACTACCAGTGGCTCTTCCAGCTTTTCGCCGCCACCAATGGTGACCACGGCCAGCTCCGGCGAGAAGCCCTCCACGTGTTCCTTTTCTTTTTCCAGGAAGGACATGGGGATGAAGAGCGGGAAAGCCGCATTGGAGTGTCCGGTGGCCTTGAAACGCCGGTCCAGCGCCTGCTGGATGTTTTCCCACAGCGCCCAGCCGTAAGGCCGGACGACCATGCAGCCGCGCACCGGCGCATAATCTGCCAGTTCGGAGCGCAGGATGAGTTGGTTATACCATTCCGAATAGTTCTCGCTGCGTAAGGGCAATTTTTCTTGTGAAGTTGGTTTTTGGTCGGTCATTTTGGCTCGAAAGGAGAAAAGAGATTAGAGAGTAGAGAATAGAGAATTGAGAGTAGATGATTCGTGAACAAGATGGAGGAAAAAATATTGCTGGTTTCTTCAAATCGAAATTCGAAAATCGAAAATCGAAAATTCCTACCTATGATTATGATTAATTAATTCCGCGGCCTCATCCACGCTGTCGACAAACGTCAACAACTTTCGCTGCTCTTGGGCGATGTACGCGTCCTGGGCGGCAAAAAGCCGGGCGAACACCTGGCGCCAGCCGGCGCCGACCATGATTAGCGGGCGGGGGGTAAGGGCATCGATCACCATGCGGTTCCAGGCCAGCGAAATCTCGGTCAGGGTACCTGGACCGCCAGGCAATGCCACCAGAATATCGGCGCTGTCCATCAAGGTGGTCAGCCGGTCGACCAGGGTTGGCTTCTGCCATTCTTCCTTGACCCAGGGATTGGCGGTGCTGGCTCGCCAGCGCTCGATCTCGGCGCAAGTCACGCCGATGGTGTGTCCGCCGGCCTCCGCCGCGCCGCGCGAGACGGCCTCCATGGTGCCCATGTAGCCCCCGGTAAGCACGGTATGCCCACCTTCAGCCAGCAGGCGGCCGAGGCGGATGGCCTCGATATACTCGGGCTGGCCGGGTTTAGGCGAGGCGCCACCAAAAACAGTCACTTTCATATTTCAGTATCCCACGTGCGGGTATAGTTTTTGTTCAATTTATTCAGGATGGCCTTTTCAAGGTCGATTCCGCTGACGTTGGCCAATTGGAGAAGGTACAGGGCCACGTCGGCCATTTCATCGCCCAATTCCTGGCGGTCCTTGGAGACTTCGGACCATTGGAAGTGTTCCAGAATTTCCGCCGCCTCCAGGTTAAGCGAAATGGCGATATTGCGCGCCGTTTGAGCTTTGGGACTGTCTGGCTCGTACCAACCCTTGGCGCGCACAAAATCATCCATGGCCTGAGAAAGTTCTTTAATGTCCATCGTCGGCAAATATTATATCAGAGGATTGACGACAGACCATGGACGGCGGACCACAGAAAGCATATGCTCATTGCACGGCCTTTATCTGCCTGCTCTCTGTCGTCTGTGGCCTGTCGTCCATGGTCTATCACCCGTGGTTTGTCGTCCGGGTCTTTTTCAGATTCCCCCTTGAGCCAAAATTCACTTTGGGTTATAATTCAACCCGTTGAAAATACAAACATCATGGACCTTACACCTGAAGACAACCGAGACCTGATCATCCTGGAGCACATCGCCAAGGATCCGGATATGACCCAGGCAAACCTGGCGATACAGCTCGGTGTAGCAATTGGCACGATCAACTGGCATTTGAAGCGGCTGATCGCCAAGGGGTACGTGAAAGCCCGAAGGGTAGAACGACGAAAACTGTCGTACATCGTCACCCCTGAAGGGATTTCCCTGCGAGCGCATATGACGCTCGATTACATTCAGAATTCTTTTCGTCTATACCGGCTCGTGCGCCAGCGCATGATTGAACAATTAGACCAGGTACGCCTTGCCGGCTATACCTGCATCCGCCTGGAGGGCGAAGGCGACGTGGCGGACGTCTGCCGCTTGACCTGCCTGGAACAGGGGATGAGCATCGTACAAGACCGCTGTGTGCCGGTGCTGAAGGTGCGCGAATTGAAAGTCGTCATCGATTGGGACGAATGCGGGTCCTGACGCTTATGGGAAGAGGGCTATGGCGAGCAAAGCTTTAACATCGATCACTTATTTGAAGCCAGCTAAAGGTTGGAAAAGCCTGAACCTTTCGGACCTGTGGGCGTACCGCGAGTTGGTTTACTTCTTAATCTGGCGGGACGTCAAAGTGCGCTACAAACAGGCTGTGTTGGGAATCGCCTGGGCAATCATCCAGCCGCTGATGGTCATGGTAGTCTTCACCATCATTTTCGGCCGGCTGGCAAACCTGAAGACTGATTCGACCATTCCCCAGGACCTGTACCCGGTGTTCAGCTATGCGGCATTGCTCCCCTGGCAGCTCTTTCAGAGCAGCCTGCAGCGGGCAGGTGTCAGCCTGGTCAGTAATTCCAACCTATTAACCAAGATTTACTTTCCGCGCTTGATCATCCCGATTTCGGCAGTCTCCGCCGGGCTGGTGGATTTCGGCTTTTCGTTCCTGGTATTGGTGGGATTGATGATCGTCTACGGCGTGCATGTGACCTGGACGGTTATCTTTCTACCTTTCCTGTTGATCCTGGCGCTGGCAACCGCCCTGGCGGTTGGCTTGTGGCTGTCGGCATTGAACGTCAAGTATCGCGACGTGCAGCAGATGATCCCGTTCCTCTTGCAGGCGTGGATGTATGCCTCTCCGGTGGCATATTCGATTGATATGATTCCGACTCATTTCCCCTGGCGCCTGATCTATGGATTGAACCCGATGACCGGCGTTATCCAGGGCTTTCGCTGGGCGCTGCTGGGCGGCAGCCCGCCAGACCAGATCATGATTATCTCGGTGATTATGGTAATTGTGCTATTGGTGTCCGGGTTATTTTATTTTCGCCGGATGGAACGCAGTTTTGCGGATACGATCTGATTTTTACAGAGTTTATTTGACCTTATGAGCAACGTTGCTATTCGTGTCGAACACCTTTCAAAACGCTACCACATTGGCGTTGCCAAGTTGCGTTACGCCACGCTGCGTGATTCGCTGGTTGGGGCGGCGAACGCCCCGTTGCGCTGGTTGAACCGCATTAGTCATCCGCAGCAGGGCGAGAACGGCGATTCACCGGACCACATTTGGGCCTTGAAGGATATTTCGTTCGATGTCAAGCAGGGACAGGTTCTCGGCATCATCGGGCGCAATGGGGCCGGCAAGAGCACGTTGCTTAAGATCCTGGCGCGGGTCACCGACCCCACTGAGGGGTACGGCGAAATCCGCGGCCGGGTCGGTTCACTGCTGGAGGTCGGCACCGGGTTCCACCCGGAGTTGACCGGGCGCGAGAACATTTACCTCAATGGCGCCATCCTGGGCATGAAGCGCTCCGAAATCGAGCGCAAGTTCGACGAGATCGTGGCATTTTCCGAGGTCGAGCAGTTCATCGACACGCCGGTCAAGCGCTATTCGAGCGGTATGTACCTGCGCCTGGCTTTTGCGGTGGCTGCCCACCTGGAGCCGGAAATCCTGGTGGTGGACGAAGTGCTGGCGGTCGGCGATGCCGAGTTTCAGCGCAAGTGCCTGGGGAAGATGAACGATGTGGCCCAAGAAGGGCGCACCGTATTGTTCGTCAGCCACAACATGTCGGCCATCTTGCGCCTGACCCAGGAAGCGATCGTGATTGAAAAAGGCCACCTGGTGATGCGCGCCGCGACACCGCAGGCAGTGGATTATTACCTGTCGCGCGGCGATTCGCAGCAAGGCGAGCGGCTTTGGGAGCCGGACGAGATCCCGGCAACGTCGGCGCCTTATTGCCCGATTGCCCTGCGTATCCTGAACCCGCAGGGAAAAGTAACCGAGACGGTACGCTCGACCGAGCCGGTTACGGTTGAAATTGAATATGCATTATCTGCGGACATTACCGGCTTGCGCGTTGGAATTTATTTGATGAGCACGCGCGGCGAGATGATCTTTACCTCGTTCGACACGGATGACCCCTGTCATTACGACCAGTTTTCCTCTCGCAAGGCCGGACATTATTCGAGTCGCTGCCAAATCCCGGCGGATTTCCTGAACGAAGGCCGCTACATTCTGGGAATGAATGCCAGTGCGTTCCGCGTCCGGCGTTTCTTCCAGGACGAGCAGGCATTGACCTTTACGGTAGATGCCGCCGGCGCGCCGGGCATGCAGTGGACGGAAACAAGATTAGGCGCAGTGCGCCCGCGGTTGGATTGGAAAATAGAGGCGGTGTAAGTATGAGAGTCTCGGGCAAGGAGACGATTAAGAACATCTTGGGGCAAATCCCATTCACAGCCGAGCTTTACTGGCTCGTTCGTCAACGCGGCGGTCCGCTTCAAAGCCGGTTTTCTTTACGCGGCCTTCAAAACGAACTGCCTGGGATTATTTCGGAGGTCAATGCCTGTAAACAAAACGGGACAGGCGGGAAAAAGATTTTTTTGTTCGCCGCGCTGCACTATTGGATCGAGCATACGGCATTATTGGGTCTGACCCTGGCTGCCCAAGGGCACCGGGTAACACTCGGTTACCTGCCCTATTCCGAATGGAACAAGCCGATCAATCGCTTCGACCTGCGCAGGCAAAACTCGTACGCTCGCAAGGTGCTTTCGCCTGCCGAATCGCTGATGCAGTTGATGCCGTTCATGAATTTACACGTGCCGTATTCGAAATTGAGCGATGAAATGATGGCGTTGGTGCGCCAGGTGAGCACGTATGACTCCCAGTACACGCTCCAGGTGGAGGAGACGGACGAAAACAGCGATATTTACCGCATGCGTTATGAGCGCAACCTTGAGGCGGCGCGGGCGGCCCAATGGTACTTCCAAAACGAGCGCCCGGACGTGGTCATCATTCCAAACGGCACAATAAATGAGCCGGGTATCGTGTACCGTGTGGCCAAGCACATGCGCATCCCGACCGTAACCTACGAGTTCGGCGACCAGCGCCAGCGCATCTGGGTGGCACAGGATTCGGAAGTAATGCGCCAGGAGACCGAGGGGATGTGGAAGGTGCGCCAATCGCGCCCTCTCAGCGAAGCCCAGATGGAGCGCCTGCAAAACCTGTTCCAGGCCCGCCAGCGCGGCGCGCTGTGGGAGAATTTTGCCCGCCTGTGGCAGGGGGTGCCGGCATCCGGCGGCGAGCAGGCACGCAAACTGCTCGGGCTGGATTCACGCCCGGTGGTGCTGCTGGCGACCAACGTGTTGGGCGACAGCCTTACATTGGGACGCCAGGTATTCAGCAAGAGCATGGCGGAGTGGATTTCGCGCACCGTGCAGTATTTTGCCGGGCGGCCCGACGTTCAGTTGGTAATCCGGGTGCATCCTGGCGAGGTGTTGGTGCACGGCACTTCGATGGTGGATATTGTCCACCAGGTGCTGCACCGCCTGCCGGAGCACATCCGACTGATCGGCCCGAAGGACAAAGTCAATACGTACGACCTGATCGAGGTCGCTGACCTGGGTCTGGTATACACGACGACGGTCGGCATGGAAATGGCAATGAACGGCGTCCCGGTGATTGTCTCGGGACAGACTCACTACCGCGGGCGCGGGTTCACCCACGACCCCGATTCTTGGGTGACTTATTTCAAGCTGCTTGGCCAGATCCTGGATAACCCGGCGGCCTTCCGCATGAACCATGCCCAGGTAGAGCGCGCCATCCAGTATGTCTACGGCTTCTTCTTCGATTTTCCCCGCCCGTTCCCGTGGCACCTGGTGCGGATGTGGGAGGATTACAAGGCCAGGCCGTTGAGCTCAGTGTTCAGCCCGGAAGGCAAGGAACATTGGTCTGACACGTTCCATTACCTGATCGGCGATACGATCGATTGGAGCAAGATCATTTAGGAGCCTGAGGAACACCTGATCCAACAGGTGTTCCTTCTCTTAAGGTCTCACATTACTTATGGATAAGGACATCAAGCAGGAAGTCAGGCAGTTTTACGACCGCGTGGGCTGGCAAAAGGTCGCTTCGGGCGTTTACCAGAATGCCCGTTACGAAGACCTGCGCCCGGTCGCCGCCGAGTATATCCACCGCTGCCATCTGCGCGTCAACCGGCACCTGAAACAAGGCGGCCGTTTCCTGCTGGATGCCGGGTCTGGGCCGATCCAATACCCCGAATACCTGACTTTTTCGGAAACGTACCAGAAGCGCGTCTGCCTGGATATCTCGATCGTGGCGCTCAAGGAAGCACGCCAGCGCATCGGCGAGCGGGGTCTGTTCGTCGTCGCCGACGTGGCCAACCTGCCTTTCAAAGCCCAGGTATTCGACGGGATTGTTTCGCTGCACACCCTGCACCACCTGCCTCAGGAGGACCAGGTTAAAGCCTACGGCGATCTCTACCGGGTGCTCGCCCCCGAGCGCTCGATGGTCATTGTGAACGGCTGGACGGATTCGCCGTTGATGAACCGCACCGGATGGCTGGTGCGCTTTGCCGACCGGGTGCGTTGGCGGCTCGAAAAACCCCGGCGCGAGCTGCTTCTCGAAAAGAAGGACGATGAGAACGACGCTGAAAAGAAAGCCGCCGAGCCAAAAGGCACCTTTATCCAGAAGCAGAACGCGGCCTGGCTGCGAGCGCAGCTCGATGGAAAAATGGAGTACAAGATCCTGGTCTGGAGGAGCGTGAATATGCATTTCCTGCGCGCCCTGATCCATCCCAAACTCGGCGGCAGGCTGTGGCTGCGCCTGCTGTTCTGGCTCGAAGAGCGCTTCCCGCGCTATTTTGGCGAAAATGGGCAGTATCCGTTGGTGGTGATTTACAAGGGTTGAGGAAGAAGGACCACAGACAACAGACCACGGGTAACAGACGACAGACGATTGGATACTGTAAACTGTAAACTGTGAACTTAAAACTATGGACTTGAGCATTTTTCCTCTTACAACCGAGCGTTGGGCTGACCTGGAAACACTGTTCGGGCCGCATGGGGCGTTCGGCAACTGCTGGTGCATGTGGTTCCGCCAGACCAATAAGGAGTGGAACTCCAGCAGCGGCGCAGAGCGGAAAGAGGCGCTGGCGGAGTTAACGGATTCAGGCAATCCGCCCGGCCTGCTTGCCTACGATGGCGAGAAGCCGGTTGGCTGGATCAGCCTGGGGCCGCGGCCCGATTTTCCCCGTCTGGTGCATTCTCGGGTCGCCAGGGCGATCGATGACCGCCCGGTATGGTCAGTTGTATGCTTCTTCGTCCAAAAAGAGTACCGCCGCCAGGGTGTGACGGTTGCATTGTTGAAGGCAGGGATTGAATACGCACGCCAGCAGGGAGCCAGGATCATTGAAGGTTATCCGGTCGAGCCAATCGAGCAAAAACCTGATCCCTGGGTGTTCGTGGGGCTGGCGGCCGCGTTTCGGAAGGTCGGGTTCGTTGAAGTGGCCCGCCACAAAGAGAGCCGGCCTATCATGCGCTTTTACCTGGAGTAACCATGGATTGGAACGATAAAGTTGTACTGGTGACCGGGGGGACCGGTTCATTTGGCAAGAAATTCATTAAAACCATGCTGGCGGAGTACCGCCCGGCAAAGATCATTGTCTACAGCCGGGATGAGCTCAAACAGCATGAGATGCGCACCAGCGGGTTCGACGACCCGACTCTGCGCTATTTCATCGGCGACGTGCGCGATCTGCCCCGCTTGCACCGCGCCTTCCACGGCGTGGATATCGTTGTGCACGCTGCGGCGTTGAAGCAGGTGCCGGCCTGCGAATATAACCCGATGGAAGCCATCAAAACGAACATCCTGGGCAGCAGCAACGTCATCGATGCCGCCCTGGACGCAGGAGTGGCCAAAGTGCTGGCATTGAGCACGGATAAGGCCGTTAACCCGGTCAACCTGTACGGTGCGACCAAGCTGTCCGCCGAAAAGCTGATGGTGCAGTCCAATTATTACGCCGGCGGGACCTCGACCCGTTTTAGCTGCGTACGCTACGGCAACGTGGTCGGCAGCCGGGGCAGCGTGGTGCCGCTGTTCATCAAGCAGCGCCAGAACGGCAAAGTTACCCTCACCGACGACCGCATGACTCGCTTCTGGATTTCGCTGGACCAGGGCGTTCACTTCGTGATCCGCTGTATCGAGCAAATGCACGGCGGAGAGGTCTTCGTGCCGAAAATTCCGAGCATGAAGATGATCGACCTGGCCAGGGCGGTTGCGCCGGATGCCGAGGTCGATATTATCGGCATCCGCCCGGGCGAAAAATTGCACGAAGTGCTGATCTCGGAAGATGAAGCCCGCACAACCGTCGAGGTGGAGGACATGTTTATCATCCAACCCGCCGAATCGCTTTGGTTCGGGCGGGAATGGGAGAAATCCGGGCGCTTGTTGGAGGATGGATTCCGCTACGCCAGCAACACCAACCCGCAGTGGCTCACACTCGACCAGCTTCGCCAGATGGTGGCGCCATTTGAAAATTCGACCGAAGGGGGGCTCGGGGAATAATGCGCATTCTGGTGACCGGCGCCAGCGGGTTGTTGGGCCTCAATTTTGCCCTCCAGTATTGCGGGCAGCATACGGTGGTTGGCCTGTTCAACGATCACAGCCTTGCGAACGTTCCGTTTGAGGCCTGCCGGGTGGACCTGACCCAAAAAGGAGCAGCGGAAAAGGCGATCCGAGATGCCAAGCCGGAGCTGATCCTACACTGCGCCGCGGTTGCCAACCTGGATGCCTGCGAGAAGAATCCCGGCCTTGCCGAGCGGTTGAACGCCGAAGTTCCGGGCGAGTTTGCTTTGGCCGCCAGGCGCTTGGGCATCCGTATGATCCATATTTCTACTGACGCAGTCTTCGATGGACTGCGGGGAAAATACAGCGAGCAGAGCGCCCCCAACCCGATCAATGTATATGCCAGCAGCAAGCTGGCAGGGGAGCGGGCGGTTGCCGAAGCCAACCCGGAAGCTATTATCGCCCGGGTAAATTTTTACGGCTGGAGCCTGGGCGGCACACGCAGCCTGGCCGAGTTCTTTTTTAACAACCTGCGCGCCGGCAAGCGCACGAATGGCTTTACGGACGTCTGGTTTTGCCCGCTCGAAGTGACTATGCTGGGGAAGGTGCTGATGAAGATGGCTGCCAAGGGGCTGAGCGGGCTGTATCATACCGTCAGCCGCGAATGCTTGAGCAAATACGATTTTGGCTGCCGCCTGGCCCGCCAGTTTGGGTTAGACCAGGACCTGGTAATCCCGGTATCCTGGCTGGAAGGGAATCTGACTGCACCGCGCTCGCCAAACCTGAGTCTGCGCACGGACAAGTTGGAAAAAGCGCTTGGAGAAGCGCTCCCCGACCAGGCTGAAGGCTTGAAACAATATTACGCCAGCTACCGCGAAGGTTATTCCGAAAGGATCCGAAAAATGGGGCGGTCGTAAAGCAATTTTCTCACTTTCCCGGTGACCCCATCTCGCTACTAATCTCGAATCACGATTCACGCTTCACGATTTTTTTTCCACAGGAGGACCCATGGATATTCAAATTGGCAAGCACACAATCGGCTTGAACCATCCGACCTATTTCATCGCCGATATTTCCGCCAACCACGACGGCAGCCTCGAACGGGCCAAACTGTTGATCCGGTTGGCTAAAGAAGCCGGGGCGGATGCCGCCAAGTTCCAGAACTTCCGGGCCCCCAAGATCGTCTCCGATTATGGCTTCAAATCCCTGGGCGGGCAGCAGTCGCACCAGGCTGCGTGGAAAAAATCGGTGTTCGAGGTTTACCAGGGCGCATCCATCCCATTCGAATGGACGCCGGTGTTGAAAGAGGAATGCGATCGGGTCGGCATTGATTATTTTTCTTCGCCCTACGATTTTGATGCCACCGACATGCTCGATCCTTATGTCCCGGCATTCAAAATCGGTTCGGGCGAAATCACCTGGCCCGAGGCCCTTGAGAGCATGGCCCGCAAAGGCAAGCCGGTCATCCTGGCGACGGGCGCCTCCGACATCGGCGACGTGCAGCGGGCTGTTCACGCCATATTGAAGGTGAACCCACAGTTGATCCTGCTGCAATGCAACACCAACTATACCGGCAGCCTGGAAAACCTGAAATACATTAATCTGCGCGTCCTCGAAACCTATAAAGCAATGTTCCCCGACCTGACCTTGGGCCTTTCGGACCACACGCCGGGACATGCCACCGTGCTAGGCGCAGTGGCACTGGGAGGCCGCATGATCGAGAAGCACTTTACCGATGATGCCACCCGGGAGGGCCCTGACCACCCGTTCTCGATGACGCCGCAGAGCTGGGTGGACATGGTCGAAAATACGCGCCGCCTGGAAGCCGCCCTGGGCTCTGCGGATAAGGTAGTAGAGGAGAACGAAAAGCAGACGGTCGTCCTGCAGCGGCGCTGCCTGCGCGCCGCCCGCGACATCAAAGCCGGCGAGTGCTTCAGCCGTGAAATGATCGACGTGCTTCGCCCTGCCCCTGCGCACGCCATCTTGCCGTTCGACCTCGATAAAGTGATCGGCAGGACGGCCCGGCAAAATATCCCTGCTGGCAAAGAGCTGACCTGGTTCTTGCTGGAAGAATAATGCGCCTCCTGTATTTCACGCGCGATTATACCCCGCACGATTTCCGCTTTCTGTCCTCTTTGGCGAGGACGGAGCACGAGGTGTATTCACTGCGTCTCGAGCGGCGCGGGCAACAGATCGAAGACCGTCCGCTGCCCCCGGAGGTCCGCCAGGTATTGTGGAAAGGCGGCCGAACCCCCTTTCGCTGGCAGGATTTCCCTGCCCTAAGGGTTGATTTCAAACGCGTTGTGCGCCAGGTGCAGCCCGACGTGATTCACGCCGGCCCGGTGCCGAATGTGGCCTTCCTGGCGGCGGCGGGCGGGGTCCGCCCACTGGTGAGTATGTCCTGGGGATCGGACTTGCTGCGCGATATCGACCAGGACCGCTGGCAGATGTGGTGCGCTCGCTATGCCTTGCGTCACACTTCCGTTTTTACCGGCGACTGCCAGGCGGTTAAGGAAAAAGCAGTAAGGCTGGGTTTTCCGGAAAAGCGAGTGGTGTTGTTCCCGTGGGGAGTCGATTTGGAGCATTTTAAACCGGCAGATGAGGATCATTTTCGCCGGCGCCGTGGGTGGGAAGATGCCTTCGTGCTGCTCTCCCTGCGTTCCTGGGAGCCGATCTACGGCGTGGACTGCATTGTACGCGCCTTTGCCCAGGCCGCTGCCCAGGCGCCGGAACTGCGCCTGGTGCTCCTCGGCGGCGGGTCTCAGGCCGGGCTGGTGCACAAAATCATCCACGAACACGGCCTGGAGGAGCGGGTCTTTCTGGGCGGGCAAGTGAAAAACACTGACCTGCCCACTTATTACCAAGCAGCCGACCTGTACCTGAGCGCCTCGCACAGCGATGGCTCTTCGGTCTCGCTCATGGAGGCGCTGGCCTGCGGATTACCGGTGCTGGTTTCGGATATCCCCGGAAATAAGGAATGGATCACACCGGGCCAGGAGGGCTGGCTGTTTCCGGATGGCGACTCGGAGGCCCTCGCACAAGGCATCCTGAATTCCTTTCGAGAACGCCAAAGCCTTTCCGAAATGGGCGTGGCAGCTCGCCGCCTGGCGGAGCGGCGTGCCGATTGGTCCAAGAATTTTCTGCGGCTGCTGGAAGCTTATGAAATGGCCACAGGTGTAAATTGACGAACCGGACGGTCGCAATCATCCAGGGGCGCATGAGCTCGAGCCGGCTGCCAGGCAAGATATTAATGGATATTGCCGGTGAGCCGATGCTGATGCGCGTGGTCGAGCGGACGCGCAAGGCCAGGACGGTCGACCAGGTGGTTTTCGCAACCACCACGGATTCGTCCGACGATCCGGTAGACGCGTTTTGCCGGGAACGCGCCATCCCCTGCTTCCGCGGCAGTCTGCCGGACGTGCTCGACCGGTTCTACCAGGCGGCCTTAAAATTCGAGGCGGAAACGGTCGTGCGCCTGACTGCAGACTGCCCACTGCTCGACCCGGGCGTTGTCGACGAGACGGTCGAGCTCTTCCGGCGCGCGGGCGCCGATTTTGCCGCCAACCGCCTGCCGCCGCCTTTCAAGCGAACGTATCCGATCGGGCTGGACTGCGAGGTTTGCTCCTTCAGCGCCCTGGAGCGCGCCTGGCGGGAAGCTGCGGCTCCCCACGATCGCGAGCACGTCATGCCCTACCTTTACGAGGTGGAGGGCCGCTTCAAGGTGGCGGTGCTAAATACCCCCGTGGATTACGGCAGCCTGCGCTGGACGGTGGATACAGCGCCCGACCTGGAGCTGGTGCGCCAGGTCTACGCCCGGCTGGCAGCCAAGCCGGATTTTAATTGGCTGGACGTCCTGGCCGTTTTCGAGCGTGAGCCGACGCTGGCAAAGATCAATTCAGCGGTCGAACATAAGACGATGTTTGATTACGACCAGCGCTTCAATCATTAAAACTGATATTCAAAAAGGAATGGGTATGCCGCTTCTAACCATCATCACCTCCGTCAAGCCGTTTGTCGACCCGCACATCATCAACCTTCAGCGCAATGCGTTCCAGTCCTGGAAGGCGCTGGGGCCGGATGTGGATATTGTGGTGGTGGGCGATGAAATTGGGCTGGATGAGGTATGCCGGGAAATGAACCTGCGCCGGGCGCCGGATATCCGGCGCAATAAGGGCGGCACGCCGCTGGTTTCATCAATTTATGAGTTGGGCCGCCAGGCCTGCACCTCGCCCTTGCTGGCGTATATCAATGCCGATATCGTCGTTTTGCCCGATTTCTTGCAGGGCGCAAAGAAAGCCGCCGAGCGCTACGAGAAATTCCTGATCGTGGGTCAACGTTGGGACCTGGATGTGACGGCTCCGATTGATTTTTCGGATGGGTGGCAGGCGCGCCTGTGGAATCAGGTGAAGACCACCGGCAAGCGCCACCGCCGGGTAGGCAGCGACTACTTCATATTCCCGCGCACCTGCTTTACCGACATTCCCGATCTGACTGTGGGGCGGGCGTTCTGGGATAACTGGATGATCTACTGGGCCCGGCGCAACCATTGGCCGACCATCGATGCCTCGGATGCAATCCAGATCATCCACCAGAACCACGACTACTCACATCTGCCGCAGGGCCAGTCTCACCACAAGCACCCGGATACTTACGAGAACGTGCGCCTGGGTGGGGGAGCCAGAACGACGTTCTTGCTGGACGATTCGGATCGGAAGATGACCGCGGAAGGCATCACGGCGATGCCCCTTTCCTGGAAGAAATTCTGGCGCGAGGTTGAGGTTTTCCCGCTGGTGACGCTGCATTCCTACCCGCTTGCGCAGGCGGCTTACGCTCTGTTCCATCCGCGCAAGGCTTTTAAGGATTTTCGCGCCTGGCAGCATGGGCAGTCAGTTGGGCTAGAATCTTAAGAGGTGAAGGATGAGCCAAATTTCAAAAATCCACCTGATCGGCGGATACGGCATCCCTGAAATCTTAAAATATCAGGAGACGCGCTCTTCGCCGCACTGGAACTACCCGCTTTTTTTCCCTTTTTGGGAGATCCTACCGGGCGTGCCGGTGGTTGCCGAGGATGCGTGCGAGCCGGATAAGGATGCTCTGCTGCTTGTTGTCAACCTCAATGAAAAAGTGTGGGAGCAATTGGCGCCACGTTTTTCGCTCTACCGGCAGCGCGTCCTCGTCCAAACCGAAGGCCAGATCGGCTGGGAAAAGGCCTACGAACTGGCTCCTCAATTCGACCTGTTCCTTAATTTCGATCCTACTTACCAGTATCTGCCCGGTTACGTGCCGGTGATCATCCCCTACGAGCCCACATACGGCAGCTCTCACCGCGACCAGCGCGGCTGGCAGGCCTGGGCAGCGCAGTGGCGTCATTCGCGGCGCATGTTTCTTTCCATTTATGGCATGCGCTTTTTCCCGCGCAAACAAAAAGCAGTCTTGATTGCCACCTTGAATCCACGCGACCATTACCAGATCCGGCTCAGGGCGGTCAGCGAATGGAAGCAATTTGTGGATGTATACGGGAGAGGTTGGCCGAGCGACATGCCAAATTATCGCGGCGTGTGCATGAGCAAGATGGACGTCTTCAGGCGCTATAAATTTGCCCTGGTGCTTGAAAACCAGCGCCAGCCCGGCTATGTTACCGAAAAGTTCCTGGACTGTCTCCTGGCGGGAATTGTCCCAATTTATTGGGGCGACCCAACCCTCGAAAGCCGTTTACCGGCGACCATGCTGTATCCAATCTCGGATGAAAATGACACGATCGAACCCATTATTCGGGATCGGGAGGGTTATCGGCAGAGGCGAGCAGCCATTCTGGCGTATCGCGATCAAATCCTGGCCAATTATTCAACCCGGCGGTTCATCAATATCCTACACGATGCTCTGCAGCGGTATGCGTAATATGATGTAAGCCATTACCTGGCCTGGAACAGGGAGATGAAATGCGAATAGGTCAAAACCCGGCAAAAAGCGTAAAAGAGGTGGCCGCGCCCAAACGGATCACGGTCGCTGTGCTGGCGTACATCCCTTTCCTGAGCGGCTTTTACGCCCAGACGCTGGACGTGCTGAAGCACTGCCTGGGAAGCATCTGGGAGAACACCGGCGACGTCGAGTACGATTTGATGGTCTTCGACAATGGCAGTTGTCCAGAAGCCATCGATTTCCTGCTCGAGGCGAAGGCGCAGCAGAAAATCCAATACCTGATTTTGTCCGATAAAAATTTGGGCAAGGGCGGGGCCTGGAACATCATGCTGGCCGGGGCGCCCGGAGAGATAATTGCTTACGCAGACAGCGACGTCCTGTTTTACCCGGGTTGGCTCTCCCGTTCGGTTCAAATCCTCGAGACCTATCCCAACGTTGGCATGGTCACCAGCCGCCCGTTCCGCACGCCAGAGCAGTACTCGAGCAGCACGATCGAATGGGCCAAGAACACGCCGGAGGCGGAATACAAGGTCGGCAATTTTCTCTCCTGGGAGGATTTTGGCAGTTTTGTGATGAGCCTGGGTACGCCCGAGGACCAGGCGCGCAGTTGGTGGGAGGGCGGCGGAGATATGCGCCTGAATTACCACGGCGTGCCAGCCCAGATCGGCGCCAGCCACTGGCAGTTCGTGGCCCGAAAGGCGACCTTGCAGCAGTTCTTGCCCTTCGACATGAACCGGCCGATGGGGCAGGTGCGCATGTTGGACCAGCGCATGAACGAAGCCGGTCTGCTGCGTCTGATGACCGCCGAACCCCTGGCCCAGAATATGAGCAACCAGGTGCCCGCCTATTTGGGCGGGCGCCCGGTGCAGGCGGAACGATCCAGAGTCACGCTGAAGAAGCGCATCCTCAACTTTTCGCCGGTTCGCCAAGCGTTGCTGGGCCTGTACGACCGCATCTTTAAGGCGTATTACCAGTAGCCCGCCCCGGATTGCCAAAGCATGACCGACTTTGCCCGCAGCCTCGAACCTGACCGAAAACCGGACATCTCGCTCGTCATTCCGACAGTCAAGCGCGTCGACCTGCTGGAGCGGCTGCTCGACTCTCTGGTCATCCAGGAAAAAGCTGGCTGCACGTTCGAGGTTATCGTGGTCGACAACACTCCGGGCGGTAATCCGCCGACTGTGGAGTTGTGCCGGCGAGAGAAATATACCCGTACGCTGGATATCCGCTACGCCCACCAGCCCGAGCGCGGCGCCAACGAGGCCCGCAACCTGGGCGCCGGCCTGGCCAGATCCGGCCTGATCGGCTTTATCGACGACGACGAGACGCTGCCGGCCCATTGGGTTGCCAGGGCGCTGGACATCCAGCGGCAGCCGTCCCCGGACTGTTTCGGCGGGCCGTATATCCCTTATTTTGTCGATCCGAAGCCGGCCTGGTTCAAGGACGAATACCACCTGGTCTCGCTCGGTCAGGAGCCGCGCTGGCTGGACAAGGGCGAGGCGTTCATGGGCGGGAATATGGTCTACCAGCGCAGCTGGCTGGAGGACATGGGCGGGTTTGCCCGGCGCTTCGGCCGCTCCGGCGATAACCTGGGCTACGGCGACGAGACCGATTTCATGGTCCGCATGGCTGAGAAAGGGGCTCACCTGTGGTACGACCCGCAGCTTTTCGTGCTGCACTATACGGCTCCCGATCGCATGTCTGTGGGCTGGTTCTTCCGTTCAAAGTGGCTGCACGGCCGTGCAAAGGCGCACATCCGTTTCAACAATCCCGCCAACCGGGACGGCCGTTCCAGGCCGCGCGTCCTGCTCAGTGGATTGAAATTCCTGGTGAAGAAGTGCGGTGAGATCAGCTATTCGTACCTCAAATTGCCCTTCCGCAGCCGCAAGCAATATCCTTATGCTCAAAACTACGTGATCGAAGTTGTCTGTCCTCAAATCTCGGGTTTCAGTACGGCCTGGCATGCCTTAAAGTTGAACCTGGAACGGGGCGGCACAAGACGACAATTAAATTTGTAAAAGGTGCAGCCGATGAGAATTGGTCAGAATCCGGGCCGGTTGGGAATGCCGTCATATAAGCCTCAGCACGTGGGAATTGCATCGTTAGTGTATATTCCCCACACTGACGGCTACTACGCAAATTCTCTGGATATATTAAAGATCCAGATCGACAGTCTGCACGCTCACACCGGCGAGCCGTTCGACCTTCTGGTCTTCGACAATGGCAGCAGCCCTGCAGTGCAAAAAAAGCTTCAGGGATGGCAGGAAGAAGGAATTATTGATTGGCTTTTCCTTTCGAAGCACAACCTGGGCAAGACCGGCGCTTTGAACTGGATCCTCGGCGCGCTGCCGAATGAAATCATCGGGTATACCGACTCGGACATTTATTTCCGCCAGGGTTGGCTGCAAGAGAGCCTTAAGGTGCTCGAAGCAGATCCGCGGGCCGGTTTGGTTACCGGGCAGCCTTGTTTTGCGGATGTGCTGCGGGGAGAGAGCAAAGCCGAGAAGGAATTGATACAAGACCCCGGCTGCATCCACGATTACTGGCCGGAGCGCGAAATTGTCGAAGAATTCTCTAATGGACTGGGCGGCGGCCAGGAAAGACTGGAAAAATACTTGAGCCGGGCGCTTAAAGCGGCCGAATTTGGTGCGAGCCGCACACCGGCAGTGATTGGGGCATCCCACCTTCAGTTCATCCTGCGGCGAAAGCTGGCCCGGCAGGTGATACCGCTCCCGGCTACCCAGGGGCTTTCGCCCGAGGAAGACCGGATCTTCAACCAGCGCATCGACGAGGCCGGGTTCCTGCACCTTTCCCTTCTCAAACCCTATGTGGTCCACCTGGGGAACAACGTCGATGAAAAGCTGGCAGTGGAGATTCGAGCGATGCGGGGAGAGCAAGCTGAATCGATCCAGATAAAGCCGGCTCATTCCGAGAAACAAGGGGCTGAAAAAAGGACCATCTTGGTTCTAAGGAGATTGGCGCGCACGAAATGGATCCGACGCTGGCTGACAAGAGTATATAATGCATTGTTCAAAGCATTATCGAAATCCTGAGGAGCGTGCCTTTTAATATGGCTTCAAAGCGAATTTTTGTGAGCGCCGACCACGGCCTGGCCATCGTCTATTTCTTGCAGACGGACGTGCTTCCGACGCTCTTAGATGCCGGCATCGAGATTGTTTTATTGACCGACGACGGGCTTAAAGAGCAAATTTCGGCGAAATTCAGCCAGCCGGGACTGAGCGTTGAGGGGCTGCGGCTGAACCGGGTGCGCAGCTATTTCGAAAAGACAGCCCATTCCGCCCAATACTGGGCCCATTTTATGCGCTGGATGGGTGGCTCGAACCGGATCAACCTGGAAGCACCCAATGGGCACCTGCGCCAGATGCAGGTCGAGGCTTCGCCGCGCGCCAAGCGTATCCTGCCGGCGATTAAAAGCATGATCTGGCTGCTGCGCCGGTCATCCTTTGCCCGCCGTTCGCTTATCGATTACCAGATGAGCTTTACTTCTGACGTCTACGCCGACCTGTTTGATAAGTACCACCCCGACCTGGTGGTTGCCAGCACACCTGGATGGCGCCTGGACCGTTACCTGCTGCGCGAGGCCAAGCGGCACGGCGTGCGTAACGCGGCAGTGATCGTCGGCTGGGACAACCCCAGCAGTTACCGCCTTTCGGGGGCCCGCGTCGATGCAATTTCGTGCTGGTCTGAAATTCAGAAACAAGAACTGGTCCTGGGGGCGGATTGGAAACCGCAGCAGGTTAACATCGGCGGAATTCCGTCCTACGACGGTTATTTCCGCAAGACATGGCTCATGCCGAAGGAGGAATACTACGCCCTGCATGGCCTGGACGCCGGGCGTAAGCTGCTCACCTACGCCTGCAGCTTCGTCACCTTCGCCCCGAATTATCCCAACATCGAGACTCTGGCGCGCCTGGTGAGCACGGAGGGCGCGTTGGCCGAGCCCAGCCAACTGCTCATCCGGCTGCATCCCAACCATTTTCAGAAGGGGTCTCTGTACGAGGGCGAGGCGAACCAGATTCGCCAGTTGGTAAACGGGATGCCGCACGTGCACCTGGTGGAACCGGTGCCGTTGGGCGGCGAGCTCGGCTATTACTCGGGCGAGGACATGCCCGAAAAGGCTTCGATGATGGCCTACTCGGACGTGTTCCTGACTGTGTATTCGACGATGGTGGTCGAGACGGCCATCCACGACCGGCCAATTGTGGCCACCTGCATCGACCAGCCCGGCGGCTGGAATACCCCCGGCAAATTTTCGCTGTCCTTGCGCGAGATCGGCGAGTGGCCCACCCACCAGCGCTTCCGCCAGGCCGGCGCGGGTAGGGTGGCCTTTGATGAGACCCACCTGGGCGAAGCGATCAATTTCTACCTGTGTAATCCTCAAGCAGACGAAGAGAAGCGGCGTAAGTTTATCCTGGATGAATGCACTTACACGGATGGAAGCGCCGGAAGGCGGACCGGGGAGTGGATGGTGGGGTTGGTGGAATAGGACATGATATGAAATTCTTAATCGCCGGCTATGGCTCGATTGGCCGCCGCCACCTGCGCAACCTGCGCGCCCTGGGTGAGACGGATATATTGCTTTACCGCACTCGCACGGGCACCCTGCCGGATGACGAGATTCGGGACCTGGTCGTGGAGACCGATCTTGAGGCGGCCTTTGGCCACAAGCCGGATGGGGTAATAATCGCCAATCCTACTGCCAGGCACATGGACGTAGCTATCCCGGCGGCACGGGCGGGCTGCACGATCCTGATGGAAAAACCGATTGCCGATAACCTGGAGCGAATCGATGAATTTGAGGATGCCTTGATCCAGGGGCACGCCAAAGTCCTGGTCGGTTTTCAGTTCCGCTTCCATCCTTCCCTGCAATATATCAAGCGCCTGTTCAAACAGGGCGGGGTCGGCCGGCCGATTTCGGCCCGCGCCCATTGGGGTGAGTACCTGCCCGGCTGGCATCCCTGGGAAGATTACCGCAAAAGCTACAGCGCCCGCTCCGACCTGGGCGGCGGGGTGGCCCTGACCTTGTGCCACCCGCTGGATTACCTGCGCTGGCTGCTGGGCGAAGTTGAAACGGTTTGGGGCTTCGCCGGACGATTGGGCGATCTGGAAATGGACGTAGAAGATACGGCGGAAATCGGATTGAAGTTCTCCGGCGGTGCGTTGGCCAGCGTCCACCTCGATTATTTACAGCGCCCGCCAATCCACCGGCTCGAAATTATCTGCACCGAAGGCACGGTTGAGTGGAATAATGCCTCGGGAGCGGTGCGTATCTTCCGCTCCAGCACCGACGCCTGGGAGAGCTTCCTGGCTCCGGTCGGTTTCGACCGCAACGACATGTTCATGGCTGAGATGCGTAATTTCCTGGGGGTACTGCGCGGCGAAGAAGCCCCGCGCTGTTCACTGCAGGATGGAATCGAGGCCGTGCGCCTGGTCGAGGCGTTTTACGCCGCGGCCAAATCCGGCGAACGGGTAAAACTGGACCATATCGCCTACCGGGGAGGCAGCCAATGATCCAATCCGCCGGGCGGCGCGCATTGTATTTACTGACCGTCGTCGCAATCCTCGCAGCCGGACTGATATTGGTCAGCACCTGGCGCGGGCCCGGGGTCGGCGGGGATGCTACGGTTTACATCTCCTCTGCCCGCAACCTCAACGCCGGCCTTGGGCTGGGAATGCAAAATCCGGACGGCAGTTTCCAGGCCCTCTCCTATTACCCGCCGCTTTTCCCACTCAGCCTGAGCGCCATCGGCGTCTTCGGCGTGGACCTGGCGAGCGGGGCGCGTTGGCTGAATGCCCTGCTGTTTGGTTTGTTGGTCTGGCTGACCGGCTTCAGTCTGGGACGGGCCAGCCGCTCGCCCTGGACCGGCCTGCTGGCGGCGCTCGTGCTGGCGCTTTCGCCGATTGCCATCCCGCCCTTTTCGTGGGCCATGTCTGAGCCGCTGGCCAATTTTTTGGGATTCCTGGGGCTGGCCTGCCTGCTCTGGCAGTTGGAGCAAAAGGACGGGCGCGGCCTGCTGATCGTTTCGGCCTTGCTCTGCGGGCTGTCGACCATCACCCGTTACGCTTCGCTGCCCTTTCTGGCGGCGGGTGCAATTGGTTTGTTTTTCCTCACAAGCGGACAAATCCTCCGGCGTCTTGGTCGGGCTGCCCTTTACCTGGGAATCGGGCTTGTGCCGCCAGCAGCGTGGGAAGCCTGGGATTACCTGCATTCTTCATCGCTGGCCTCTCGCAGCCTCGAACAGGGCGGGACGGGACTTTTTTCCAGCCTGGCGTCGTTCTGGCAATCCATGCGCCAGGTCTTCCTGGGCTGGTTTTTCCCCGATTCCTGGCTCACTTCGTTCCTCCAGAACGGCCTGTTGCAGAGCCTGCTGACCCTGGCGGCGATTGTAGTTTTAGGCCTATGGGCATTTTTCGTCCTTCGTCGGAGAACCGGTGCTGATGAAGGGCCCCTTCTGCGTCTGTTTACGCTGATGGTGATCTTCTTCGTCGTCTATACCGTTTTTATCCTGGCGACCTACCTGTTGATCTTCCCGGTGATCGACGTGAGCCAGCGGATCATGCTTCCCCTGCATATTGCCTTCATCTGGGGGGTGACTGCGTTGGCAGCCCTGACCCTGCGATCCCCGGTCGGCCTGCGGCGCGCCGGGGTGGTGGCGGCAGTAGTTGTTGCCCTGGCAGTCGCCGGCTGGTTTGGCAGCCGCTCGGTGCGCATCGTCCAACAGAATTACCGGGATGGCCTGGGGTACAATTCGACAGCCTGGCAGTCTTCATCGTTGATCGCAAAGGTGCGCAGTCTGCCGCAGGATACAGTCTTGATTTCAAACGACCCGGCGGCGATCTATTACCTCACCGGGCGGACGGCGTATACGTTTGCCGAGCCCCGGCAGCCCGCACCGGTTTCCGACTTCTATCGTTACGGCGACGGCTCGCTGTCCAACGACCCTGCCCAGGCGGCATTCAAGGATAAAAGCGCCGGATTAGTATTGTTTGCCAGCATTTTCGACGACATGCAGCCGCTGTATGGGTCGCGCACCCAGGAGCGGGTGCGGGCGCTGGTGCAGGGCCTGGTCACGGACTTTAGCGCCAGCGATGGCTGGATCTATTATTATCCGCATCCCGCTCAATAATCCGGCGAGGCGTGAGTTCGAATATCAAATGGTAAAATACACGAGCGCAAAAGGAAACAATGGGAAATATTTTGGATAAATTCCGGTTGGACGGCCAGGCGGCCATCGTCACGGGCGGGGTGGGGCTGCTCGGCAGAGAGTTTTGCAAAACCCTGGCTCAGGCCGGGGCCTGTGTGGCCGTTGCGGATTTGAATGAAACGGCAGCCTGCGAGGTGGCTGACGAGCTTGCAGGCGCCGGCTTGAAGGCGATGGGCGTGGGCGTCGACGTCACCCGGCCCGAGTCGGTCCAGACGATGGTCGATAGGACCGTCAAGGAGTTCGGCCGCCTGGACGTGCTGGTGTGTAGCGCGGCTCTCGACCCAAAATTCGACAGCGCCCACACCGGGCAGCACCAGAACACGTTCGAAGACTTCCCGCTGGCGATGTGGCAGCAGGCGCTCGACGTTAACCTGACCGGGCTGTTCCTATGCGCCCAGGCGGCGGTAAAGCCCATGCTGGCCCAGGACCACGGCTCGATCATCAATATTTGTTCGACTTACGGCCTGGTCGGACCGGACCAGCGTATTTACCGCAAGCCGGGACAGGCCGGCCAGTCCTTCAAGCCGGTGTATTATTCGGTCACCAAGTCTGGGGTGATCGGTCTGACCCATTATCTGGCCACGTATTATGCCGGCAAAAATATCCGCGCCAATGCGCTCACCCCGGGCGGAATATTCAACAACCACGATGATGTTTTCGTCCAGAACTATTCGGCGCGCACCGTGTTGGGCCGCATGGCGCAGCGCGACGAAATGAACGGGGCGCTACTTTTCCTGGCCTCGGATGCTTCCAGCTACATGACCGGGGCGAACCTGGTCGTCGATGGGGGGTGGACGGCATGGTAGACCGTCCCGAGGTTCTGGCGATCATCCCGGCTCGCGGCGGCTCGAAGGGGCTGCCGCGCAAGAACATCCGCGAATTTGCCGGGTTCCCTTTAATTGCGTATAGCATTGAGGCGGGAAAGCAGTCTGCAATGGTCACCCGTACCATAGTCTCCACCGACGACGAGGAAATTGCGGCCATCGCTCGCCAGCACGGCGCAGAGGTGCCTTTCCTGCGCCCGCCCGAGCTTGCCCAGGACCAGACCACCGACCTGCCCGTTTTCCAGCACGCCCTGGCCTGGCTGGCGGAAAACGAGGATTATTGTCCCGAGATGGTTGTGCAGCTCCGCCCGACGTCGCCGGTGCGGCCGCGCACGCTGGTGGATGAGGCCGTGAGCCTGCTGCTGGCGCATCCCGAAGCCGATTCGGTGCGCGGGGTGGTGCCGGCAGGTCAAAACCCGCACAAAATGTGGCGGCTCGATCCATCCGGCGGGCCGATGCGGCCTTTGCTCAGCGTGGACGGGATTGCCGAGCCCTACAATGCGCCGCGCCAGGCCCTGCCGCCCGTATTCTGGCAGACCGGGCACGTGGATGCCATTCGCTCCCGAACGATCCTGACCCTGGGATCGATGAGTGGAAAGGTCATCCTGCCGGTGCTGGTCGAGCCTCGCTACACCGTGGACATCGATTCGCTTTTCGATCTGCAGCGAGCGGAATGGCTGGTTTATAACGCGGGGCTGGACATGGTTGATCCGGCCAAACAACGCCGGCCGCTGCCAGCGAAAATCGCTCTCATCGTCTTCGACTTTGACGGTGTGATGACCGATAACCGGGTTTGGACGGACGAAGATGGGCACGAAATGGTCGCTGCCAACCGCAGCGACGGCATGGGCCTGGCAATGCTTCAGGCCAGGTCGGAGACGGACATCTTGATCCTGTCGCGCGAGCGCAATCCGGTGGTAGCTGCTCGGGCTCAAAAGATCAACGTCCCGGTGATTCAATCTGTGGAAGATAAAGAGACGGCCATCCGCAGCATCCTCGCCGAAAAGAAGGTCGACCCCGGCGAAGTTGTTTACATGGGCAACGATACCAACGATCTGCCGTGCCTGCCGCTGGTGGCCTGTTTCATTGCCCCGGCAGACAGCCATCCCGAGGTTCTACGGCGGGCGGACGTTGTCTTGAAGAACCGGGGAGGCCATGGCGCAGTGCGTGAATTATGCGATTTAATTTTGAATAAAGGAGAAAAACATGGGGCGTGAAATCAGGATTGGGGAACGCATGCTGGGGGACGGCCATCCTACGTTTATCGTTGCTGAAATCGGCGTGAACCACAACGGCGATCTCGAAGTTGCCAAGAAGCTGATCCAGACTGCGGCTCACGCCGGCGTCGATGCGGTTAAATTCCAGAAGCGTACGCCTGAGTTGTGCGTACCGCCAGAGCAGCGCAATGTAATGCGCGAGACACCCTGGGGCTACATCACCTACATGGAGTACCGCAACCGGGTCGAATTCGACCAGGAGCAGTATCGGGAGATCGACCGGTTCTGCAAAGAGCTGGGGATCCTGTGGTTTGCCTCGGTGTGGGACGAGGTTGCTGTGGATTTCCTGGAAGCATTCAAACCGGTTGCCTACAAAATCCCCTCGGCCTCGCTGACCGACCATAATTTGCTGCGCCACCTGCGCCGCACCGGGCGGCCGCTCATCCTCTCGACCGGCATGTCCACCATGGAACAGATCCAGGCGTCCGTCGATGTGGTTGGGCTGGACAACTTGTTGATCACCCATGCCACCAGCACCTACCCATGCAACCCGGAGGAACTCAACCTGAAAGTCATCCCGGTGCTGCGCCAAAATTTCCCCATCCCCATCGGCTATTCAGGTCATGAGGTAGGTTTGATCCCATCAGTGGTAGCGGTTTCGCTGGGCGCGTGCCTGGTGGAGCGCCACATCACACTCGACCGTGCCTTGTGGGGCAGCGACCAGGCGGCTTCGGTGGAGCCGGGCGGTTTCGAGCGCCTGGTCAAATACATCCGGGTGACCGAACAGAGCCTGGGCGATGGTGTCAAGCGCGTTTACGAAAGTGAATTGCCTTCTTTGAAGCGGCTGCGCCGGGTGACCGATAAGAGCTGATGGGTTCCGCCCTCTCTCATTTCACCTGGGCGGCAACCTGGCGCTTGCGCCAGCGGCAGAACGACCGCCGTTTGCTGGAACTGGCGCAGGAGGTAGCCCGCCACGAAGCTCTTCCGGCGACCCGCCCGGTGATCGTTTTCAACGCTTCGACCCGGTTGCTGGGGCTGAGCCAGAACGCGGCATTCAGTCTGCTGACCGGCTGGGCCTTGCGCCTGGCAGGGACGCCGGTGGTGAACTTCATTTGCAATTCTGGTTTGGTTCCATGTGTGTTGGGCACGGACCGGGATGCCGTCGATGCGCTGCCGCCGTGCGGCGACTGCACCGGGCAGTCGAAAAAGGCCTACTCCGGGGCCGTGGTGCGCTGGTTCGATTTCGAAAAGGACGAACCGCTGCGGCGAGAACTGGCGCCGCTTACGCTGGAGCAGTTGGTGAAGTTCGAATTCGACGGCGCGCCGTTGGGGGCTATCGTGCTCCCGTCGCTGCGCTGGATCCTGCGCCGGCACACCCTGGAAGACGATAAGCCAACGCTCTACCTGCTGCGCCAGTACATCCAGTCCGCCTGGAACGTGATTCGCCAGTTCAGAAAACTGTTGGAAACGGTCGACCCGCTAGCATTGGTGGTTTTCAACGGCATGTTCTACCCGGAAGCGGCGGCGCGCTGGGCGGCGCGCCAGTGCGGCATCCGGGTGATTGCCCACGAGGTTGCCTTGCAGCCGTTCAGCGCATTTTTTACGCCGGGCGAGGCCACGGCCTACCCGATCGACATTCCTGAGTCCTTCGGACTGTCGGCGACCCAGGAAGCTCGTCTGGACGCATACCTGGAGCAGCGTTTTCAGGGCAACTTCAGCATGGCCGGGGTACGCTTCTGGCCCGAAATGCACAGCCTGGATGAGGCTTTTTGGCAGAAGGCCAATCAGTTCAAGCACATCGTGCCGGTGTTTACCAACGTCATATTCGATACGAGTCAGGGTCACGCCAACGTAGTGTTCACGGACATGTTTGCCTGGCTGGACCAGGTGCTGCAAATCATCCGTGCCCATCCGGAGACCTATTTCGTCATCCGCGCCCACCCGGACGAAGCTCGGCCGGGCAAAGAAAGTCGGGAGAGCGTAGAAGACTGGGTAAAGAAGAACGGCGTCGAGGACCTGCCCAATGTCCTGTTTGTGGACCCGCGCCGTTATTTCAGCTCCTACGAATTGATCCAACGCTCGCGCTTCGTGATGGTGTATAACTCGACGATTGGCCTGGAGGCTTCCTTGTTGAAGGCACCGGTCCTGTGCGGGGGGAAAGCGCGCTTCACCCAGCTCCCGACTGTGTTTTTCCCGCAGACTCCGGCCGCTTACCGGGAGCAGGCGGAAGAATTCCTTTCCGACAAGGAAATTCATGTCCCGGACGAGTTCTATCGCAACGCGCTGCGTTTCCTCTATTACCAGTTATTCAAAACCTCGCTCCCCCTGGACCATTTCATGGAGGATGACGGCATCCGCCCCGGCTACGTGCGTTTTAAAGATTTTGACGTGAGAGAGCTGACTCCGGGAAAATCGCCCGCCATTAAGGCCATTTTAGATGGTATCCTGAATGATGGGCCGTTCTTATTGGATGAATAACAATGACCTTATCCACGAATTACACGAATAGAGACGAATTTTCGCGAATTTTCTGTAAAATCGAAAATTGAAATTTGAAAATCGAAAATTCTTTTTCTGGAGATTTATATGAAGCCTAGTACAATCGTGGCTCTGGTCCCCATGCGGCACGTTTCGGTGCGCGTGCCGGGCAAGAATTACCGGCCGCTGGCCGGAAGGCCGCTTTACCAGCACATCATCGCCACCTTGCTGGCTTGCCCGGAGATTAGCCAGGTCGTCGTGGATACGGACAGCCCGGTAGTGATGGAGGGCATGCGCCAGGGCTTCCCCCAGGTGCGGCTGCTGGAACGGCCCGAGCACCTGCGCGCCGACACGATCCCGATGAACGAGATCCTGCTATACGACACCTCGCTGGTCCCGGCCGACCTGTACCTGCAAACCCACACCACCAACCCGCTGCTGCGCCCCGCCACGATTTCCAAGGCGATCCAGACGCTGGTGGAGCAGTATCCGGCTTACGATTCGCTCTTCTCGGTGACCCGCTGGCAGACCCGGCTGTGGGACCAACTGGGCCGGGCGATCAATCACAATCCGGCGGTCCTGCTGCGCACCCAGGACCTGCCGCCGGTATTCGAGGAGAACTCGTGCATCTACCTGTTCACCCGGCAGACGCTGGAAACTCGGCGTAACCGCCTGGGAGAGCGGCCTTTCCTGTTCGAAATTCCGGCCGTCGAAGCGCTGGACATTGACGAGGAGCTGGATTTCACCATCGCCGAAATGATGCTGCAGAACCTAAAGGAAACCAGCGGACCTGCGGGAACGGGCAATTAAAACGGTAAAATAAAGGATCGGAGTCACGCATGCCTACGGTATTATTGTCTGCTCCATACATGCTCCCGTCGTTGGAGCGCTTCAGGCCGGTCTTCGCCCAATTAGGGATCGACCTGATCACTCCGCAGGTAATGGAGCGCATGGAGGAAGCAGAGCTGCTCGAACACGCCGGGAAGTTCGACGGGGTCATTTGCGGCGACGACCGTTTCACCGAGCGGGTAATCGCGGCCTGCGTGCCGCGGCTCAAGGTGATCTCGAAATGGGGCACCGGGATCGACTCGATCGACCAGGCGGCGGCGGCGCGCCTGGGCGTGCAGGTGCGCAATACGCCCAACGCTTTCACCCTGCCGGTCTCGGACACGGTCATGGGGTATATCCTGGCCTTCGCCCGCAAACTGTATTGGATGGACCGGGAGATGAAAGCCGGCAAATGGCAAAAAATGGCCGGGAAAAGTCTGAGCGAAACGACCCTTGGCGTGATCGGGGTGGGCAACGTGGGCAAGGCCGTGCTGCGCCGGGCGCGCAATTTTGGAATGAAGCTGCTGGGGACGGACATCGTGCCGATTGCCCCGGATTTCATCCTGGAAAACGGGGTCGAGATGACCAGTCTGCAAAGCCTGATGGAGCGCTCCGATTTTGTCAGCGTGAACTGCGACTTGAACCCGACCAGCCGCCATCTGATCAATTCTGAGACGCTGAGCTGGATGAAGAATGAGGCCTACCTGATCAACACGGCCCGCGGCCCCATCGTTGACGAGCCGGCCCTGGTGGCGGCCCTGCAGGACCATTGGATCGCCGGGGCAGCGCTGGACGTGTTCGAATTCGAGCCTTTGGCGGACGATTCGCCGCTGCTCAAAATGGATAACGTACTGCTGGCGCCGCACAATTCCAACTCCAGCCCGGCGGCCTGGGAGCGGGTGCACTGGAACACGCTGCGAAACCTGCTGGAAGGCCTGGGGATGGAACCCAGCCGTTTGAAGCAGTGGCTGCCCGACTGACGCTTTGCGGGATGTTGATAGAACCTGATATAAAAATTTCAAGAGAATTCTGACTCGAAGGGAAGGAAGCATGGCTGAGATTGAATCGCGTAGCATGTTGATCACCGGGGCTGCCGGAGGGATTGGACGGGCGACGGTTAAATATTTTTCCGATTGCGGCTGGAAGGTGATCGGGGTCGACCGGGCCGATTTCGGCGATGGATTCCCCGAAAACGGGCTGTTCATCAAGGCCGACAACTCGGATGAATATCAAGTTCAGGACGTTTACCACAAAGTGAGCCAATTCAGCCCGGTCCTGCACGCGGTCGTCAACAACGCTGCCATCCAGATCCACAAGCCCATCGTCGAGACGAGCGTGGACGAATGGGATACGGTCATGGCATCCAACCTGCGCTGCGTTTACCTGCACGCCCGGTTTGGCCATGCATTTTTACGCGCCGCAGGGGAAGGGGCAATCGTCAATGTGTCCTCCGTGCACGCAGTGGCAACGTCCGTGAATATCTCGGCTTACGCGGCCAGCAAGGGCGGCATCCTGGCGCTGACCCGCGCCATGGCGATCGAATTTGCGCCGGATAATATCCGGGTGAACGCCATCCTGCCCGGCGCGGTAGATACGCCGATGCTGCGCGCCAGCATGGCCCGCGGCCTGGCTGGCGACAGCATGCTGGACCGTCTGGAAAACCTGGCCCGCAAGACGGTCAACGGGCGGATTGCCGAACCCGAGGAGATCGCCCGCGTCATTTATTTCCTGGCTGACTCGCACATGTCGTCCTTCATGACCGGGCAGGCCCTGGTCGTGGACGGGGGCGCCACGGCGCGCCTGAGCACCGAATGAGCGCAATCAAGCAGACGCTCAAGAGCTTTCTTCCTAAACCCGCCCTGGGCGTTGCCCGCGAGACGCGGGACGCCATCCGCCGCGGCCTGGATTGGCCCGGCGCTACCTTCCACCCCTGGAGGCGCGATTCGATCCGGCGCCTGGCAGCTTTGAAGGATTCGCACCGCGGCGAGCGCTGCTTTATCATCGGCAACGGGCCGAGCCTGAAGAACACTGACCTCAAGAAGCTGCGCTCCGAATTCACCATCGGCATGAACCGCATCTTCCTGGCGTTTCCGGAGCTGGGTTTCGAGACCAGCGTGCTGCTTTCGGTTAACGACCTGGTGGTCGAGCAGAGCGCCCGCGAAATCCAATCGCTGCCGATCCCAAAGTTCGTCTCCTGGCGAGCGCGGCGCTGGCTGCAGCCCGCTGAAAACCTGTATTTCCTGTACACCACCTATACCGGTCCCAAGTTTGCCACGGACGTGACCGGGCGCCTGTGGGAAGGGGCAACTGTGACCTACACGGCCATGCAGCTTGCCTTTTACCTGGGTTTTGCCACCGTGATCCTGATCGGCGTGGACCACACCTTCGTGACCAAAGGCAAGCCAAACACCACCGTCGTCTCCCAGGGCGACGATCCCAACCACTTCCACCCCGGCTATTTCGGCAAGGGATTCCGCTGGCAGCTTCCCGACCTGGATACTTCGGAGCAGGCGTACTGGATGGCGCGCAAGGCTTATGAAGCGGCCGGGCGAAAGGTGATCGACGCCACGGTCGGGGGCATGCTGCAGGTTTTCCCCAAGGTAGAATACGAATCGTTATTCAAATGATGAGCAACCAGCCGTTGGTTTCAATCGTAACACCTTCTTACAACCAGGCTCAATTCCTCGAGCAGACCATGCTCTCGGTATTGAACCAGGATTATCCAAGTATTGAATACATGGTGGTCGACGGCGCATCGACCGACGGCAGCCCGGAGATCATTCGCAAGTACGCCGACCGACTGGCCTGGTGGGTTTCCGAGAAAGACCACGGCCAGGGCGAGGCGATCAACAAGGGTTTTGCCCGCGCCACCGGCGAATACATCGGCTGGGTGAATTCGGACGACCTGTATCAGCCCGGCGCAATCTCGACGGCCGTTGACGCGCTGCGCGCCCACCCGGATGCTGCCTTCGTATTCAGCGACGTGCTGGCCATAGACGGGGATAACCAGGTGCTGAACCTGATGCGCTACGGCAATTGGGGCCTGGATGAGCTGATGGAATTCAACATCATCGGCCAGCCGGGCGTTTTCATGCGCCGGTCGGTGCTGGAGCAGGCCGGCTATCTGGACCCGAACTACCACTACATGCTGGATACGCACCTGTGGCTGCGCATGGCTCAGTACGCTCCGATCTACTATCTGCCGCGCACCCTGGCGGTGGGACGTTTCCACGCCCTGGCCAAGAACATGGCCGCCGCCCCACGCTTTGGCGAGGAATCGCTCAGGCTGGTGGCCTGGATGCAGCACCAGCCGGGATTGGCCGAGCGGTTCAAACGCAATTCCCGGCGCATTTGGGCGGGTGCTTTCCGCATGAACGGGCGCTACCTGCTGGATGGGGGCAAGGCCTGGCCGGCGCTGAAATATTACGCGCGCAGCCTGGCCACACACCCGCGGACTGCCTTGCCCGAATGGCACCGCATGGTCTACGCCGCGCTGTGCCTGGTGGGGCTGGACAAATTGAAGCCGGTCTATTACCGCCTGCGCCAGAGGGTACGCGCAAAATCGCTGCCAGAACTGCAGAAATTTGAGCCGCCGCAAAAATGAAGCCCGAGATCAAGCCGCGCGCCAAAGCTTTCTGGGGGATTGGGCTGGCGTTCCTTGTCCTTGCGGGCGCTCTCGGCGCGGCCTTTGTATTACCCTTCGGCCAGCTTAAACTATTTTTCGATCTTTTTTCGCGCCGCGGCCACCTGGAATCATTTACCCCGGAGAGTTACGCCAGGTTGGCCTCCTTCCTGCCGTTATTGGGGTTCACCCTACTGGCACTGGCGCTGCTGGCAGTCATTTTTCGCGCCGCAACGCTGGGCTGGGCGCAGCGGCTGTTGGATACCATCGGATTTCAACTTGAGGCGACCGGAAACGATTTTCGAGACCTTTGGCGCCTGGCGCACGCCCGCCGGCCATCATGGGTCACGCTTGCCGCCGTTTTGGGATTGACCCTGGCTGCCCTGGCCGTCCGCTGGGTCTTCATTAATAAGCCTTTCGGATACGACGAAGCGTATACCTTCGAGGCGTTCGCTGTCCGCCCCTTCTTCTACGTGGTCACTGATTATTCGCTGCCCAATAACCACATCCTGCACACCATCCTGGTGCGGATTTCTTATTTGCTGTTTGGTATGGCGCCCTGGTCCGTCCGGCTGGCGGCGCTGGTTTCGGGAGTGCTGATGACGCCGGCGACGTATTTACTCGCCCGTATGCTGTATGACCGCAGCGTGGCCTTTGTCAGCACCGCCCTGGTAGCCGTTGCCCCGTTATTGATCAGTTATTCCACGGACGGTCGGGGTTATACCCTGATCTCGCTGATCACCCTGCTGATTTTCGCGCTGGGCGTGTTTGTCAAACGGCGTAAGAACCGATTTGCGTGGCTGTTGCTCGCTGTGCTCTCGGCGCTGGGCTTTTACACCATTCCGATCTTTCTGTATCCGTACGGAATCATTATGCTCTGGCTGTTCCTATCGTTCCTGGCAGGCGACCGCGGAGCTGGGTATACGACTTTCTGGTCGGGGCTGCGGTACCTGGTCGTATCTGGCGTAACAACGGTCATTTTAACTGTTCTTCTTTACTTGCCGGTGATCGTTTATTCCGGGCTTTCCTCGCTCATTGGAAATTCGTTCGTCAGCCCCCTAACGTGGGGAGACTTTGCCCAAACGCTTCCGGTTCGCCTTGCGGAAACCTGGCAGAGCTGGATCCTGGACGTGCCGGTGATTGGCGTGGTGGTTTTGGTGGCGGGAGTGGGTCTGTCTTTGATATTTTATCGGCGGATTTCTCGGGACCGCATCCCGCTTCAGGTGGCGGCTGTACTGTGGATCGTAATAACGTTGCTGATCCAGCGGCCGAATCCTTGGGCGCGCATCTGGACCTACATTTTCGCGCCGTTGATGATTTGGGCCAGCGCTGGCATCCTGGCTGTGCTCAAAATGGTGTCCGCGGATTCGTTGTGGAAATTATTGGGCCGTGTCAGCCGAAATCAAAAGAGTAACATCGAATCCTGGGCCGCTGCAATATTGGTGATGCTGGTACTGGCATTTGGGGCTTCTTATGGGGCGCGTTTTGTGCGAGAATACACTCAGCCCAAGGAAATCGAACAGTCTGCCATCTATTTGAGCGGACTGGTGAAAGAGGATGATATTATTGCCATCATGTATCCGATGGACGTCCCGTTCTGGTATTACGCCCGCCTGCACGGACTTCCGCAAAAATATTTCCTGGATTACGGCGGCAGGCCTTACGACCACGTCTACGTCATGGTGAATTTAGGCTTCGAGGAGACGGCGCAGTCTGTGCTGGCTGAGCGAAAAAAGGACGGCGCGAATTGCGACCTGGCGAGCCTCCGGAAAATCGAATCTTTCGGCTATACCGATATCTTCGAATGTAATCGAAACTAAGCCATAAGCTCGACCATGGAAAATCCTCCTATTCAGCCAACTTTTTTTGGGCGCTCTCGCTCGCTGCTTATCCTGACGGTCGTGGCCTTGATTGCCGCCGGCCTGGCTCTGCGCTTTACCAACCTGACCGCCCCACCCTTCGACGTGCACGCCTGGCGCCAGCTCCGCTCGGCGGCGATTGCCCGGGGAATGTACTACGACATGAACCCGGCGGCAGACCCCAGCACCCGCGGCCAGGCGCACTACCTGAGCGTGGTGTACGGGCCATTGGAGCCGCCGATCATGGAGAGCCTGGCGGCTGAGACCTACCTTTTAACTGGGCAGGAAACGCTGTGGGTAGCTCGGCTGTACAGTATCCTTTTCTGGATTGCCGCCAGCCTGGTTGTCTTTTTCCTGGCCCGGAAGATGACCGGCGTCGATGGGGCGGTGATTGCGCTGGCGTACCAGCTCTTTTTACCCTTCGGCGTGTCGATCAGCCGGGCGTTCATGCCCGAGCCGCTCTACATTATGTGGATGTGGCTGGGTATTTTTGTTTTCTACCGCTGGGTAGAAAAGCAGAAATGGACGCTGGCCGTCCTGGCGGGAGTTTTCATCGGCATCTCTATCCTGGTCAAAGTCTTTGCCGCATTTATGCTCATCCCAGCAGTAGCGTTCTACCTGATCGCCAGGTTTGGGATCAAGCCGATTGTGAAGAATCTCCAGTTTTATGCCCTGGCGGCGCTGAGTGGGATCATCCCGGCGGTTTATTATCTGTTCATCGTCCCGGGGCAGTCTGGGAACTACCTGGAGACCTGGTCGATCCCCTTTTTGCACCTGTTGGCGCAGCCGGCCTTCTACATTCAATGGTTCCACTGGCTGAGCGGCCTGTTCAACCCGGCCATCTTGATCCTGGCGGCGGCTTCGATCCTCCTGTTCCGCAGCCCCGAGCGCTGGCTGGTGCTTGGGCTTTGGGTAGGGTATGCGATTTTCGGCATGACCCTGCCGTCGCTGATTACCTCGCATAATTATTACAGCCTGCCCCTGGTGCCGATTGTCAGTCTGTCGCTGGCGGGATTGGGGGCCGCCATCCTGCCCAGGATCGCCCAATCCGGCCGGGTCTGGCAGGTGTTGTTCCTTGGGCTGGCGGTGGTATCGGTAGGGGACTCGGCCATTATGGCGCGTAAAGATATCCGCGGGGCGGATTACGTGGCCCAGGCCGCCTATTGGAAGAACCTCTCCGAACACCTGCCGGATGGCAAGTACGTGGGCCTGGTGGCCGATTACGGCGCATCCATGATCTATTATGGCTGGCGCTTCGTTTCTGAGTACCCGTATTCCTTCGACATCGACATGGCACGCCTGGGAGGCCGGTCTTTCGATTTTTCGAAGCAGGCCTGGGAATTCTTCCGCTCGCACACCAATGGATACGATTATTTCTTAATCACCGAACTGAGCGAGCTGCAGGCGCAGCCTTATCTGCACGATATCCTGTATGAATATTTTCCCATCGTGCAGCAGGTAAGCGATCACATCGTCTTCGATCTGCGCCACCCGATCAAAGCTCCCCCTGGGTAGGTTATTATGTTGGGGGAATTCCTTAGTGCGGGCTTCACCCGCAACAAGGAATTCCCTCAACACCATTAATGTTTGTATAATCCTTGTCCAATACAATAACTTGTGAGGACGAATGAAAAAACCAACTCAATCCAGGCCGCCCAGCCGGGGGATTATTCAGGAAATTGGCCTGGAGGCCAACCTGCTCCTGCAATTGATCATCGACCGGCGGGTCAATTTCTTCCTGAAGTTGATCCCGGTGGCTGGTTTGCTGTATGTGATCAGCCCGTTCGATTTCAGCGGCTGGCTGGATGATGCCTTTGTTTTGATCGTGTCGCTGGTATTTTTCGTAGAGCTGTGCCCGCGGCAGGTGGTCGACGAGCACCGCGCCCGGCTGCGCCAGGTGATCGACGGGGAGTGGCATGACGTTCCGAAGGACGATACCGTTATCGACGGCGAGTTCCGGGATGCCCCGGACCAGGCGCCGCCAGAAAGCAATGAGAAAAAATAATATGTTCGGCAAGCCTGGACTTTTTTACCGGTACAAAGTGAATTTATTGGTTATTTCGGCCAGCCTGAGCCTTTTAATTTCGGCCTGCGCGCCGCAGGGGTTACCCCAACCCACTAACCCTCCGGATGTCCCCGTGACCGGGGGAACCTCCGCCACGACGGCCACCCCCTTCCAGCCATCAGGAGGCAGTTCTACGAATGTGCCGGCTACCCAAGCGCAGACGCCTGCGGCGGGAGCGCCGCAGCAGCCAACCGCTGCGCCTGCCAGCCCCACGCCCGCCGGCCCGGACTGGATCCAGGTCGCTGCAGGCCTCGAATCCCCGGTCGACCTGGCCGACCCTGGCGACGGCTCCGGACGCCTGTTCGTCGTCGAAAAGGTGGGGAGGATTCGGGTGCTGCAAAACGGGTCCATCCTGGCTGAACCCTTCCTTGACATCAGCGACCGGGTGCTTTCAAGCGGCAGCGAACAGGGTTTGCTGGGGCTGGCCCTCCACCCGAATTTCAAGGCGAGCGGTTATTTTTACGTCAATTACATCGATTTGAACGGGAATACGGTCATTGCCCGCTTCAAAGTTTCGACAAATCCCAACCTGGCCGATCGGAACAGCGAGAAGGACCTGCTGCACGTGGACCAGCCATTCCCCAACCACAACGGCGGCAGCATGGTGTTTGGACCGGATGGGTACCTGTACATGGGCCTTGGTGACGGCGGCTCGCAGGGCGACCCGCGCGGTAACGGGCAGAATTTGAACACTTACCTGGGGAAGATCCTGCGTATAGATATCGATCGCGGCGACCCGTACGCCATCCCGGCGGACAATCCCTTTGCCAAGGGCGGCGGCTTACCGGAAATATGGGCCTACGGGCTGCGCAACCCCTGGCGTTTTTCCTTCGACCGCCAAACGGGCGATCTGTTCATCGCCGACGTGGGCCAAAACCTGTACGAGGAGATCGACTTTATCCCCGCCCACAGCCCGGGCGGGCTGAATTTCGGTTGGAGCTTCCGTGAGGGGCTTCATCCATACAAGGGAAACCCGCCGGCGGGGACGAAACTCACCGATCCCGTAATGGAATATTCGCACAACGAGGGCTGCTCCGTCACCGGGGGGTTTATCTACCGGGGCAAGGCGCGTCCGGCGCTGGACGGTGTTTATTTCTACGGCGACTACTGCAGTGGCAATATCTGGGGAATGAAGCGGGACGCTGGAGGAAAATGGCAGAGCAGCCTGCTTTGGCGCTCGGGCCACAGCATCAGCTCTTTCGGCCAGGACCAGGCCGGAGAGCTGTATTTACTGGACCTCAACGGCGGTGGGATCTATAAGCTCCAATAAATGAATTTGGGTGTTTTAGGACGGCGAAGCCGTCCTAAAACACCTTAGATCCTAATAGATGGCTTAAGTTATAATAGACATATGACGCCTGTCACTGGTAATTGCCCGGCGAGGCGGTTATAGTACTAATAAGACATCATTAGTAATAATTTGGAGGTACGCGATGGCAACAAAGACCTGGCAAACGAT
>DBMK01000280.1:38281-38410 GCA_002298885.1 Anaerolineaceae bacterium UBA700
CCAGGGTTTACGCTCACCGCTGCTCCCACGCGTTCCAATGCACAAATCCCTCCTGCATATGGGCGGGTACAAACCCTGAATTCGACCCGTTCAAAGAGACAGTCTGAATTAATTACAATTCGAGAATGA
>DBMK01000152.1 GCA_002298885.1 Anaerolineaceae bacterium UBA700
AAAACACACTAATACTCAGGCGAAATTAGTTTAAGAAGGCCGGCCAGGTTCTCGACGACCAGGTCCGGCTTGTAGGGCGAGGCGGGCAGGTCTTCGAGGCGCGTCTCGCCACTCAGCACCAGCACGGTCGCCAGGCCGGTGCTGCCGAGGGCGATATCGGTGTACAGGCGGTCGCCCACCATGCACATGCGCTCCACCGGCACGCCCAGGCGCTCCCTGAGCGCCTGCACGATCGGCTCGTTCGGCTTGCCCACCACCACGTCCGGCCGGCGCCCGGCCGAGGCAGCGATCATCTCGATCATCGCCCCGGCGTCCGGCATGAATCCATCCTCGGTGGGGCAGTTGATGTCAGCGTGGGTGGCCACGTAGGGTGTGCCGGCGGCCAGCAGGTCGCACAGGCGGCGCAGCTTGGCGTAGGTCAGGGTGGTGTCGAAGCCCAGCACGGCGTAGTCCGGATGGTCTGCGTTCAGCTCGAACCCGAAGCGCACGAACTCGTCCTCCAGCGCCGGAGTGCCCACCACATACAGCCGCGCCCCCGGTTTTTGTTTCTTCAGGTAAATGGCCGTTGCCTCGCTGGAGATGAAGAATTTTTCTTCGGCTAATTCCAACCCCAGGCGGCCGAGTTTTTCGGCATATTCCTTGCGCGTGCGCGAGGAATTGTTCGACAGGAACAGGAACTGGATGTCCCTGGCCTCCAGGAAATGGATAAACTCCCGCGCCCCCGGCAGCAGCCGGTTGCTCAGGAAGACCGTGCCGTCCAGGTCGAGCAGGAAGCATTGCGTCTGCTTGAGCCGGTTGATGAATTGAATGTTTGGGTCCAAGTCACCCTTTGTCAGGGTTTTGTAACCGCATTCCAGGTGGCATATAGCGCCTGGAGGGCGGTCAGGTTGCGCACGGGCCAGCCGTAGCGGGTGAGATTGTCGCCGCTGAAATCGAATGCCGCAAATTCGCCGGTGGGATGGATGTTATCCACCATGCCGTTCTCCGGCAGGGGCTGCATCGCCCGCCAAAGGTTCCACAGCGGGATGTCGTATTCGCCGGCCAGCCGGGCGATGATCGGGTTGTAGTTGAGCTGGTTGGCGTTGTCGGCCTTGGTCGCCAGGATGGGCACGATCCCCAGGTTGATCGAAGTCGCGATGATCTTGCGGAGATTGGCCTCGAAGATGTCCGGCTTGAGATAATCGTCGGTGCCGATGCTAATGAAGGCAAAGCTGGGCTTGTGCAGGCGATATTCACACGTCAAGGGCGATTCGCCGGCCTTGCAGGTGTGCGGGTCCGCCCGGAACTGTGACAGCACCGCCGAGGTGTTGAATCCATCCCCGACGGCCTGGCTCTGACGCTTGAACGAGCCGCTGAACTGGTCGATGGCCGGCTGCAAATAGGCGTAGTCGCCCAGGTTAAAAACCGTCCCCGGGTCCCCATCGAAATAGGTGAGGAAGCGCAGCGATAGGCTGTTGCAATCTCCGATCTTTGAAAAGGCATTGGGGTTGTTGCCAAGCGCCAGCCCCTTTTGGTAGATTTCACGGGCCGTGTTGCTGATCGTCGGGACGACAGGCAGGCTCATCCAGGCGTTTGCATCCGGCGCGTCAGCTTGCTGCGCCGCGGCGTCGAGGTTTTCAATCGGCTGCTCGATTGCGGCCTGTGCGGCGGGCGGTTGTTCCGTCGGCGTCTGGGTGGGAACCTGCGGTTCAGCCGGGGTCTGCGTGGGGGCTGGCGGCTCGGTCGGAGCCTGCCCGGCGGCCGCGCTTGTTGAGGCGGCCTGCTCCACCGGCGTAGGCCGCGCGGCGTCACTGGCAGAGCTGGCCGCGTCTGAGGCGTCAGCCGGCGGGTTGTCCGATTTGCCCGCGGTGAGCTGCACGAACGCCGCCGATACGTGAGAAAAGATGGGGAGATTAAAATACAGGCCCAGGTCCAGGATGGAAACCGTCACCAGGGCAATCAGGACAACGAGCAGGGGTTTTGGGATCCCGCTGTTGCGGCGTTTGAGGCGTCGATATTTGGTTTGGTTGGTATAGCTCTGTCTATCGGTCGGTGGCACAGCTTCCTCTAATTCGGCGTCTACCTCTAAAAGCGGTACCGTTCGCTAAAAGTGAGCCCAATTGTCGATTCTGGCCGAATCAAGATTATTGTACTCTAATATCGTTCTTAGCGGGATGCGTCCGTTTTCACCCACACCGCAGGATAGATGAGACCAGTGGATTAACGCCCCCGAGTACGCTCAATTCAAGCAGACCGTCACCTGGGACGATTCGGACGACAAGCTGCGGATCGAATATGAACTGGCTCCATAAAATAAATAGGGATTTTATTGGACGGTGTAGCCGCCCAATAAAATCCCAGGTAATAAAATGAACGTGCTATCCCATGACAATTATTCACCGCGTGAATAAATATTATTCACGCGGTGAATAAAAACTATTCAGGTGATGAATAAAAATTAATTAAGCCACCTGACAAATGCTTGTTGATATAAAATTGTGTTACATCTTCCGAAATTACAGCCACGCGGCTTAGAATGCCATATTCAAAAAAAGTGATATTAGAGGACTTTAATGTATCCACTCTTTCGCATTTCAATCGTATTTCTTCTTATTCTCTTGACTGCTTGCGGACAAGCAGTGAGTAATGCTACGCAGACGTTTATAAAACCTCCCTCTAGCACCGTATTACCTACGAACTCGATCGATTTGGACCTTTCTTCCACTCCTAGCGGAGCAAGAATCTCTTCAACCCCAACAATAAAAGCAACTTTTCAGAAAACCAGCTTTCCTTCAACAATTACTCCAACTGCTTACCCTACGGATAATCCCACGCTGAAACCGATAACGGAAATTACCTCGACAGTAACTCCACCGGGGTTGGATCTTCTTTCCGATCCGTCACTTGCAAAGAGTTCACCTGACGGAATGTGGGTTTGGGAAAATGAGCCGGGTGATACCGTATCTGGGAAAGAGCTAGGTACCACCCATTTTGTTCGTGCTGACGGTAAAAGAGAGTGGCGAGTTCAACCGAAAGAAAACGAAATCGGAAATTGGCCCAAAGCATATTATGAACCTTTCTTCTGGTATCCGAATGAACCTTACGTTTATTTAGTTGGGCAAGTATGTTGTGCAGATGGCCCTGGTTCAGCTTATATCTATACCAGTTTAGTTCGACTGAATCTAAACACGGGTTTATTCTCCGTCCAGGTCCCTTTGGGGAGCTACCATTCGTTTAGTTTTTCCCCGACGGGTAAGTATATGAATCGCATAACGGTTGGAGAACATAGCATCCACATTACTCGTTTAATGGATGGTCATGAGATAGTGATCCAACTGCCTGAGAGTTATGATTTTGGCGCGGGATATTGGTCGCCAGATGGAAAACGGTTTGTAGTCTATGTTTGTGAATCGGACAATCCCAGCGAAGGAATCTGCAATAAAAGGCCAATTCTGCTATTTGAGCCAGAAACAGCAGCATACAAGGTCATTATTGCTGATACGACAGGGCAATATTGGGATTCCAATTGGATTGATGCCACTCATTTCCAGCTCACAAATGGCACAGAGACAAAGATTTTTGATGTCGATACTGGCAAATTTACACAATAATTAGTTTGTATCTGAATCCATCTGGGCCAGCTCTCCAATCGGCACCGGGAACACCGGCGGGCGGGGGTTGTACAGCCCGGCCTCGGGCACAGAATGGCCGGTGAGGCGGGCCAGGCAGTGCGAAACCAGGTGACCGCAGGTGCGCCCCTGGCACTCGCCCATGCCGGCGCGGGTGGCCGATTTGATGTTGATGATGTTTCCGGCGCCGCCTTCGACGGCGCAGCGCAGCATGCCCAGGGTAACTCCCTCGCAGCGGCAGAGTAGGGTGTCTTCCCCGGCCAGCTCGTATATGCCCTCGCCCGGCGTGAACAGGGCGGAATACATGCGCTGGAAGGCTCGCTCGCGCTTCAGGGCCGGCTCCAACGTCCGAATTTTTTGAGCGGCGGCAGCCTTTCCGTGCCCCTGAGCGGCCGCGGCGGCGATTCCGGCAACCCGGCCTTCGAGCAGCGACAAGCGGTTTCCGCCGATCCCGGCGCCGTCGCCGGCGGCGTAAATGCCGGGGACGCTGGTCTCGAACGTGTCACTGCGCAGCGGCGCCTCTCCGCCCAGGTCCGGGCGCCAGGCGTGGGCGGCCCCTGCCAGGCGGGCCAGGGCGTTGAACGGCGCCATGCCGTATTCGATGCAGATGGTATCGCAGGCGATCTGGCGCTGGCTGCCGGGTATAGGGCGCCAGCCGGCGTCCAGGCGGGCGATGGTGGCTCCTTCCACCTGGCTTAAACCGTGCGCCTCGACGATGCCCCAGCCGCGGCGGTAGGGCACGCCGTGAGTCGCCAGAGCGGCCAGGCTGGCGCCGGCCTCCCACAGTTTTTCCCATTGGCCCCAGGCGGCGCCAAGGTGGGCCAGGGCCTGAGGCAGCAGGCGGGAGCCTTCGAGCACGGCGGCGACCTCCACACCGGCCTCCAGCAGTTTGCGGGCGACCACCAACTGCAGCGGCCCGGTGCCCGCCAGCAGAACGCGCGTGCCGGGGCGAGCGTGCTGGTAGAGCAGAGTCTGCGCCCCGCCGGTCAACAGCACACCGGGCAGGGTCCAGCCCGGGAAGGCCGCCGCCCGTTCGTAAGGCCCGGTGGCCAAAATGACGGCTGCAGCCCGGAGCAAAAATACTCCCTGCGGGCCGCGGCAGGCCAGGGTTTTATCTGCGGAAAGATCCCACACCAGGGTGTCCGGGCGGATATCCGCCCCGGCCTGAACGGCCCGCTGCCACAATTCTCGCCCCTCGCGCTGGCGGCGGGTGGGCTGCACGCCGGGACGCTCCGGCGGCTGGCGGTAATACTGCCCGCCTGGCCGGGCGTAACCGTCGAGAACGGTTACCTGGGCGCCGGCCTCGGCCGCGGCCAGGGCGGCGCTCAACCCCGCCGGCCCCGCTCCAACCACCACGATTTCGAGCGCCCCGGTCATGTCCCGGCCCCGCGTTCCAGGTTGGTCTCAACCTTCATCCCCGGGCGCGCTAACACCTGGCAGGCGCGCTGGCCCGGCATGCCGTCCACAGTCACCAGGCAGTCGAAGCAAACACCCATTCCGCACAGCAGGCCGCGTTCGTCCCCCGGCCGCGCCCGGCGCCAGGCGCGGATGCCGGCGGCGTACAGGGCGCTGGCAAGGGTGTCGCCCGGCAAGGCCTGGATCGGGGTGCCATCCAGCCAGAAGTGGAATCCTGGTTCGCCGGCTGCGCCGTACCGCTCGCTCACCTTGCCTCCCTATAAATACGGAGTTAGCAGCGCTTTGAGCCGGCCTGCCAGCTCGTCGGATGGCGGCAGTAGGGGCTGGCGCGGCCGGCCGACCGGCCGGCCCAACAGGGCCAGGCCGGCCTTGGCAAGCTGGACGTACTGCCCGGACGTTTCGAATAATTCGAACAAGGGGCGGATCTTGCAGTAAAGCTCCCAGGCGGCGGCTGTATCTTTTTTAACCACAGCCAGCTCGTACAGGGCCACACACTCTTTAGCCACAACGTTGGCCGGGGCAGCTACCCAGGCGCGCACGCCCACGGCGAACATTTCCAGGGGAAGGGTATCGCAGCCGCACAGGACTTCAAGGTGGCCGTCGCAGCGCTGTAGGATATCCACCACGCGCTGCATCTGCCCGGAGCTTTCTTTGATGGCGACGATGTTGTCGAACCCGGCGGCCAGGCGAGCCAGGGTGGGCGGCAGGATGTCCGAATGGGTGGTGCCGGGGTTGTTGTAAACCACGATGGGCAGGTCGACAGCCCGGGCCAGGGCGGCGTAATGGGAATAGATTTCGTCCTGGGAGAGTCGCCCGTAATACGCCGGGACGACCATCACGGCGTCGGCGCCCATCTTTTGGTACGCCTGGGCGTACTGGATCGTTTCACGCGTCGAGCAGGCGGCAGCGCCGGCGATGACCGGCAGCTTGTGCCCGACTTCGTCCAGGGTGATCTCGACGACCTGCCGGCGTTCGGCTTCGCTCAGAAAGGCGAACTCGCCGGTGCTGCCGCAGGGGATAATGCCGTGGACTTTGCATTCGTCGATGAGCCAGCGGATATGGCGGCGCAGGGCGGCCTCGTCCACAGCTTCCCGCTCGTCGAACGGGGTGCACACCACGGCGAAAACGCCTTGATATCTATGTGCCATGTTGTCTCCTTAGAAAGGAAAGAATATTCTTGACTACCCGGCCGGTGAATTTCTATCACTGCGTAATAAGCCTCACCCCCGGCCCCTCTCCCAGAACGGTGAGACATGTTCTGGGAGAGGGGAGGAAAGCCAATCAGCGTCGATCATTTCTCTCCCGAGAACGGAAAACATACGCTGGCCGGGCCAGTAAAGGCCATGTTAGTGTTTTTCTCCCCTCTCCTGAGAACGGTTTTTGTTCTCAGGAGAGGGGCCGGGGGTGAGGCTATTGCTTTCATCGTCTTATCTTCCATCGAACCTCGATAACGCTACCTCTTCCAACGGTACTTCCAGGGTTTGCCCCGTGATCAACTGGCTGATCAACAGGCCGGTTACCGGGCCTTCGGTGATGCCGATGCCCTCGTGGCCGGCTGCGACGTACAACCCGGGGTGGGCATCAGTCGCCGAAATGATTGGCAGGTTGTCCGGGGTGTATGGGCGGAAGCCGGTCCACATGCGGATGGCCGGGACCTGGGCCAACCCGGGGAAGAGGTGCAGGCAGCGCGCCAGCACCTGGGAGACGACCTGCGCGTCGACCGAATCGTCGAAGCCGGCAAACTGGCGGCTGCTGCCCAGCACCAGGTTGCCGTTGCGGGCGTGCTGCACGTTGGCCGCCACCGAGAGCCCGCTGCCGACGCCGGACTTGACTGATTCCATGTAACCGGCGGCAAGGACCACCTTGCAGCGCATGAAATCGTCCCCTACGGGGGCGGTGACAACCAGCGTGCCTTTGCGGGGCCGGATGGGGATGTCCAGGCCGGCCAGCCCGCCGACTTCGGCGCTCCAGGCGCCGGCGGCGATGACCGCACTGCGGGTCGGGATGCGCCCCCGGACGGTCAGCACGGCGGCGAGTGTGTTATTTTGGGGCGAAAATTCAAACCCGGTCACGGCATTGAAAGGCTCGATAGTGGCTCCCAGGGCCCGGGCGGCCTGGGCCAGGGCCAGGGTCGCCAGGAGCGGGTTAACCTGGGCGTCGTTGGCGAAATACGCTCCGCCAGCCAGGTCCGGCGAGAGGTTGGGCTCCAACTCTTGCAGGTCCTGGCTGCTCAATGTGCGGCAGTCCAGCCCGCTGGCTTGCAGGCGGCGCACGCTGGCAGCGAAAGGTTCCATCCCTTCGGGACTCTCGACGATTGCGATGCTGCCAGTGGGGCGGAACTGGATATCCAGTGGAAGGCTTTCGCTCAGCCCGGCGTAGAGCCGGCGGCTGGCCGCGGCCAGCTTGAGGTGGATTTCGGGCTCCTCCCAGGTGACCACGTGCATCATGCCGGCCCGCGAAGCGCCGGCCCCAAGCGGGCCGCGGTCGATCAAGTGGACCTTCACCCCGGCCTTCGCCAGGTAGTAGGCGCAGGCACAGCCCACGATTCCGGCGCCGACAATAACTACGTCAGACATCAATGATGGTGTCCTCCTCGGCGAACGGCAAGTCAACTGTCAAAGTCCAGAATCGTAGTAACGACTTCAGTCGTTTCTCGCGGGCATTAACGACTGAAGTCGTTACTACGATTCTGGACTTTATGTTTGACAGGCCATTGGTGTCCATTCAAGTTAAAACTCGGCTCCCCACGGGCTGCTTTCGCCGAGGTAGAAACCGGCGGGGAACGGGTCGCCCTCGTCCAGCACGAACTGCTGGATGCCCGAAATCCAGGCGCGCCCGCGGATGGTGGGCACCACGGCCGGGTATGGCCCGGCCTGTGTCTCCAAGACCAGAGCGCCGTAAAACCGGCTGCCGATGATGCTTTCGCTGACGAACTCCTCATTTAGCTTAAGCAGGCCTTTGGAGTGACGGAAGGCCATCTCGGCGGCGGTGCCGGTGCCGCAGGGCGAGCGGTCGATGGCCTCCGCACCATAAAGGACGGCGTTGCGGCTGGTGACGCCCGGGGTGGGCGAGGGTGCAATGAAGCGCACGTGCGTGCAGCGGTTGATGGATGGGATCTGCGGGTGGACCACCTCCACTTGCTCGAAGATGGCCTGCCGGATGAGTTGACCGTAGTGAACGATTTGCCTGGCCGAACGCGGCGCCAGGTCCAGGTTGAGGGCGGGGGCGTCCACCAGGGCGTAGAAATTCCCGCCGTAAGCGATGTCGACGCAGACTCTCCCCAGTTCCGGCACATCCACCCAGATGCCTGTTTTATAGGTGAAAGAAGGCACCGCCCGGATCGTCACGGCCTTGACGCGGCCGTCCTCGACCTGGACTTGGGCCTTGACCAGGCCGGCGGGCGTGTCCAGGGTCAGGTTGGTGACAGGCTCGACGACGGGGACCATGCCGGTCTCGACCAACACGGTGCAGGTGGCGATGGTGCCGTGGCCGCACATTGGCAGGAATCCGCTGACCTCGATAAAGATTACACCAACGTCCGCCCCGGGGGTGGCGGGGGCGGTGACGATGCTGCCGGATAGGATGTTGCTGCCGCGCGGCTCGAACATGAGCAGCTTACGCAGGTCGTCCAGGTTTTCTTTAGCCCATTGCCATTTGTCCTGGAATGTTGTCCCCGGAATCACCGGCACGCCGCCCACCACCACCCGTGCAGGCTCGCCTTCGGTGTGCGAGTCGACGGCCTGGATCATTCTCTTGAAGCGCATGATCTTCTCCTAACGATAAGCAAATTGGCTCTCGAGCAATATGGACTAATATTATCATAATTGCAGCGTGGTGCCAAAAAAGGCTGCCGTTACCTCCTGGCTGTTGGAGATAACGGCAGCCGAAAGCCAAACTACGGCAATTAATCAACCGTTATAGGCCGAAAACACCCGTATTGACCCATTTCATTCCCACCAGGCTCCAGAAATCCATGGCAAAGTTGCTCAGAACGTAATCGTAAGGCAGCCAGCCGTAGCCGTGGTCGCCCCAGGCTGTCCCCCAGGAATTGCGGATCAGGAAGGCGCCCTTGGTTTGCTTGTTGCATTGGGTATTGGTAATCACCTTGGCATCGTCGTAGCCTACCACCACGATGGCATGTCCCCAGATAGCCTGTTCGCCGGGGCAGGGGTACGGGATTCCGCCGGGCACGTCGGTGTGGTTGAAGGACGGGAAGCCCCAGAACCCGAACATTGACGGGAATTTATTGGCAATCCAGGCTTTCACCGAGGCCACTACCGTCGGCTTGGGCACGTTGGCGCCGATCGGGTCGTGGCAGAAATAGCTGACCGATTCGTAGTTGTCGGCAACGGCGTAGACGAAGGAATTCGGCTCGGTGTCGAAATAGCGCTCGCCGGCAGGGCCGGGCTGCTGCTCGTCTGTGTAGGGCCAGTATTTTTCCGGTGGGATGCCGCACAGGACCAGCGCACCCATGGTGTTGCGCAGCCAGGCGCCTGTATCACCCACCACCCCAAGCAGGTTGCGGGTTGCCTTATACACGAATAAGCGTGAACCAAAAACTAACGTGTTGAACGCCAGGCGTTCGTAATATTCGACCACTCCAACCGCCGCATTTGCAGTGCAGGAGCCCAGGTTCCCCTGATCGAAAATGGGGGAACAATACTGGCGCCAGTCCACCTGCGTCGGGATCGCTTTCGGAGCTAATTTCAATTTATCGGCGACAACTTTGATTTTCGGATTGTCAGTTGTGTAGTCACGAGTATCGGGAAGCGAGGGAAGCCAACCAGTGCCAAAAGTCCCCTGCGGTGTTACTGCTTTCGCATACAAGTTGTACATTTCTGCTCATCCTTTCGTGTCGAAAGACACGCATCAGCATGGTGCTGCTTGCGAAATGCTTATCCGGCTGAATTTCAGGCATCACCTCCTCTCATTTATTATTAAAACCAAAATAAAGAGCGACCGCTTGCCCGAGCCTTACCCTGGGGCAGGAACGATGGCCCTTACCGTTATTCAATTCTGTTGGACCACAGGCTGGTTTAAGGGAAGACCCTTAGATTAATAATACACCTTGAGAGGCTTCAAAGTAGGCTCCAAAGCAGGCTTCAGTGGCAAATTAATCGCCGAAATTGAGCATTTCGTCGAGTCGGCTCTGGAGGTAGGCGCCCTCGGCGGGGTTGCCGCACAGGGCAAGCGCCTGGCGGTAAGCGTCGGCGGCGGCTTCACGCTGGTTGGAGCGGCGCAGCAGGTCGGCGCGGGCGGCGTGATACGGATAAAAGCTCTCAGCCTGGCTGCCGAGGCGCAGCAGCAGCTCCAGGCCGGCGGCGGCGCCCTCCGCCATGGCCACGGCAACGGCGCGGTTAACCTCAACCACCAGCGACGGGGCCATTCTGGCCAGCGCGGCGTAGAGCGCGGCGATCTGGGGCCAGTCGGTGGCTTCGGCCGAAGGCGCTTCGGCATGCAGAGCGCTGATCGCCGCCTGCACCTGGTACGGGCCGGGCGCGTCCAGGGCCAGCGCTTCGTCCAGGATGGCGGCGCCCTCGGCGATTTTTGCCCGGTCCCAGAGGCTGCGGTCCTGCGCTTCGAGCAGGACGAGGCCGCCAGCGGCGTCGAGCCGCGCCAGGCGGCGGGCATCGTGCAGCAGCATTAGCGCCAGCAGGCCGCGCGCCTCGGCGCTCTGCGGAGCGGGCAGCAGCGCCACCAGGACGCGGCCCAGGCGGATGGCTTCGGCACACAGCTCGCGGCGGGTGAGAGAATCGCCCCTGGTCGAGACGTACCCTTCGTTGAAAATGAGGTAAATCACTGCCAGCAGCGCCTCCAGCCGTTCCGGCAACTGACCGGCGGGGGGTACGCGGTAGGGGATGCCGGCATTGCGGATCTTGCTGCGCGCCCGCGCCAGGCGCTGGGCCATGGTTGGCTCGGTGACGAGGAAGGCGCGGGCTACTTCTTGCGTGGACAGGCCGCCGAGCGTGTGCAGGGTGAGAGCCACCTGCGCCTCCAGCGAAAGCGAGGGGTGGCAGCAGGTGAACATCAGCTTAAGGCGCTCATCGGGGATCGAGTTATCCATCTCGGGTTCATCCTGTGCAGCGAGGGAGTCGAGGAGGTCCTCCGCATTGGGCTCCTGCCGGGAGTTATGGCGCAGGCGGTCAATGGCCCGGCGCCTGGCAGCGGTCATCAGCCAGGC
>DBMK01000172.1 GCA_002298885.1 Anaerolineaceae bacterium UBA700
AAGGTCCTTGACCTTCTGCCTGCCGTTCTGTTTTAACTGGATCATTGCCCGCTAACGGTTGGAAAACCCTGGGCCTGCCACTCGGTGATTCCCCCGGCCATGCTGGTAACCAGCGAATATCCCGCGTTTTTAATGATATCGCGCCCCTGGGCGCTGCGGTGGCCGGTCCGGCAGTACACGACGATTTCACGGTCCTTCGGCAGCTCATTCAAGCGGTTCGGAAGCTGCCCCAGGGGGATGAGAGTCGCCCCCTGGATGTGGAACTGAGCCCATTCCGAAGGCTCGCGCACGTCCAGGATGAATGCGCCGTTTTTCTGCTTTTCGGCCATCTGAGCAGCCGTAATTTCGGGCGGGAGTTGCACTGCGGCCGGCGTGGAAGGCTGTGAAAGGACGAGTACGGCTACTGCTATTAAAGCAATTACTGCGATACCGATAACCCAAATTGGGAATTTCTTCTTCGGGGTTGGTTTGCCTTTTTTGGCGCTCAATGGATTCTCCTCAGAACTCAAATTGAAATTAAAAAACAATCCAATGGATATACTGCTAAGGCTAATAGATGTATTTTGAAACAGGAAGTTACACATTATTATTGTCAGAACGAAGTAATTACGCAATAGGTTTTCGGGTTCCAAAAACACATTACGCTCTTAAGGAAAAATGTTTATTATTCACGGGCTAACCCGTTCACAAATAATTCATATCTATTCTTTATAATTAGAGTATGATCACAACCGCCAAGAAAATCCTGGTCGTCGACGACGAACCGCAAATCGTAAAAGTTGTCCAGGCTTACCTCGAAAAAGCCGGTTATCATGTCATCAGCGCAGCCAACGGCTATACGGCGCTTTCGACGTTTACCAAAGAGAGGCCGGATTTCGTGATTCTCGATCTAAACCTGCCCGGGATCGACGGCGTGGAAGTCTGCCGCACGCTCCGTCGGACGTCCGATGTACCGATTCTGATGCTGACTGCCCGGGTGGAAGAGACCGACCGGCTGATCGGCCTGGAGATCGGCGCGGACGATTACGTGACCAAACCCTTCAGCCCGCGCGAAGTGGTGGCTCGCGTGCGTACGATCCTACGGCGGGCAGCGCCTAACCCTTCGCGAGAGAACGTCCTGCAAACCGGCGACCTGGTCATCGACCTGGAGGCGCACACGGTGACGGCTGCCAGCAGACAGGTCGAATTGACCCCCACCGAATTCGAGATCCTGGTGGTCCTGGCCAGGCAGCCGAAACGGGTCTTCTCCCGTCTGCAGATTATGGAATCGGCCCAGGGAAGCGCCTTCGAGGGCTACGAACGTACAATTGACGCCCATATCAAGAATATTCGGCTGAAATTGGAGCCCGATCCCAAGAATCCGACCTATATTCAAACCGTTTTTGGCGTGGGCTATAAATTGGAGGCGAAGGCGCATGCGTAACAGCTTGCTCTTGAAGTTGATCGGGGCGTTTATTCTGGTCATTGCAGTTGGGGCGGTGGTGATCGCCTTGATGACGGCCCAGGCCACTCAGAACGCCTTTACCCTGTATACCACCCGCAGTGGCCAGGCCTGGGCGCAACAGATCTCGCCGCTCCTGGCAGATTTTTTCTCCGTAAATCAAAGCTGGAGGGGAGTCGACCAATTTATCACCGAACAGATTTCTACGTCGGCGCCCGGGCAGGGCATGCACGGAATGGGCACCGGGGCCGGCGCCGGCATGGGCCGTCCATCGTATATGGCCAATGCAATGGGCGCAATGATAAACCCGCGTCTCATCCTTGCGGACGCGCAAGGAATCGTGCTCAGCGATTCAGCAGCCAGCCTGACCGGCAAAACCCTAACCGCCTCCGATCTGGCAAAGGGGGCAGCCATCATTGCGGACGGGAAACAGGTGGGCACGGTGATTGTAGCGCCGGACGAATTGTCCAGCCCCACCACGCCTGCCAGCCAGTTCCTGGCTTCAGTGAACAGCTCGATCCTGACTGCGGTTGTGATCGCCGGAGTCATTGCGCTAGTTCTAGGCGCAGCCTTGTTCCTGCAGATCACTTCGCCGTTGCGGCAGTTGAAAAAGGCAGCCAACGCCATCGCCCAGGGAGATCTGGACCAGCGCGTGAAAATCCAAACCCGGGATGAGCTGGGAGAGCTAGGGCAGAGCTTCAACCGCATGGCGGACAGCCTGAGCCGGGCGCAGACTGCCCGACAGCACCTGGTGGCCGACGTGGCCCACGAGCTGCGCACTCCGATAACAGTCATTCAAGCCAACATCGAAGGCATCCAGGACGGGATACTTCCGTTCGACCGCGATCAAATCAGCCTGATCCACTCCGAAACGCTTCTGCTAAGCCGCCTCGTGGACGACCTGCGCCTGCTTTCTCTGGCCGAGTCGGGCGAGTTGAAATTGGAGCGCGCCAGGACCGACTTGGGAAAGATGGTGTCAGGCGTGATCGAGCGCATGCAGCCGCAAGCCAGCCAAAAAGGGATTGCGCTGCAAGCCGACATAGCTTCCGGATTGCCAGATGTGCTTATCGACGCCGACCGGATCAACCAGGTGTTCAACAACCTGATCGGAAATGCGCTGCGCTATACCCCAGAGGGCGGGATTATCACAGTCCAGGCAAAAACGTCCGGCACGCCTGGCTTTCTCCAGGTTTCGGTCAGTGATACCGGCGCAGGCATTGCGGCAGAAGACCTGCCGCACATCTTCGACCGCTTCTACCGCGCCGACCCATCGCGGGCGCGTGCCAGTGGGGGCTCAGGTCTGGGGCTGGCAATCGTCAAACAGCTCATTGAAGCCCATAACGGACAGGTGCGTGCTGAAAGCCCGGTAGCTCAATCGGCCGGGCGCCCGTCATTAGGCGCCCGGATTGAATTTACGCTGCCGGTCTCTCCGCCTACCGCGTCATAACCGGCAGGTAAGCCTTAAATCCCAAGATTAATGCATGTTGGAACATGTCGGTAGGCTGCGTGGCGTGGCACACGGTGCATTCTCGCAACGTACCGGGGTAAGTCTGCAGCTCGATGAATTTAATTGTGTCATTACCCTCGCGGCTGGCCGCTATGGCGTGGGTGCTGTCATGGCATGCCTCGCAGAATACCCCGCCGTGGCCTTTCGACAGGCGGTACAGGGGGTTATTGGTGGCGTAATTCGACCCGTGGCAGGTGCCGCATTTGGGCTCGTTCAGCCATGGGCTTGGATTCTGAGCCACGACGGTTATGTCGCCATGGCAGTTAGTGCAGTTAAGCCCGTAATCCTGCGACATGACGTCGCGCAGGCAACGTGTGTTCGGACCGGGATGGCAGTTGTAACAGCCGTCCGTATCCGGCGTGATATCCGGCGCATTGGTGGGGTTGTGGTGCCCGTGCATGGCGTTCGACAGGCTCTTGATATCCCCCACAGGACCCATGCCGAGCGCGTTCGAAGCGTGGCAGTCGGCGCACAGCACCGGTTGGTGATCGATTAACGGCGTTTTAGCCAGCAGATCCGGTCTGCCGGCCAGGTAAACGGCATAATTATCCTTGTTCAGATAATCGTGGATCGTAAGAATATTCGTCTCCACTTTGCCGGTCGGCTGCACGTCCGGAGCATAGCGCGTCGTGGCGTCCATCGTGTCGTCATGGCAGTTCACGCACATTAATTCGGTGGAAACCGGCGCCACAACCGTCAATTGGGCCAGGATTGTGGCCGGGTTGGCGGCATCCTTGACCGTGATCAGGGCTTTCTGGAAAGGGTAAGGCTGCATAGTAGCCGTATCCTGGTCACGGATTTCGGTGAGCGGGATGCCCTCCGCCACGAAATAATCTCCGCCAGGAGCAAGATCCATCTCACCGGAAAGTCCCTTTCCGGTGAGGCCTACGTTCGGCTGGAGTGAAACTCCAAACAGGACGTTGACGTAGTTCCAGAAATTAGTCTTATCCGGGCTGCCGGCCTTACCTGCCGAATAGGTGTTTTCCGGAAAGCTATACTCAACGATCACGCCGGAGGTGACGATCTGGGGCGGATCGCCCAATTTGATGACCTGCGCCACCAGCGTGTTGTAGGGCGGCAAGATCGCCAGGTTGCTAAAATCGGGATTGTAACAGTGCATCCCCAGGTTATTCCAGCCCAACACCACGTAGCCTGACCCAGAGGCGGCTTTTGGCACAACAGCGTTCGATTCAGCCAATGCCTGGTAAGCAATCGCCCCCGCCGCAGTCAAAACTACACTAAGAAGCAGTCCCATCCACCTGAATTTCTTCATTGTTCTCCCTCCTAATGAATTATTCGAACCAGGTCTCGAAGATTCATCCCTCAATAATCATTATAGTGAATCGAGTGTGTTAGTGATATCCTTCACAAGACTAATTATAGATAAAAAAAAGACTATTTGCACATACGAGGAATAGTCTATCAATTATTAGCAGTCATACTCCTGAAAAAAAGCGTAGACCCTGCGGCGATCTATGAAAAGATCGCCGCAGGGTCTACGTTTTGTCGGGGCGGGGGGATTTGAACCCCCGACCTCGCGGTCCCGAACCGCGTGCTCTAGCCGGACTGAGCCACACCCCGATTGCCCGGCTATTATACTCTACCCGGGCGGCATTTGGCAAGATCAGGGCAGGAATACCCGCTCGGCCGTCTTGGCCTGGCTTAAATTGAGCGGCAGAAGCAGGGTGAACCGGCTGCCCTTGCCTTCGACGCTCTCCACCGTGATTTTGCCCCCGTGCATCTCGACCATATCTTTTGCAATCGAAAGCCCCAAACCCATGCCGCCGTGGCGGCGAGTCAGGTGCTTTTCCACCTGGTAAAAACGCTGGAAGATCTTGGCCTGCTCGTTAGCCGGGATACCGATGCCGGTATCCATGACGCACAGGCGGGCAAAGCCCGGGATCTGTTCGACGGTGATCTTCACCTGGCCGCCCGGATTAGTGAAGGTAAGGGCGTTCTTCACCACTTCGCGCAGCGCCATGGCGATCTTAGCCGCGTCCCCATCGATGGTCAGCGAATTCTTGTGACCCCCCACCGCCAGGTTAATCCGACGTTCGATCGACAACTCGCGGAACGAATTGGCAACCTCCTGCGCTACCTGGTTGATGGCTACTTTACCGCGATGCAGGCGCGAAAGTCCGTGCTCGAAGTGGTCGACGTTGGCGAACTCCTCAACGATCTCCTTCAGGCGCATCGAGCTTTTAACGATGATGTCCAGCTCAGCTTCCTGCTCCTTGCTGGCGCCGTCCTGCAGGAAGGTGGCGTGGCCCAGGATCACCCCCAGCGGCGTGCGCAGCTCGTGGGAGGCGATGGCAATAAAATCGCTCTTCATGCGGTCCAGCTCGATCACCTGTTGGTAGGCCTGGCGCGATTCTTCGAGCAGGCGGTGGTTTTCGATGGCCACGGCAGCCTGGGCGGCCAGGGTCTCGAGAATGACCACGTCTTCCTCGCCAAATTTCGACCCGTTGCGCTTGTTGACCGATACAAGCACCCCGATGACCTTCCCTTTAAAGAACAGCGGGACGGCAAGCATGGAGCGCGCTTTCTGGTTGAGGATGCGCTCGATTGGACGGTAAAGGCGCCCATCGCTTTCCGCATTGTTTAGCGCCATCGGCTGGCCGCTGGTATAAACCATGCCGGAGATGCTTTGATTGATCGGAACGGTCTGGTCGCGCAGTGTTTCATCGAAATAGAAGGGCGCCGCAGCAAAGCGCAAGGAGAGGGTGTCCTTGCTCAAAACCAGGATTGCGCTGTTTTCACACACCGTCAGCGTAGAGGCCGATTCGATAATCGCGCTCAGAAGTTCTTGCTGGTCGAGATTGGCGCTTAAATTCCGGCAAACTTCCAGCAAAAGTTCCAATCGGCGTGTATAATCAGTAGGTGTTTGATTCATCGGTAATCAGGTTCGCCCCACCCCATCTCAATTTCAGATACTCAAGAAATTATAGCATATACACTTTTCCTAAAGCTGGTAGAATCAGGTGTTATCAGAGGCCGGGTTTCTCCAGACAAAAATAAAAGATCCTAACATTATTGAAGGAGCATAACGTATGAGCAAAGATAAAAAGGTGCGCGTCGCCATTATCGGCGTTGGAAACTGCGCCTCCTCCCTCGTGCAGGGCGTCCATTACTATAAGGATGCTGCCGATACAGACCGCATCCCCGGATTGATGCACGTCAACCTGGGGGGCTACCACGTTCGGGATATCGAATTCTCGGCCGCCATCGACATCGTCGACACAAAAGTAGGCAAGGACCTATCCGAGGCCATTTACGCCTATCCGAATAATACCTACAAATTCCACGACGTCCCGCACCTGGACGTCAAGGTTGCCCGCGGTATGACTCACGACGGCCTGGGCAAATACCTTTCCCAGATCCTCAAAAAAGCCCCCGGACCGACCGCCGACATTGTCAAAATCCTCAAGGAGACCAAAACCGACGTAGTCATCAATTACCTGCCGGTTGGCTCCGAAATGGCCACCAAGTGGTACGTCGAACAGATTCTGGATGCCGGCTGTGGCATGGTCAACGCCATCCCGGTCTTCATCGCCAGCCAGGAATACTGGGGTGAGCGCTTCCGCCAGCGCGGCCTGCCGATCATCGGAGACGACATCAAGAGCCAGGTCGGCGCCACCATCCTGCACCGCGTCCTCACCAGCCTGTTCGTTGACCGCGGCGTACGCCTGGATCGCACTTACCAGCTCAATTTCGGCGGCAATACCGATTTCATGAACATGCTCGAGCGCGAGCGGCTTGAATCCAAGAAGATTTCAAAGACCGGCGCGGTAACCAGCATGCTGCCTTATGAACTGGACAAAGAAAACATCCACGTCGGCCCCAGCGACTACGTACCCTGGCTGACCGACCGCAAGTGGTGCTACGTACGCATGGAAGGCACCACCTTTGGCGAAGTGCCGCTGAACCTGGAAGCCAAGCTGGAAGTGTGGGATTCGCCCAACTCGGCCGGCGTCGTCATCGACGCGGTGCGCTGCGTCAAGCTGGCTTTGGACCGCGGCATCGCCGGTCCGTTGATCGCTCCTTCTTCCTACTTCATGAAGACTCCGCCCAAACAATTCAAGGACGACGTGTGTCGCGAAATGACCGAAGCGTACATTCGCGGCGACGCAAGCTAGGCGACGCTTTTAAATATAACGGTGCAGGCGTCTTTATTGCTGATATGCAATTTAAATCCACTTTACAATGGGTTTTAACCTTCATCCTTTGCATGTCGGGAATAAGCGCCTGCACCGTTCCTACTTCACAGACGCTAATTGAATCGCCTCAGCTCCGTCAAGTTACTGCCAGCGCAACTGTCCCGCCCGCGCCCACCGCGACGGAAACAGTGGTGCCCAGCGCGACACTCTTTCCCAGCCTCACCCCACTTCCGCCGACGATCACCCCCACCCCAATCAACCTGGCGGCCTTTCTACCCGGCGGCCTGACCTACGGCGTGCAGCCGACCGGGTATATTAAGGATACCTGCCAGTACCTTTACCAGCGCTGGAATGCAGCCAACAGCGTACCTGGCACGGTTGTTGTACCGGTTATGTTCCATTCCATCTCCGACCGCGGCACGCCCACGCCCGGGGATACGACCATCACCACCGCATATTTTAATAATTTCATGGAAAAGGCAGCCCAGCTCGGGTTCCAAACCATCACCACCGCCCAACTGGCCGCTTTCCTCGAGCGGAACGCCTACATTCCGCCCCGTTCAATGATCCTGATCGTCGACGATCGCAAACGAGCACAATTCTTCAAGACCTTTTTCGAACCTTACTACAAAAAATACGGCTGGACGGTCACCAATGCCTGGATCAGCCATCCAGACACCCCCGCATACCTATGGAATGAGAACGCCAGCCTGATCCCGGATGGATACCTCGATTTTCAAGCCCATGGCGTCATCCACAATATTCCCATCGAAGCCGATTCGAGCGATGATTTCATCCACACCGAGATCTTCGGCCCGCTGACCGCCATGCAGCAGCACTTCGGCAAGCAGCCTATCGGCTTCATCTGGCCGCGCGGTCTGTTTACGACCAAGGCGGTCGGGGTGGCTCGCCAGGCCGGGTACCAGCTTGGGTTCACCTCTTACCCGCGCGGTCCGTTATTGTTCAATTGGATCCCGCTGGGCAAGGACGAGCTCCAGGCGAACGACCCTCTGATGGTGCTGCCGCGCTATTGGGACGTTACCGCCAGCGCCAGCCTGGACGAGGCGCTCAAAATATCTGCTGCAGCTAGAGATTTCGCCAGTCGCTACGGCCCGACCGAAAAAAGTTATTACCGGCAGTATTGTGATGAATTTCCGGAAATAAAATAGATTGACCACAGACCACGGACGAAGATCACTGAATTCTATGGAATGCATTTTCTGCTCGATCATCGAACGCAAGGCACCGGCCAAAATCGTCTATGAGGACGAGACCGTCATCGCCTTCCACACCATCAACCCGGTGGCGCCGGTGCACCTGTTGATCGTGCCGAAGAAACATATCGATTCAGTCAATACGCTTCGACAGGAAGATGAGACTGTCATTGGCCATCTATTCACTATCGCCCACACCCTGGCAGAGCAGGAGGGCATCGCCCAGGCCGGATACCGCCTGATTACCAACACCGGAGCGGATGGCGGTCAATCCGTTTACCACATCCACATGCATTTGCTCGGCGGCAGGCGCCTGCCGTTCAGGCTTGATTGAAGTCATGAGAATACCACGCCTCTTTATCGCCATCATCGTCTGCAGCCTGATACTGGCCTCCTGCGTCAGGCCGCAGTCAAATATGGATTCGATGTGGTCGCCCGCCAACGCCAGTGCTGAGGACCCTACCTCCGCGGCATCCCAACCGCAGCAGGCGCAGCAATCCCAGGCAGACCCCACCGCAACGGCATACGTGGCGCCGACAAAGCGGCCCACCCTATCCATCGCAACACCCACGCCTGATGTGCCCCACGTGGTCCCCACCCTGCGCACCAGCACCGAGCACTATGTGGTCCAGCCCGGCGATTCGCTGGCAGTAATTGCCCGCCGCTACGGCGTGGACGTGAATACGATCGCCGGCGCCAACCAGATCCAGGACATTAACCTGCTCAGTGTAAACCAGGGCCTGGTCGTTCCGCCCCCCTCGCCGAAATTCAAAGCGCCGTCGTTCAAGATCATCCCCGATTCAGAGCTGGTATTCAGCCCATTGACCAAGAACTTCGACCTGAAGGGCTTTGTCCAAACCCAGAGAGGCTATCTCGATTCGTACCACGAGGAGGTCGACGGGCAAAACCTGAGCGGCGCCGAGATTGTGGACCTGGTCAGCCGCGAGCATTCGGTCAACCCGCGCATCTTGCTGGCGATTCTGGAGTACCAGAGCAGTTGGGTCAGCAACCCAAACCCGGATTCAATCGATTACCCGCTGGGCTGGATGGACCGCAACCGTAAAGGCCTGTACAAGCAAATCTTTTGGGCTGCAAACAACCTAGACCGCGGCTATTACGGCTGGCAGTCCTCTGCATATGGCAACTGGGTCTTGTCCGACGGCACCATCGTTGCAGTCAATCCGCTGATCAACGCCGGCACGGCGGCGGTGCAGTACCTGATGAGCCTGCTCAAGGACCAGGGATCCTGGGCGCGATCCGTATCCAGCGACGGGGTTTACGCAACTTATTACGACCTGTTCGGCTATTCCTTCGACTATACCTACGAACCGCTGGTGCCCGAAGGATTGAAGCAGCCGCGCATGCAGTTGCCCTTTGAAAAAGACGTCATGTGGTACTTCACTGGCGGGCCGCACATGGGCTGGGACGATGGGTCGGCCTGGGCCGCCCTCGATTTTGCTCCGGACGACGGCGGGAGTTGCGCCGTCTCCGAAGAGTGGGAGACTGCAGTGGCCGATGGCCTCATCATCCGCTCCGGGGACGGTGCAGTGATCCTGGACCTGGATGGGGATGGCTACGAACAAACTGGCTGGACGGTACTGTATTTGCACGTCGCCAGCCAGGACCGCATCGCCGCCGGCAGCAAGGTCCATGCCGGAGACCGGATCGGACATCCGTCTTGCGAAGGTGGGTACTCTCCTGCGATGCACCTTCACATCGCCCGGCGGTATAATGGTGTATGGATACCTGCTGATAGCTCAATACCGTTTGTAATGGATGGATGGTACCCTGAAAGCACTGGCAATGCATATGATGGATATTTGAAAAACAATGGACAGGTCGTTGAAGCCTGGAACAGCCGCCAAGAAGATAATAAGATCCAACGCTAGCCGCTACGGGATTGCCCTGGTTGGGTTGGTCTGGCTGTTCTCGACCCTGAGCTGCAACCTGAGCGCCGTCAGTCTGGGCCAGGCGGCGCCGCCTGTTCCCACCGATCCAAGCATCCCCACCTTTATCATTCCCAGCGTACAATCGACGGCGTATTTTGTCGGCACCGAGGCGCCCGAAACGGCAACGCCCGAACCGACCCCCACCAAATCTCCCCCTATCCTGTATAACGCTCAATCCGGCGACAGCCTGCAGAACCTGGAAGCCCGCTTTGGGGTCACCCGCGCTGACATCATCTCTCCGGACCCGCTGCCCGACTTAGGCTTTCTGAAGGTCGGCCAGACCCTGTTCATCCCGCGCAACACTGGCGATACCAGCCCAACCACTTTGATCCTTCCCGACAGCGAGGTGGTGTTTTCACCTTCCACAGTCGATTTCGACATCGATGCCTTTGTCAAACAGGCGGGCGGCTATTTGAGCCAATTCAGCGAATACACCGGTTACGGCATGCTCACCGGGGCGCGCGACGTGCTCCAGGTGGCCACGGATAATTCGATCAACCCGCGTTTGCTGCTGGCCCTGCTGGAATACCAGGGGCATTGGGTGTACGGCCAGCCAACCAACCTGGCGGATGAGTATTATCCGCTCGGTAATTACGACGTAAATACGCGCGGCCTGTTCAACCAGTTGAGCTGGACGGCGCGCCAGCTCGATGTCGGCTATTACGGCTGGCGCTCGGGAAAGCTGACCGAGCTCACCTTTCCCGACAACACGAAAGTGCGCCTGGCGCCCGAATTGAACGCCGGGACGGTTGCGCTGCAGTACTTTTTCTCCAAAGTATCCATGCTGCGCAGCCGGCGGGATTGGGACAGCTCTCTCTACGCCGCCCAGGGGTTCCCAGCCCTGTACGACCGCATGTACGGCAGCGTTTGGGAGCGCAGCCAGGCGGTCGAGCCGCTGTTTCCGGATGGGCTCGTCCAGCCAACCCTGGAGCTGCCCTTTTACCCCGGCCAGACCTGGAGCTTTTCAGGCGGTCCGCATGCCGTTTGGGGTACGGACAGTCCCTTTGCCGCCATCGATTTTGCGCCCGGCAGCACCGAAAGCGGTTGCGTCCCCTCCCAGGATTGGGTCATGGCTCCGGCCGCCGGGGTGGTCGTACGCTCGAGCACCGGCATCGTTGTCCTGGACCTGGACGGCGACGGCCATGAACAGACTGGATGGGTGCTGTTCTTCCTGCATATTCGGGACGACGGCCGGGCTTACCTGGGCCAACGGCTGAACAAGGACGACCCGGTAGGCCATCCTTCCTGTGAAGGCGGCAATGCCACCGGGACGCACGTCCACATTGCGCGCAAGTATAATGGGGAATGGATGCTTGCTGATGGGCCACTTCCATTCGTCCTGGGCGGCTGGCGCGTCCACGCCGGCCCGCAGGAATATAAAGGTACACTGACGAAAGATGATCAAACGATTACCGCGGATACAAATGGCTCGAACGAAACTACGATTGTTCGCCCCAAGCCTTAGGCTTCGGGCCGGCTTTAAATCCCTGCGATTCTTGTTCTTTATATTTCTCCTCGGCGGCTGCATCCCCGAAAGCAGCCTGGCCATGCAGGCTGCAATCTCGACCCCCACCTCCGTCCCGACGGCCGCAGCGCCGCAGCCTACTGCACTGCCAACCCGCCCGATCTACCTCCCCGGGCAGTTGGTCGACTATACGGCGCAGATGGGCGACACTCTGCCCAACCTGGCCGTGCGCTTTAACACCACCGAGGCCGAAATCCGGACGGCCAACCCAATCATCCCCTCAGACGCTACCACCATGCCGCCGGGCATGCCCATGAAGATCCCCATTTATTACCAGCCTTTCTGGAGCAGCCCCTACCAGATCATCCCCGACAGCCTTTTCGTCGACGGGCCGGCGCAGGTGGGGTTCGACCCGGTGGCCTATGTCAAATCACAGCCGGGCTGGTTCAAGAACTATTCGTTCTTCGTGGGCGATCGGACTTTGCAGGGCGGAGAGCTGGTCGACCAGGTGGCAACGGATTACAGCCTCAGCCCGCGCCTGCTGCTGGCGATCATCGAGAACCGAAGCGGGGCGCTCAGCGACCCAAATTTACCCGAAAACGACGACGCTTACTACCTGGGTTACCAGAGCCCCAGTGACCGGGGCATGTACCGCCAGATGCTCTGGCTCGCCGAATTTTTGAACGATACGTATTATTCGGATAAAGCGGGGACGCTCACCCAATGGGACCTGCAGGACGGCCGCATGGAACGGCCCGACCCCTGGCAAAACGCCGCCAGCATCACGCTGCAGTATTATTTCTCGCGTATCCTGCCAGTGAACGATTATCTCAAGGCAATCTCCAGCGAAGGCCTGGAAAAAACCTACACCGAGTTGTTCGGCGACCCCTGGAAGAATGTAAAACCGCACATTCCGGGCAGCCTGGTGCAGCCTGCGCTTGCGCTGCCATTCCCCGCCGGCCACACCTGGGCGTTCACCGGCGGACCTCACACCGGATGGGGCAACGGCCAACCATACGCTGCAATCGATTTTGCGCCGCCGGCCGTGGCTAGCGGCTGCCTGCCCGCCAGCGAGTGGGCCACTGCCGTCGCCGACGGCATCGTAGCCAAGACCGGCGATGCCAGCCTGCAGCTTGACCTGGATGGCGACGGCAACGTGCAGACCGGCTGGGTCATCTTTTATTTGCACCTGTCGAACGCAAGCCTTGTGCCCGCCGGCACCAAGCTGAAGACAGGCGATCCGGTTGGGCACCCATCCTGCGAAGGCGGACACGCCACCGGCACCCACGTGCACATCGTGCGCAAATATAACGGCGAATGGGTCCCGGCCTACGGGACGCTGGCCTTTAACCTGGATGGCTGGGTTGAGCAGCCGACCACGGTTGCCTACCAGGGAAAGATGGTCAAGTCAACCCGCTCCGTCCGGGCCTGCACCTGCTCCGACCAATTCAGTTTTGTCACTGCGGTAAATAATCCATAGCATTTTTAAGGACGGTTTTCGGCGCCGTGAAAAGGAGCCGAAAACCGTCCTTAAATATTATTATAAAACGCCTTGCTGTTGGGTGATTGAAACCTTATGCTCGATACGCACGGACTTATCGATTGTGGCCGCCACAGAGCAATACTTGGTTGACGAGAGCTCGACAGCCCGCTCTACCGCCGCCGGGTCGATATCCACACCGGTCACCGCGAACTCGACGAGGATATGCGTAAACGACCGCGGATGGTCGCTCGCCCGCTCGCCGGATACCCGCACTTCAAAATGAGTCACTTTCTGGCGTTTCTTTTCGAGGATCGATATCACGTCCATGCCAGTGCAGCCAGCCAGGCTGACTAACAGCAGTTCCGTTGGTCTGAAGCCTGAATTTTCCCCGCCGTGCTCCACCGAGCTGTCCATCGGCACGCTAAATCCATTAGGGCTTATCCCGGTGAAGGACAGTTTGTTATGCCATACTGCTTTTATTTCCATTTTTACTCCTCAATTAATTAGACGCAGGATGTTTCAACCCTATTACGCACAGATGGTTGGCGGGATTTAAGAATTTTGCGGCGTTTTCGCCGCAAAATTTTTGAATCCTATTAAGATAAAGGCCATGTCGGCATCACATCCAGGTCCAGCGGATCGCGCTGGCCGCTGGCGTAGCGGAAATATCCCGCCGCGGCAATCATGGCCGCGTTATCCGTACACAGGTAAAGCGGCGGGATCTGCACCGGGAATTCCTTTTGGGCCAGGAAAGCCTCACGCAGTGCCTTGTTGGCCGAAACCCCGCCGGCAACCAGGATTTCCTTAGCCTTGAAGTTCTGGGCGGCGCGTACGGTCTTGGTCAGCAGCACGTCCACTACTGCCGCCTGGAAACTGGCCGCCAGGTCCGCCACCGGCAGGGGTTGGTTTTTCTCCTCGAACTGGCGCACCACTCGCAGCACGGCGGTCTTCAATCCGCTGAAGGAGAAATCCCAGGTGCCCTCGAGCCTGGCCCGCGGGAACATAAAAGCCTGGGGGTTTCCCTCGGAGGCTGCTTTCTGGATCGATGGACCGCCTGGGTAGGCCAGGCCCAGCAGGCGCGCCACCTTGTCGAAGGCTTCTCCGGCGGCGTCGTCCAGTGTGGAGCCCAGGCGCCTGTAAGTCAGGTGGTCCGTGATCAGGTTCAGCTCGGTGTGGCCGCCCGAAACTAACAGGGCCATCAAGGGGAACTGCGGAGATTGTGGCGGCTTGGGCACGTCGTGGGGGTATACCCAGGAGGAATAAATATGCCCCTCCAGGTGATTCACTCCGATCAGAGGCAGGCCGCTGGCCAGCGCCAATCCTTTAGCGGTATTCATCCCGATTACCAATGATCCCGCCAATCCAGGGCCGCGGGTTACAGCGATGGCATCCATGTCCGAAAGAGTCATGTGCGCCATTTGTAGGGCCTGGTCGACGATGCCGTAAATAGTGCGGATGTGCTGGCGCGAGGCCACCTCCGGAAAAACGCCGCCATACTTGGCGTGCAGGTCAATCTGCGAGGCAACTACGTTGGAGAGCAGGCCGCGCCCGTTCTCGATGATCGCCGCGGCGGTCTCGTCGCACGACGATTCGATCCCCAACACCCGCACCGGCGGGACAGGAGGTATGTTTTTATTTTCCATCGTCAGCTCACTTTCATTGGTAAAACCAGCTCCAGCGGATACTCCGCCAGGATTTCAAATTTCCCATCCGGCCGCACCCACAACGAATCTTCCAGGCGCACGCCGAACCCTTTTTCGGGGTAATACAGACCTGGTTCGACGGTGATCACAGCCCCCCGGCTCAATTTCTCCTCTTTCAATGCCTTGCTGCCGTTGTACGGGCGTTCGTGCACGTCCAGGCCAATCCCGTGGCCCAGGCCGTGCACGTATCCTTCCTGTGTGCCCGGGTGGGTTATCGGGGTAGGATGGCCCATTCCGGCAAACAGGTTGCAGGCTCTTTCCTGGTAAACGGTAAAATCGCGGTCGACTTCCAATTCGGATAAGATTGTCCGGTACACCTGAAGGACCTGGGTGTAGGCTGCTTCGACTTCAGGCGGGGCATAGCCCAGGCACCAGGTGCGGGTGAAATCGTAGAAATACCCTCCGCCCTGCTCGCACGGGTAAATATCGAAGACGATGGTCTGGCCGAGGCGCATGACGGCGTCCGGCGAACCGATGCTGTGCGGGACGCCGGCATCACGCCCGGTGGAAAAGATTACCCCCTCAGGCGATTCGGCGCCGGCTTCGGCCAGCCACAGGTCGATGCGGGCCTTGACTTCGCCGACGGTCAGCGGGCTGCCGTCTTCCTTGACCAGGATTTCGTCCTTAACCGCATGCCCGCGCAGGAAATCGGCGGTATTGGCCACGACGCGGGTGGTGACCTTCCCCATGCGCCGAATGCGTTCGACCTCGGCGGCGTCCTTGGTCAGGCGCGCCTTTAATATCAGGTCTTCTTCCTGGTACGGGGCAATTTGAATCTCGGGCAACAATTCCTTTAAGGTGGAAAACACGGCAAATCCGTGGCTCAGCTCGCCGACGCCGTACAGCGCCAGCCGCCCAGACGTTATTCCGACGCTGGCGAGAATCTGGCTATAGCGCATGGCGCTGGCTTTGATATGATTTCCCTGCGCCTCGGCCAGCAGGTCAGAATAGGGAAAATCGCTGTAGCTACCGACTCTCAATCCAGTCCGGGCAGCCTCGTCGCGCTCCATCGGCCCGACGAACAGCATCGCAGGCTCACCGTGTTTCTTGATGTAATCGCCGGTAAAATGCCCGCCTCCGGTGAGGTAGACCATCACCGGGTTATGCAGTCCAGAACCGGTGACCAGGAGGGCGTCGATCTCGTTTGCCTGCATCAATGCATCCAGCTCAGATTTCATTGAATAGAAGACCCCAATCTTTCCAATAAAATTATACTATTGTGCCGCGATTACCGTTTCCATTCCGCGAAGTAATGCATCCTCTTGAGCAGACAGAACCGTGCGTGGATCGATCAAAATTTTATCTGCCTGTACGATGGCTATCACCGGCAAAGGCAAGTTTCTCAATGCCGCCAGGAAGCGATTTGGACGTGCCACGCTCAAGGCCAGCCAGAAAGTCGGCAGGGTTTCTTCCGGCAGGCTTCCGCCGCCGACGGTCGACGTGCCGGGGAGGATTTCACCCTGGCCCAGTCGCTTGGCCCAAGCGGCGGCGCGCATTTTTAGCTCGTCCGGCTTTTGGGCAATCATCTGCCACACCGGGATGGCGTGTTCGGCTTCATCCTTCAAATAATGCAGCATCGTGGCCGATAAGGCTGCCAGGCAGGTCTTATCCGCCCGCACGGCCCGCGCCAGGGGGTGCCGCTTAATTTTCTGCAAGAGGTCCCTACGCCCGGCGATGATCCCGGCCTGCGGGCCGCCAAGCAGCTTATCGCCCGAAAAGCACACCAGGTCGGCCCCAGCCTGCAGGCTCTCTTGCACCGTAGGCTCGTGAGCCAGGCCGTAGCGGGACGTATCTAGCAGCGCTCCCGAGCCCAGGTCGTCCACCACCGGCGTATCAAAGTGGTGAGCCACCCTGACCAGGTCAGCCAGGGCCGGCTCCTCGGTAAACCCAACCAGCTTGAAGTTGGAATGATGGGCGCGCATGACCAACGCCGCCGGTTCCTGAAGCGCCTCCTCGTAATCGCTGAGGTGGACGCGGTTGGTCGTGCCGATTTCGGCCAGCCTCGCCCCGGATTGGCGCATTACCTCCGGGACGCGGAAACCTCCCCCTATTTCAACCAGTTGCGTGCGGCTGATTACCACCCGCCGGCGACTCGCCAGGGCCGAAAGCGCCAGAAGCACCGCTGAAGCATTGTTATTGACCACCACCGCAGCCTCGGCTCCGCACACCCGCCTTAATAGCAGCTCGACATGGCTCGTGCGCAGCCCGCGTTTGCCGCTTTCGAGGTCAAATTCGAGCGTACAGTACCCGGACGAAACGTCCGCAATTGCCTGGATGGCAGCCGCGCTCATCGGCGCCCGTCCCAGGTTGGTGTGCAGGATCACCCCGGTGGCATTGATTACAGGCGCCAGGCTGGGTTTTAGCCAGCCGTCAAGCCTCGCCTCGACCAACGAGGCGAGCGCTTCTCGACTTGGGATTGAACCGCCATCGCCCGATTTTTCGCGAATTTCCGCCAGGACGCTGCGAATTCCATCCAATACCAACGGTCTGCCATACCGGGCGGTCAGTGCCGTGACCGAAGCGGTTTGCAGCAGCGCTTCTACGGCGGGGATTTCCCGCCTGTCACTCATGCTCCGGATCCTTGGGTTTCCAGCGCGCCCTTTCGCCTATACGCAATAGGGTCTCGATCAAGATGAAACCAATCGCCAGGAAGAGTACCAGGGCCGTGTTCAAAATCCGCCCTTGCTGCAGCCAGGCCATCAGGCTGCCATAAACGCCCACCCAGGTGGCCTGGCGGATCAAAATACCCTCGCCAGCTACCGGCTCGCTTGGGAAACGCCGGTTGAGGTAAGCCACTACCGGCAGCGCCGTCCCGCTTAGCCCCAGGAATAGAAAGAAGAACAGCAGCCAGCGAGGGAACAATTCCGGGTCCAACATCAAAATAATATACACCAGGCCGATCCAGCCAATAGCGGCCAGGATGATCCCTGCGATCAGGATGGGGAGAAAAGATGGGAATTTATGATTCTGCACGGCAATCCTCTCCCCTGGATTATATACCAAACTAGAGACCCGGTCAGCGAAAGCATGTGGCTCTTTAAACTGCATTTCCATGCAGGAAAACGTCGATTTGACCAATGAAAAGGATGGTGGTAGAATTTATCCACAATCGAATACCTCATCCAGAGAGGTGGAGGGACCGGCCCTGTGAAACCTCGGCAACCGCTGCAATGCTGGTGCCAATTCCGGCAGACCGCGCAGGACCTGCGCATTCTGGAAGATGAGAGACGCCAAAAACGGTTGCCCTCTCATATAGATAGAGGGAAATTTTTTTAATAAGAAATCAGGCAGGGCTACTATGATCCCAAACGAGTCCACCAACCGCCGTTACCTCGATGCCTTGAAAGAGCGCGTCCTCGTTTTCGATGGAGCTATGGGTACCAACCTCCAGGTGATGAACCTGACAGCCGAACAGTTCGGCGGCGAACGATATGCCGGGTGCAACGATTACCTGGTTATCAGCTACCCCCAGGCCGTTGAGACGGTCCATCGCTCCTTTCTGGATGTCGGGGTGGACGTGATCGAGACCGATTCATTCCGGGCCAACCGCATCACCCTGGGCGAATACGGCCTGAAGGATCGCATCACCGAGATCAACCGGGCTGCAGCCAAACTTGCCCGCCGCCTGGCCGATGAATATTCGGCGCGCACTGGCCAGCCACGCTTCGTCGCTGGCTCAATTGGGCCCTCCGGTAAGCTGCCGTCGATGAACGACCCCGAGCTGTCCAACGTCACCTTCGACGACCTGGTGGACGTCTTCCGCGAACAGGCCAGCGGGCTGATCCAGGGCGGCGTGGACCTGATTGTGGTCGAAACCTCCCAGGATATTCTGGAAGTAAAGGCCGCCATCACCGGCATCAAGGCGGCGTTTGCCGAAACCGGCGTCACCCTGCCCATCCAGGCCCAGGTCACGCTGGATACAACCGGGCGCATGCTGCTCGGCACGGATATCAGCGCTGTCTTGACCACCCTGGAAGGCATGGGCATCGCCGCCATGGGCCTTAACTGCTCCACCGGGCCGGATTATATGCGCGAGCCGATCCGCTACCTGGGCGAGACGTCGACCCTGCCGGTATCCTGCATTCCCAATGCCGGTCTGCCGCTCAACGTGGATGGACAGGCCGTCTACCCCCTCGAACCCGAGCCATATGCCGATACCATGGCGGAATACGTAGAGAGGTACCACGTCAACATCGTCGGCGGTTGCTGCGGGACGACTCCGGAACATCTGAAGAAATTGATCGAGAAGCTGCACGGGCATGCCTCGGAGCCCCGGCCCCAAACTCGAGCGCCCAGGCTGTCCTCCGCCGTCCAGGCCATCTCTATGGCCCAGGAGCCGCGACCTTTCTTCATCGGCGAGCGTTTGAACACCCAGGGCAGCCGCAAATTCAAACAGCTCATCCTGGACGAGGATTTCGACGGCGCCCTGCAGATTGCCCGCCAGCAGGTGGAAAGCGGTGCCCATGGGCTGGACCTGTGCGTGGCGCTGACCGAGCGCACCGATGAAGCCGACCTGATGCGCCGCCTGGTGAAAACGCTCAGCCCGGTGGTGCGAGCCCCCCTGGTGATCGATTCGACCGAGCCGGACGTCATCGAAATTGCCCTCAAAAACGCGCCCGGGCGTTGCCTCATCAATTCGACCAACCTGGAAGCAGGGCGGGCGAAGGCCGATCGCATCTTCAGCCTGGCGCGCAAATACAACGCCGCCGTCATTGCCCTGACCATCGACGAGCAGGGCATGGCCAAGACCGCCGAGCGCAAGCTGGAAATTGCCCGGCGCATTTACGATATCGCCGTCACGGAATACGGCTTAAATCCTGGCGACCTGGTTTTCGACGCACTGACCTTCACCCTGGCTACTGGCGACCTCGAATTCAACCAGTCCGCCATCCAGACGATGGAGGGGATCCGGCGCATCAAGGCCGAGCTGCCCGGCGTGCTCACCTCACTCGGTGTTAGCAACGTCTCGTTTGGCCTGTCGCCCAATTCCAGGCCGGTGCTGAACTCAGTAATGCTCTACCACTGCGTCCTTGCCGGGCTGGATATGGCCATCGTCAACCCGGCCCAGATTACACCCTACGCCGACATTTCCGAGGAAGAACGCCTGCTGGCCGAGGACCTCATCTTCGACCGGCGTCCGGACGCCCTGACCCGCCTGATTCGTTTTTACGAAGAATCAGGACCGGCTGTCAAAAGCCGCACGGGCAGCGCCGAAGCCGCCCTCAAAGAGATGGACGCCGAACACCGCTTGCATTTCCGCATATTGCACCGGATCAAGGAAGGCGTCGAGGCCGATATCGACGAAATCTTGCAGCGCCGCCCGCAGGCGGAGTGGAGTAAAGCGGCCGTCGAAATCCTGAATACCGTGCTCCTGCCTGCGATGAAGGAGGTGGGGGATAAGTTCGGCACGGGTGAGCTGATCCTGCCCTTCGTGCTGCAGTCCGCCGAGGTGATGAAAAAAGCCGTGGCCCACGTGGAGCTGTTTCTGGAACGCAAAGAAGGTGTCACCAAGGGGACGCTGGTACTGGCCACGGTCTATGGCGACGTGCACGACATCGGCAAGAACCTGGTCAAGACCATCCTTTCCAATAACGGCTACACCGTGGTCGACCTGGGCAAGCAGGTTCCAGCCGAAACGATCATCGCCAAGGCCGTGGAGGTGAATGCCACCGCCATCGGCTTGAGCGCCCTGCTGGTCAGCACCAGCAAGCAGATGCCGCTGATCGTCAACGAGCTGCAACGCCGCGGGCTGCGCTTCCCGGTATTGATCGGCGGCGCGGCCATCAACCGGCGCTTTGGCCGGCGCATTTTGCTGACCGACCAGGATACCTACTACGAACCGGGCGTTTATTACTGCAAGGACGCCTTCGAAGGATTGGCCACCATGGACACGCTCATCAATCCCGAGCAGAGTCCCGCGCTGAAAGCCCAAATCCGGCGCGAATCCGAGATGGAGCTGGGTCGCAACGTACAGAGCGCCGGGGTCGATACGAGCCGACCGCAGCGGTCGAACGTCCCGGCGGCGCGCTTTATCCCGCGCGCCCCATCCTGGGGACCGCGGGTCGTGCACCAGATGCCGCTGGACGCGGTGTTCCAATTCCTGCCCAAAAATGAGCTCTTCCGCCTTTCCTGGGGCGCGAAAAACACCCACGGCGAGGAATGGGAGAAACTGCAGGCCGAATACGAAACGCGCCTGGATGAAATGAGGCGCCAGGCATTGAAGGAGAACTGGTTGAGACCCCAGGGCGTCTACGGTTACTGGCCAGCGCAGGCGCTTGGCAACGACCTGCTGGTCTACGATCCCATGTCAATCCAGGCCGGCGACCCGGTGGAATTGGCCCGCTTTTCGTTTCCGCGCCAGCCCACCGGAGATTACCTGTGCCTGGCGGATTATTTCGCTCCGGCGGACTCGGGCACGATGGACGTCGTCGCGCTCCAGATCGTCACGGTGGGGCAGGAAGCCACGGCCCGCTTCGAAATGCTGCAGGGCGAGGGTAATTACGCCGAGGCGTATTTCAGCCACGGCCTGGCCGTGCAAATGGCCGAAGCCGCGGCCGAATACCTGCACAACCACATCCGCCGCGAGCTTGGGCTGGCCGCCGACCAGGGGAAACGCTATTCCTGGGGCTATCCGGCTATCCCGGAGTTGCAAGACCACCAGGTAGTTTTCCAACTGCTGCCGGCCGAGTCGGAACTGGGCATGAGCCTGACCTCAGCCTACCAGCTCGTCCCGGAGCAGTCCACCGCTGCCATCATCTTGCATCACCCCGAGGCAAAATATTTCACGGTTGGGGAGACGAGAATCAGCCAACTGATCAAATAGACCTCACCCCCGGCCCCTCTCCTGGAGTAAAAAACACTCAAGGAGAGGGGAGGAATCAGGCTAAGCGTGATTTTCTCCCCTCTCCTGACGAGATCTTCGTCAGGAGAGGGGTCGGGGGTGAGGCAAAAAACCTTATAAGCGAGACTCACTTCATGGAAAAGGCCTCAAGTTTTTTAGAATCGCTAGACTCCCCCCGCCCCCTGTTATCAGACGGCGCAATGGGAACCATGCTGAACCAGAAAGGCGTCCCCTTCGAAGCCTGTTTCGACCAGCTCAACCTCACACGGCCCGCCATTGTCGCTGATATCCACCGCGAATACATCAACGCCGGCTCGCAGATAATCCAGACCAACACTTTCGGCGCCAACCGCTTCAAGCTGGCTCACGCCGGCCTGGAAAAATCCGTCGCCGAGGTCAATATCGCCGGCGTGGAGCTGGCCCGCCAGGTCATCCGGGATTCAGGAAAATCTGTTTACCTGGCTGGTGATGTTGGCCCCTTGGGGGTACGCGTGGCGCCCTTCGGCCGCGTCCAGCCCGACCAGGCGGCAGCAGTGTTTGGCGAGCAGATCGAAGCGCTGGCCAGGGCCGGGGTGGATTTGCTGGTCATCGAGACTTTGACGGACCTCTACGAGATTCAGGAGGCCATTCGGGCTGCGCATTCGGTTGCGCCCGGCCTGCCCGTGCTGGCCTCGATGACTTTTACCCGTGACGATCGCACCCTGCTGGGCGACGACCCGGTGAAAGTGGCCCGGCGCATCGCTGCAGCCGGCGCCGATGTGATCGGCATCAATTGTTCGGGCGGGCCGAACCAGCTCCTGCGCATCCTCAAACAGATGCGCCAGGCCGTTCCACAGGGCCGGTTCTCGATCATGCCCAATGCTGGCTGGCCGGAACAGATCGGCGGGCGGATCAAGTACCCGGCCAATCCCGAATATTTCGGCGAATATGCTCTATCCTTCTGGGATGCCGGCGCCTGCGTGATCGGCGGCTGTTGCGGCACCACGCCGCAGCACATCCATGCCATGGCGCAGGCCATTCAGGCATCTCCCCAGCCGCGGGTTGCAAATGGATTCAATCTCACCCTGCCCGAAGTTGAGGAAGCCCGGCCTTCGACGCTCGGCCCGACCCGCCTGGCCAAAAAACTGGCCGCTGGCAAATTCGTAGTGGCCGTTGAGGTGGATCCGCCGCGCGGGCTGGCCACGCACAAAATGTTGGCCGGGGCAAGCCTGCTGGCCGAGGCCGGCGCCGACGTGATCGACGTAGCCGACAGCCCAATGGCGCGCATGCGCATGTCGCCCTGGGCAGTATGCAATCTCATCCAGAACACGCTCAACGTCGAGACGGTGCTCCATTTTCCGACCCGCGGCCGCAACCTGCTGCGCGTCCAGGGAGACCTGCTCGCCTCGCACGCCCTGGCGGTGCGCAACGTCTTCGTGGTGATGGGCGACCCGACTGCTATCGGCGACTACCCGGATGCAATGGACAACTACGACCTCGTCCCTTCCGGTCTGATTAAGCTCATCAAACAGGGGTTCAACACCGGGGTCGACCACGCCGGCTCGGACATCGGCCAGCCGACCAACTTCTTCGTCGGCTGCGCCTTGAATTTGAATCCGCCGGACATGCAGGCCGAAATTAAGAACCTGTGCCGCAAGCTGGAGGCCGGCGCCGATTTCATCCTGACCCAGCCGGTGTATGACCTAAACCTGGTGACCTCTTTTTATTCCACGTTCCGTGAGAAGTGCGGTCCGCTGCCCATCCCCTTGCTGGTAGGCATCCTGCCGCTCGCCAGCGCCCGCCACGCTGCATTCCTGAACCACGAAGTGCCGGGGATCAGCATTCCCGCCCCCATCCTCGACCAGATGAACCAGGCGGGGGACAAAGGCGCCCGCACGGGGATTAAAATTGCGATAGAATTAATCCGGCAGGTGCAATCGATTGCCCAGGGCGTATACATCATGCCTGCATTCAACCGGTTCGATTATGCCGCTGAGATCATCGAGGCGGTCAAGAAGGGATAATCCATGCTGCTGGCCATCGACCTCGGCAATACCAACCTGACCATGGGCCTTTTCGAAGGCGCTACGCTGGGCGCCCGCTGGCGCCTGGCAACCGATCAGGAGCGTATGCCAGACGAATATGGCTTGCAAATCCTGGGTCTGCTGCAGCACAGCGGCTGTTCGCCGGCTGTACTGCATGGGGTGTGCATCTCGTCGGTCGTTCCGCCGGTGACCCCTCGCCTGGAGCAAGCCTGCCGGCAGTACCTCAACCAGACTCCGCTGGTCGTCGATACCACGACCAAAACCGGCATCAAGAACCTGTACGACGATCCGAACGCAGTCGGCGCCGACCGCATCGTGGATGCCGTGGCGACCATGCAGTTGTACGGCGCCCCGGCGTGCATCGTTGACTTCGGCACTGCCACCACGTTCAACGCCCTGAACGCTGCCGGAGAATACCTGGGCGGGGCAATTTTTGCCGGCGTGCGCATTGCTGCCGATGCTCTCGTCCAGCGCACTTCCAAACTGCTGCGGGTCGACATTCACCGCCCGCCTAACGTGATCGGGCGCAACACCACCCACTCCATCCAATCCGGCTTCTTATTCGGATATGTCGCCCTCGTCGAAGGTATGATCGCTCGCTTCCGCCAGGAGTTGGGGCCGGAGATGAAAGTCGTTGCCACCGGCGGCCTGGCCGATTTGATTGCTCCCGAGACGAATTCCATCGACATCCTCGATCCCTGGCTCACGCTGCACGGGTTGAGGATTATTTGGGATATGAACCATTAGGATCTGGCATGCCCAATCCCATCGCAGGAAAAAGGATCATTTTGGGTGTCACCGGCTCGATTGCTGCCTACAAGGCAGCCGATCTCGCCTCGAAGCTGACCCAGGCCGGAGCGGAAGTTGACGTCATCCTGACCGAATCGGGCCTCAAATTCATAACCCCGCTTACCTTCCAATCCGTCACCGGGCGCAAAGCCTTCACGGACGCCGATCTATGGGGCGGCGAAGGCCACGTCACTCACGTTGCGCTCGGGCGATCGGGTGACTTGTTCGTCATCGCACCTGCCACTGCCAACACACTGGCAAGACTGGCCAACGGCATTGGGGACAACTTGCTCAACGTTGCCGCCCTGGCAGCCCGCTGTCCGGTAGTGGTGGCTCCAGCCATGGACGCCGGCATGTTCGGCCATCCCGCCACCCAGGCCAATGTGGAAATTCTGAAGCAACGTGGGGTATACTTCATAGGCCCTGCCAAGGGCCACCTGGCTTCCGGGTTGGTCGGGCTGGGCCGAATGGTTGAGCCTGACGAGGTCCTTGGGCACATCCGCTTTCTGCTCGGGCGCAACGGCCCATTAATGGGTATGAAGGTGGTGGTTACCGCAGGAGGCACGCAGGAGCCGGTCGACCCGGTACGCTTCATCACCAACCGCTCCTCGGGTCGCCAGGGGTTCGCCATCGCCCAGGCCGCCCTGGATGCCGGCGCCGAAGTGGCGCTGGTCGCCGGGGCAACAAGCCTGGAGGCGCCGGTTGGCGTGCGTCGTGTTGACGTGCGCACTGCGGATGAGATGTGCTCTGCCGTAATGACTGAAATCCAGGGCGCCGACCTGCTGGTGATGGCTGCAGCAGTAGCCGATTTCAAGCCGGCGATGCCGGCTGCACAAAAGATCAAGAAGCGTCAGGGTCCGCCGGAAATTGTCCTCGAAAATACGGTCGACATCCTGAGCGCAGTTGCCCGCCAGCGTAGCCAGACCGGTTACCCGCGCCGTCTCGTCGGTTTTGCCGCCGAGAGCCAGGATCTGAAGAAGAATGCTGAAGCGAAGCTCGTTTCAAAACGATTGGATATGGTTGTAGCCAACGACATTACTGCCCCGGACGCCGGTTTTGAAACGCCGACAAACCGGGTCACGTTGATTTTTGCGGATGGGCTTTCCGAAAGCCTGCCTACCCTTGCGAAAGAGGAAGTTGGCGAGATTATCATTCAAAAAATCATCTCTATGGAAGGCCATCGTTAAAAATCTATGCGCATTCTCGTCTTCTCCGACGTGCACGCCAATTTAACTGCATTGAAAGCTGTGCTGAAAGCCGCTGAACCCTTCGACGCCGCCTGGTGCCTGGGCGACCTGGTGGGTTATGGGCCTGATGTAAACGAAGTGCTCGAGGAAGTCCGCCGGCTGCCCAATCTGGCGTGTGTTCTGGGCAACCATGATTCTGCAGTCCTGGGACAGATCGAGCTTTCTTCATTTAACAGAGAAGCACGCACTTCGATCGTTTGGACGCAAACTACGATCAGCGCCGATGGGATGAAATTTCTGCAATCCATTCCCGAAAAACAGGTGATCGGCAACGCAACCCTGGTGCATGGTAGCCCACGCAGCCCCATCTGGGAATATTTGTTGGATTCGCTCAACGCCAGCGAGAATTTCGATTTCTTCAATACCCCGATTTGTTTCGTGGGCCATACCCACATTCCCATCGCTTATTACTGGAAAGGCAACGGCAGGCCGGTAGATTGGCAGTTGCTCAGCCACGAGGACGTACCCCGCGAAAATGCGAAAATGATCGTCAACCCCGGCTCGGTCGGCCAGCCGCGCGACCACGACCCGCGCGCTGCTTACGCCATCTTCTGGCCTGACCTGGGCACCTGGAAGACTTTCAGGGTGGAGTACGACATCACCAGCGTTCAGAAACGGATTCAAAACGCCAACCTCCCCGAACGCCACGCCCAGCGCCTGATGGGAGGATGGTAATTGTTATGTTGGATTCAAAAAATTGGGCT
>DBMK01000285.1 GCA_002298885.1 Anaerolineaceae bacterium UBA700
CACAAGGCGTTCTTCTCGGGCTACCGCCCGCAGTTCTACATCCGGACGATGGACGTGACGGGGAACATCACCCTGCCGAAGGGCGTGGAGATGGTGATGCCTGGGGACAACGTGAACCTGGAAGTAGAATTGATCGTGCCGGTGGCGTTGGAGCAGGGCTCGCACTTCGCCATTCGCGAGGGCGGGTTGACCGTCGGCTCCGGCATCATCACTAAGATTTTGGATTAATGGAATAGGCAAACAAGCAATGGCTAAGCAGAAAATTCGCATTCGCCTCAAGGCATATGATCATCGGGTGCTCGACCAATCCGCCAAGCGGATCGTCGAGACAGCGGAGCGCAGCGGGGCTCGTGTTGTGGGTCCAGTCCCCTTGCCGACGAAAATTGAAAAATTCACCGTGCGGCGTTCGGCTTACATTGACAAGGACTCGCACGAACATTTCGAGATCCGCACGCACAACCGCCTGATCGACGTTCTGGAACCCGATTCCAAGACCATTGACATGCTTATGCGCCTGAGCCTTCCGGCGGGTGTGGATATCGAGATCAAAATCTAGACTTTGAGAGGTTATTGCGGGTGTAATACCCGCAATAATCCCTGAAAGATAAAAATTGTAGTATAATCGAGCGGTTTGCGGGTGATTCACCCGCTTTCGGCAGCGTAAGTGCCTCTGGTTGGCGCACTAAATGACAGAGTGCTCCCAGCGGAAGCTGACTGCGCTGTTCCAGGGATGATGCAGCCAAGCCCAGGCTGACAGTCCCAGCATTACATACTTTGAAGGAGACAACCGAGATGTTTAAAGGGCTGATTGGCAAGAAAGTCGGCATGACCCAGATTTTCGATTCTGATGGAGCGGCAATACCGGTTACCATCATCGAAGCTGGGCCATGTTTCGTTACCCAGGTACGCACGCCCGAAACAGAGGGTTATGCGGCAGTACAGTTGGGTTTCGACGAAGTTAAACCGAAGCGCCTTACAGGCGGCGAGTTGGGGCATCTCAAGCGCAATAATTTACCTCCGCTCCGTTTTATCCGCGAATTCCGCGCCAAAGAACCACAGGTCAAAGAGGGAGAACAGGTAACTGTCAACCTGTTTGCCGTGGGCGATCATGTCGACGTCATCGGCACGAGCAAGGGCAAAGGATTTCAAGGCGGCGTCAAGCGGTATCATTTCCGCGGCGGCCCGCGCACGCACGGCGCCTCAGACCGTGAGCGCGCCCCCGGTTCCCGCAGTTCAACAACCACACCTGGTCGTGTCTACAAGGGTTCGCGTGGTCCTGGTCACATGGGCGATGACCGGGTGACTGCCCAGAATCTGCGCGTGGTATTCATTGACCCCGAGCGCAATCTGCTGGGTGTGCGCGGCGCCGTACCCGGCGCCCGTGGCGGCCTGCTGCTGATTAATGAGGCTCGCAAGCAGTAGGGCAGGGGAACCTGAACCTGGCTTACAGCACGAAGGGAGCGAAGTGATATGTTGGTAGACGTTTACGATATGCAGGGCCAAAAGGTCAGCTCGGTGGAACTTCCGGCGAGCATCTTTGAAGCCCCTGTGCACAATGATTTGATGCACCAGGCCCTGGTTCGCCAGCAGGCGAACGCCCGCCTGGGTACGCATGACACCAAAACCCGCAGCGAAGTTTCGGGCGGCGGCCGCAAGCCCTGGAAGCAGAAGGGCACCGGGCGCGCCCGCCAGGGTTCCACCCGCGCTCCGCACTGGAAGGGTGGTGGTGGAGTTCACACTCCTCATCCGCATAGCTATACCCTGGCCATGCCGCGCAAGATGCGCCGGGCTGCGCTGACTTCAGCGTTATCCCTCAAGGCTAAAAATGCTGACGTGGTGGTTCTGGATGCGCTGGTTCTCGAAGCGCCGAAGACCGCCCTGATGGCCAAGGCCATGAATACCCTGGTCGGCGAATCCAGCGCCCTGGTCATCATCCCCGAGAAGACGGCTTTTGAAAGTGTGATTCGCTCCACCAACAATTTGCCCGACACCAAGGTTTTGATCGCCAGCTATTTGAACATCCGCGACCTGCTCGTCTTCGACAAGCTGGTCATGCCGCTGGCCGCCCTGGAAGCCTTGAAGGCAAACCTGGGCTAAGCAGGAGATAACCATGAGCACAATTTACGACGTTCTCCGCCGCCCGCTGGTCACTGAAAAATCGAACTATCAGGTCAACAGCCTGCACCAGTATGTGTTTGAAGTGGCGTCCGACGCCAACCGCACCCTGGTGAAGGATGCAGTTGAAACTCTGTTCAATGTGACGGTGACCCGGGTGAATGTAATCAATATGCCGGCCAAGCGCGGCCGCAAATCGCGCAGCCGCCGCATGCTTATCCGTGAGCCCGGTTACAAGAAAGCAATCGTAACCCTCGCAACCGGTGAGACTATTCCGTTCTTCGAAGGGGCGCAGTAATGGCAGTCAAGATTTATAAACCCGTAACCCCCAGCCTGCGCGGTATGACCGGCTACACGTTCGAAGAAATTACCAAGGGCAAGAAACCCGAGCGATCTTTGCTCGTATCCCGCAAGAATTTCGCCGGACGCAACGTGTACGGCAGGGTCACCGTTCGCCATCGCGGCGGTGGTACCCGCAACTTCATCCGCGTCGTGGATTTCCTGCGCCTCAAGCGCGACATCCCCGCCAAGGTAACTGCTATCGAATATGATCCTTCGCGCACGGCCCGCCTGGCCCTGCTCACCTATGCCGACGGCGTCAAGCAGTACATCGTGGCCCCGCTTGGCTTGGTGGTTGGCGATAAGGTGCTCGCCGGCGCCAGCGCCGAAATCCGTCCTGGCAACAGCCTGCCCATTTCCAACATTCCGGTTGGAACGCTCATCCACAACGTTGAGCTGAAGGAAGGCAAAGGCGGCCAATTGGCACGCGCTGCCGGCACGGCAGCCCAGTTGCTGGCCAAAGAAGGCGATTACGCCCAGGTGCGCCTGCCCTCCGGCGAAGTGCGCCTGGTGCGCCAGGTGTGCTACGCCACCATCGGGCAGGTCGGCAACCTGGATCACAGTAACATCAAGCTGGGCAAGGCCGGCCGAAAGCGCCACATGGGCATCCGCCCGACGGTGCGCGGCTCAGCCATGACCCCGCGCGATCATCCGCACGGTGGTGGTGAAGGACGCCAGCCAATCGGTATGGCCAGCCCCAAATCACCGTGGGGCAAGCCTACCCTGGGATATAAGACGCGCCGCAACAAGCGCTCTAACCAGTTTATAGTTCGCCGCCGCAATTCGGGCGGTGGACGGTAGGAAGTCACTTTCAACCCCGGCCCATGCGGCAGCGGGTCGAAGTTGAAGAGAGAGAGACATAAAGATGTCACGATCGCTTAAAAAAGGTCCATATATTGAACCGAAGCTTCTAAAGAAAATTGAAACCATGAACACGCGTGGCGACAAGAAGGTGATCCGCACCTGGAGCCGGGACAGCACCATTTTCCCCCAGATGGTTGGTCACACCATCGCCGTTCATGATGGCCATCGCCACGTGCCGATCTACATCACCGAGAATATGGTCGGGCACCGGCTGGGCGAATTTGCCCCAACCCGCCACTTCCGTGGGCACGTGTCCGATAAGTCTTCTGCAGCAAAGGGTAAGTAAGCCATGGCAACCGATATTCGAGCTGAATTAAAAAACTGTGGCGTCTCGGCCCAGAAGGTTCGCCTGGTAGTGGATATGGTGCGCGGAAAACCGGCTGTCCAGGCTCTGGACCAGTTGAAATTCCTGCCCAAGATCGCGGCCTACCATGTGCGTAAAGTGGTGGCTTCGGCGGTTGCGAATGCCGAGGAGAACTTCGGTGTGAGTCGGGATGAGCTTTTCATCTACCGCATCACCGCCGACGAGGCTCCAACCCGCAAGTGGCGTCGTTTTGGGGCGCGTGGTCGCTTCAAGCCGCTTCTGCGGAGGTCTTCACACATTACCGTGGTCCTGCGCGAGCGCGCCTAACGGTTGAATTTGAAGAGAGATACCAGGAGAGCATATGGGTCGTAAAGTTCATCCCGTTGGATTTCGCCTGAATATCAACCAGCCCTGGTTAGGGCGTTGGTATGCCGAAGGCATGGAATATACGGATCAACTGCACCAGGATTTTGCCATCCGTGACCTGATCCACAATCAAGCCGATAAAGCTGGCGTGTCGCGCGTCGAGGTCGAGCGTTTCCCGGGCAAGGTGAAGGTGGTCGTGCACACGGCCAAGCCGGGCATCCTCATCGGACGCAAAGGCGATACCGTCAAGCAGATTCGCCAGAGCCTCGAGGCCCTGACCGGAAAGAAGATCGATCTCGAGATCAAAGAGATCAAGAATCCCGATAGCGACGCATACCTTGTGGCAGTCAACATCGCCGGCCAGATCGAGCGGCGTATCAGCTACCGCCGGGCCATGAAGCGCGCCATCCAGCAGGCTCAGCGCCAGGGCGCACAGGGCGTCAAGATCGAAGTTGCCGGCCGCCTGAGCGGCGCCGAAATGGCCCGCACCGTCTGGCTGCGCGAAGGCCGTGTGCCCTTGCAGACTTTGCGTGCGGACATCGATTTTGCCCGCTCCAAGGCCATGACCCAGTACGGCGCCATCGGCGTCAAGGTGTGGGTCTACAAGGGTGAGGTCTTGCCCGAAGTTGAGGAAAAGGCCGAGCCGACCGAAGGCGTTTACGTTAGCGATTAGTTTTGTAAGCTAGAGATGAGGTAGCAACCATGTTGATGCCAAAGCGTGTTAAATACCGCAAGCAAATGCGCGGCCGGATGCGAGGCAAAGCGCTGCGCGGCGCCGAAGTTTCCTTTGGCGAATACGGCCTGCAGGCGCTGGAACCCGGTTGGGTTTCCGCCCGCCAGATCGAGGCCGCCCGGCGCGCCCTGGTGCGCGTGATGAAGCGGCGCGGGAAGGTGTGGATCCGCATTTTCCCGGACAAGCCTTACACCCAGAAGCCGCCCGAAACCCGTATGGGTAAGGGCAAGGGCAACGTTGAGTACTGGGTGGCAGTGGTAAAACCGGGCCGGATCATGTTCGAATTGGCCGGGTTGGACAGTGCAACCGCCATCGAGGCCCTTCACCAGGCCTCCTACAAGTTCTCCATCGGCACCAAAGTCGTTGCCCGGCACGATGCGAAAGAGCAGCAAGAGCGTAAGGAAAAGGCCGAGGCGGCAGGAGAACAGGCATGAAGACTTCAGAAATTAAGCTCTTATCGATAGGTGAAATTGAAACGAAACTGGCGGATACCCGACAGGAATTGATGAATCTTCGCTTTCAAATTATCACCGGGCAGTTGACTGACACCAGTCGTCTGAAGAAAACTCGCCGCCTGATTGCTCGCTACGAAACCATTCTGCGCGAGCACCAAGACGCGGAAAAGGAAGGGAAGCAATGAACGAACGGCGTCGGTTAATTGGTGTCGTCACCAGTAACAAAATGATGAAGACCGTCGTGGTTGAAACCAGCCGCACTTTTCGCCATCCCCTGTACAAGAAAGTGGTGCACACCAGCAGGCGGGTGAAGGCCCAGGATGATTTGGGCTGCCAGATTGGCGACGAAGTGCAGATTGTTGAGAGCAGGCCCCTTTCGGCTGAAAAGCGTTGGGTGGTCGAGGCCATCCTTAAGAAAGAAGGCGCGGGCGGTATGGTAGATGAAATTGCCATCGATGTCCCGGCGGATGTCGTTTCTAGCAGCGCTGCGGTTGTGGAAGTCGATGTCGTTGAAGAGACCGTTGAAGAACCTGTTGAAGAAACTGCCGAAGACACCGCCAAAGATACCGCTGAAGACACCGCTGAAGGAGCATAGCCATGATTCAGCACGAGACTCGATTGAAAGTAGCCGATAACACCGGCGCCCGCGAGCTGCTGGTCATTCACGTCACCGGTGGGTCCACCCGCCGCTACGCTCACGTTGGCGACGTCGTCGTTGCCGCGGTCAAGTCGGCTGCTCCGCAGGGCTCGGTCAAGAAGAGCGAGGTCGTCAAGGCCGTCATCGTGCGCACTGCCAAAGAGTGGCGCCGAGAAGATGGCTCGACCATCCGCTTTGACGACAATGCGGCCGTGATCCTTGACACCGACGGCATGAACCCCAAGGGTACGCGTATCTTCGGCCCGGTGGCTCGCGAACTGCGTGAAAAAGGATTTATGAAAATTATCTCGCTGGCCCCGGAAGTGCTGTAGGGTCAGGGATTTCACAGGAGCAGAGCCATGAATAAGATTCGCAAAGGCGATACGGTAGAAGTTATTAGCGGTCGCGAAGAGGATAAAGGCAAACGCGGAGAAGTCATCAAGGTCGTGCCGGAGGACGGCATGGTCGTGGTCCAGGGCATCAACGTACGCACCAAGCATCAGAAGCAGGTGCAGTCCCAGGGCCGCACGGTTACCCCCGGCATGGTGCGCTTCGAAGGCCAGGTCAGCGTCGCCAACGTGATGCTGGTTTGCCCCAAGTGCGGCAAGATCACCCGCGTCAGTTTCTCTCGCCAGGGTGATTCGGTGGTCCGCGTGTGCAAAGAATGCGACGCTGTGATCGATGCATAGGCGACCGGGAGTAAAAGATGAATAGATTGAAAGAACGATATCAGAAAGAAATTGTTCCCGCCTTGTATCAGGCGCTGGCGCTGTCGAACGTGATGCAGGTGCCAAGCCCGAAGAAGGTGGTGGTGAACATTGGTCTCGGGGAAGCCATGGATAACCCCAAGGCGCTCGAAGCTGCCGTGGCCGACCTAACCCAGATCACCGGCCAGAAGCCGATCGTTACCAAGGCTCGCAAGAGCATCGCCAACTTCAAGCTGCGCGAAGGGCGTGCCATTGGCGCCAAGGTTACCCTGCGCGGCGAGCGCATGTGGGCTTTCATCGACCGGCTGGTCAACATCGTCCTGCCCCGCGTGCGCGACTTCCGCGGTGTCTCCGCCGATGCTTTCGACGGCCGCGGCAATTACACCCTGGGGCTGCGCGAACAGTTGATCTTCCCCGAGATCGAGTACGACAAAATCGACAAGATCCGCGGCATGGAAATTACCATCGTGACCAATGCTCCATCAGACGACCAGGCAGCCGCCCTGCTGCAAATGCTCGGCATGCCTTTCAGGAAGGGTTAATATGGCAAAAAAGTGCATGATGTATCGTGAAATGCGACGCCGCAGCCCGATCCAGGTACGCAACCGCTGCCGGATTTGTGGCAGACCGCGCGGTTATATGCGCCGTTTTGGCCTGTGCCGCATTTGCTTCCGAGAGTTAGCTCTTCAAGGGCATATCCCCGGCGTTACGAAGTCGTCCTGGTAAACCAGCACGGAGGAAACTAGAATGAGTGTAAATGATCCGATTGCTGATATGTTGACCCGCATCCGCAATGCCCAAGGCGTAGGCCAGGCAGTTGTGGCCATGCCCAGCACCAATTTGATCTCCGAAGTTGCCCGTATTCTCAAAGAAGAGGGGTTCATCGAAGGCGCTGAAGTTGCTGACGGCGAAAAATCTTTCCAGAAGATTTTGCGGCTGCGTTTGAAATACACGGGCGAGCGCCGCGAGCGCCGTCCCGTTATCACCGGTATGGTGCGTGTTAGCCGTCCCGGCCGCCGGGTGTACACCCGCAAGCAGGATATCCCCTGGGTGCTCTCCGGGATGGGTATCGCCATTCTGTCCACCCCCAAGGGCGTCATGACCGGTCAGCGGGCTCGCCAGTTGGGCGTTGGCGGCGAGATCCTTTGCAAGGTCTGGTAGGCCGGAGAGAAGGAGGAATAACCGTGTCTCGTATTGGACGATTACCCGTAGAGGTTCCTGCAGGCGTTCAGGTCCAGGTCAATGGACAGGAAGTGCACGTCAAGGGGCCAAAGGGAGAATTAAAGCGACTGTTCTCGCCCTCCATCGGCATCAAGCTCGAGAATGGGCAGGTCCTGGTCACCCGTGACTCCGAGGCGCAGACTGTGCGCGCGCTGCACGGCACGACCCGCGCCTTGATCAATAACATGGTAACCGGCGTCAGCAAGGGTTTCGAGGTTTTGCTGGACGTAGAAGGCGTGGGCTACCGCGCCGAAATGAACGGCGCCAACCTGATGCTGTACCTGGGTTTCTCACACCCGGTGGAAGTCAAACCTGAGTCCGGGATTTCCTTCGACGTCGATCCCAAGATCCGCCAGATCAAGGTGCGCGGGTTCGATAAAGAACAGGTTGGCCAGGTGGCCGTTAACATCCGCGAAATTCGCCCCCCCGAGCCTTACAAAGGCAAGGGCATCCGCTACCACGGCGAGAAGATCCGCCGCAAGGCTGGCAAGGCCGGCAAGAGTAAAGGCAAGAAGTAAGGTGATGGTTTATGGCTAAGAAAACCCGTGCTGAAGCTCGAGACCGACGGCATGAGAGCGTGCGCAAGCACCTGGAAGGCACTCCTGCCCGTCCGCGTTTGAATGTATTCCGCAGCCTGTCCGAAATTTACGCCCAGGTGATCGATGATGAAGCCGGCCAGACCCTGGCCGCCGCCTCGACGATCGACCACGAGCTGCGCGAAAAGGTGAAGGGCCTGAAAAAGACCGAACAGGCCAAGCTGGTAGGCCAACTGGTCGCCAAGCGCGCCCAGGGTAAGGGCATCAAAGAGGTTGTCTTCGACCGCGGCGGTTTCCGCTACATCGGCCGCGTCAAGGCACTCGCCGATGGCGCCCGAGAGGCCGGCCTGGAGTTCTAGGCGAACACAACTAGATTCGCGATATAAAGGGCCTGATCTATGGAAAATGAATATCAATCGATTGAACAGCAGTTTGACGAGCGTGTGATCGAAATCGCCCGCGTGGCCAAAGTTGTCAAAGGCGGCCGCCGTTTCCAGTTCCGGGTGACCATCGTCACCGGCGACAATCACGGTAAGGTCGGCATGGGCATCGGCAAGGCTAACGCCGTTCCCGAGGCCATGCGCAAGGCGACCGAACGCGCTCACAAGAGCATGCGCAGCGTCTTCACCATGGGGACGACCGTTCCCCATGAGGTGACCGGCCGGACCGGTGGCGCAATCGTACTGCTCAAGCCGGCCTCCCCCGGCACCGGCGTTATCGCCGCAGGCGGCGTGCGCGCCGTCCTGGAGGCCGCCGGAGTGCGCGATATTTTGACCAAATCGCTGGGCAGCGCCAACGTGCTGAACGTGGTCAAGGCCACCTTCATGGCGTTGGACCAGCTCAAATCCCCCGAGCAGGAAGCGATCCGGCGCGGCAAGCCCGTCAAGGAGCTGCTGCCTTTCTGGGAGCGGAGGAAGAATGACTGAAAAAGCCAAGATCCTGCGCATTACCCTGGTGAAGAGCGCCATCGGCTACTCGGTGACTCACAAGCGCACCGTGCGGGCCTTGGGCTTCCACCACCTGAACCAGGTCGTAGAACATGAAGATACGCCCGCCCTGCGTGGTATGCTTTCCAAGGTGAACCACCTGGTAAAGATTGAAGAAGTGAAATAACAGGGATAGCGATGAAACTGCATGAACTTAAGCCAAACGAAGGCGCCAAGAAGGACCGCAAGCGCAAGGGCCTGGGCATCAGCGCCGGCGCCGGTAAGACCTCCGGCCGCGGCACCAAGGGCCAGGGCGCTCGCACTGGCGAGGGCGGTCACCTGTACCGCCAGGGCGGCAGCCTTCCCATCTTCCGGCGCCTGCCCTTCATTCGCGGCGAGGGCTTTACCCCACCCAACAGGACGCGATACAATGAAATTAACCTCGACCAGCTCGCCGGCCTGAAAGCCGGAAGCGAGGTCAATCCCGCAGTGCTGGCTGAAGCAGGCATGCTGTCGAAGCCGGCCGGCCTGGTCAAGATCCTCGGCCGGGGTGAGGTAACGGTAGCGTTGAAAGTGAGCGTCCACCGCATCAGCAAGAGTGCCCGTGAGAAGATCGAAGCCGCGGGTGGAACGGTTGAAATTATCTAAGGGAGCTAGCATGAAGCGATCATCAGCCTGGCGTTACCTTTGGAAATCGGAAGACATCCGTAAGAAGTTGTTGATCACCCTGGGATTGCTGATCCTATACCGCCTGGCTGCCAACGTGCCGGTGCCCGGCCTTAACCGGTCGGTCATTGCCGGCATCGGCTCCATCGGCGGCGCGGCAGGCAACATCATCGGCCTGCTGGATATGCTCGCCGGCGGCACGATTACCAACTTTTCCATCCTGGCGATGGGTGTCTACCCCTACATCACCGCCCAGATCATCATCCAGTTGCTCGTACCCATCATCCCCGCTCTCGACCGCCGGATCAAAGAAAATCCGACCGAAGGCCAGAAGCTGATGGAGCGCTGGACGGTCATCTTGACCGTTCCGATGGCGCTGCTCTCGGCTGTCGGCCAGGTTAACATCTTCTCGCAACTGCTTCAACAGCCTGTCAGCAGCGTAATCACCGGCTACGGCCAATTCTTGCCCACTGCAACCGCCCTGGTCACCATGATCGCTGGCACCATGTTCGGCATCTGGCTCGGCCAGTTGATCTCTGAATACGGCATCCCCAACCAGGGCCTTTCGCTGATCATCTTCGCCGGTATCGTAGCCCGCATGCCCAGCCATCTCGGCTCCATCCTCAGCGATGCGACCAACGGCTGGTGGATGCTGATCGTGATCCTCGTCCTGCTCGTCCTGACCATCTTCGCCATCGTCTACGTCCAACAGGGCCGGCGCAACGTGCCCGTGCTCTTCCCTGGCCGCCGCATCGGCAGTCGCATGTCCATGCCCGTTCGCAGCAACCTGCCCCTGATGGTCAACATGGCCGGCATGATCCCGCTGATCTTTGCCCAATCCATCCTGACCTTCCCGGCCATCATCGCCAGCTTCTTCGTAAGCTCGCAGACGGCCTGGGTGGCCAGCTTGGCATCGGGCATCCAGGCGACCTTCGGTGGTCAGAACTTGTGGTACGCCCTGTTCTACTTCCTCATGGTCGTCGCCTTTACCTTCTTCTACACCGACGTGCTGTTTACCCAGCAGAACTACGGCGAAAACCTTAAGAAGCAGGGCGCCCAGATCCCGGGTGTGGTGCGCGGCAATCCTACGCAGAAATATCTTAACAAAGTCCAACGCCGCATCACCCTGCCGGGCGCGCTCTTCCTGGGCATCGTGGCCGTACTGCCATACATCCTGGGTGTGGTCCTGCCGGTTAGCGTCAGCCGCAACTCCGGTTTGCTGCTCATCTCCTCGGCCGGTCTGCTGATCGTGGTCGGTGTGGTTCGCGATACCTTCACCATCATCGAGACCGAGCTGAAGCTGCACGGTTACGACGAAAGCCTGATCAAGGGTTAATCATGGCGACTTATATCGTCCTGTTAGGGCCTCCGGGGGCCGGCAAAGGAACCCAGGCGGAGCTGATCTCCGAAAAACTGGGCATCCTGCACGTCTCTTCGGGTGACCTGTTCCGAGAGAACCGCAAGCTCAAGACTGAGCTCGGCCAACTGGCGCAGAGTTACATGGACCGCGGCGAGCTGGTGCCCGACGACGTGACTATCGCCATGGTCAAAGAGCGCCTGAGTCGCCCCGACTGCTTCAAAGGGGCGCTGCTGGATGGCTTCCCGCGCACCCCGGCCCAGGCCGATGCACTGTCAAAAATGCTTGCCGAGCTGAACGGAAAAGTTAACGTCGTACCCTATATCTCGGTGCCCCCCGAGCTGCTCATCGAGCGCCTGGGCGGCCGTTGGACCTGCCGGGCCGAGGGGCACGTCTACCACCAGAAGTACAACCCGCCCAAGGTTGCCGGCAAATGCGACCTGGACGGATCGGACCTCTATCAACGTGAGGACGATACCCCGGCGACGGTTGAAAACCGTATCCGGGTGTACCTGCAGCAAACCTCACCCCTGATCGACTATTATCGACAGCGCGGCCTGCTGGCCGAGATCGACGGCACGCGTCCGATTAACGACGTCTCGGTCGACTTGCTGGCTGCTATTGAAAAATATAGGTAGTCATTATGATGGCATGGGACCGCCAGATCACCATTAAGAGCCAGGGCGAGATCGACATCATGCGCATTGCCGGCCGCATCAATGCGGAAGCACTCAAGGCAGCCTATGACGTCATTCGCCCCGGGGTATCGACCTGGGATATCGATGCGGCAGCGGAAGAAGTACTCAAGAAATACGGTGTTTATTCGCCCTTTAAAAATTACCCGGGAGCGTATCCCTACCCCGCCAGCAGCTGCGTCAGCGTGAACGACGAGCTGGTGCACGGCATCCCCAACAAGAAGCGCAAGCTGAAGGAAGGGGACATCGTGACCGTGGACGTGGGCACGGTGTACGAAGGCTTCGTCGGCGATTCGGCGTTTACCGCTGGCGTCGGCGCCATCTCGGATAAGGCGCGCAAGCTGTTGGAAGTGACCGAACAGTCGCTGTACGTCGGTATTGCCAAAATGGTAGCCGGCAACCACGTGGGTGACGTGTCCTCCGCCGTCCAGCAGTTCGTAGAGAGCCGTGGCATGTACGTGGTGCGCGAATACACCGGTCACGGGGTAGGGCGGCGTATGCACGAAGGCCCGCAGGTGCCCAACTATGGCGTTGCCGGGCGCGGCATTCCGCTGCGCAGCGGCATGACCATCGCCCTCGAGCCCATGGTGCTGCTCGGCACCGCCATGACCCGCGTCCTGCCGGACGATTGGACCGTGGCGTCGTACGACGGCTCGCTGACCTGCCATTTCGAGCACAGCGTGGCCATCACCGATAACGGACCGGTCATTCTGACCCTGCTCGGCGATGGGTCGGCCCCAGCCCAGATCTTTGGGCCTGGACAACTTAAGCAAGAGTCGGTATAATTGCGCCTTTGGCGCTTGTTGCCGGATTGTCATTATTTTGAAGGAGCAAATCATGAAAGTTTCACCCTCGATTAAAAAACGCTGTGCCAAGTGCAAGATCGTCAAGCGGCACGGCAACCTGTTTGTGATTTGCGAGAACCCAAAGCATAAGCAGCGACAGGGATAAAAGCATATGGCGAGAATTGAAGGCGTCGATCTTCCGCGCAATAAGCGGGTTGAAGTAGCTCTGAGCTACTTGTATGGTATTGGCCCGACCCGGGCCCAACACATTCTGGCTTCGACCAAGGTGAATCCGGACATTCGGGTGAAGGACCTGACCGAGACGGATCTCAGCCTGTTACGTGATTTCATCACGAAGAATTACAAGGTTGAAGGCGATCTGCGCCGCGAGGTGCAGATGAACATCAAGCGGCTGATCGAAATTGGCTGCTACCGTGGGCTGCGCCACCGCCGCAATTTGCCGGTGCACGGCCAGCGCACGCGTACCAATTCCCGCACTCGCAAAGGTCCCAAGAAGACCGTTGCCGGTCGCGGCCGCCGCCGTGGGGCTGCGAAGAAATAATCCTGCGCCTTTTTGTACTCAACCGGGATCGGGATCCCTCTCCCGCGGCTGCCTGGTTGGATGCGGATGGATGGCAGGGTTATCTAGCGCCCAAAACTGGTTTGGAAGGATTAGGAAGGAAATATGGCACAAAACGTACGCCAAACGCGTCGAGCTTCAACTTCTACTCGCAAGGTGAAGCGCACCCTGTCCTCAGGACAGGTCCATGTATACGCGTCCTTTAACAACACCATTGTAACGGTCACCGACACCTCGGGTAACGCCGTGTGTTGGGGCAGCGCTGGTTCCGCCGGCTTCAAGGGCAGCCGCAAGAGCACGCCCTTCGCTGCCCGCCTGGCTGCCGAACAGGCCATCAAGGCCGCCATTGCTATGGGAATCCAGGAAGTGGATCTGATCGTTAAGGGACCCGGCCCCGGCCGCGAAAGCGCCATCCGGGCCGTGCAATCGATGGGACTGAAGGTGCGTTCAATCTCAGACGTGACCCCGGTGCCGCATAACGGCTGCCGGCCGCCTAAGAAGCGCCGCGTCTAAAAGGAGAGGGATCATATGGCAAGGTATTTAGGGCCGGTATGCAGATTATGCCGGCGTGAAGGTGAAAAGTTATTCTTAAAAGGTGCGCGCTGTTTCAGCCCGAAGTGCGCCTTTGAAAAGCGCAGCTATTATCCCGGCGCCCACGGCAAAACCGGCTCTCGCAGCAGTGGCGACCGCGAATCGGACTACGCCCGCCAGTTGCGCGCCAAGCAGAAAGCGCGCCGCGTTTACGGCGTCCTCGAGCGCCAGTTCCGCCGCTACTTCGGCGTTGCCCAGCACCGCCGCGGTCTCACCGGCCTGAACATGCTCCAGACGCTCGAGCTGCGCCTTGATAACGTTGTTTTCCGCATGGGTCTCGCCGAAAACCGGGCCCAGGCGCGACAGATCGTCACCCACGGCCATTTTACGGTCAACGGCATCCGCACCGACATCCCGTCGATGCTGCTCCGCCCGGGTGATCGGATCGAAGTGCGTGAAGGCTCGCGCAGCACACCATTCTTCAAAGAATTGCCCGATTTTGCCGAAAAACGAAATTGTGCAGTGTGGTTGGACCGCGATCTGAAGAGCCTGTCCGGCAGGGTTACTCGCCTGCCCGAGCGTTCTGAAATCGACGGGAACCTGAACGAACAGCTCATCGTTGAGTTCTACTCACGCTAAGAGCTGACTTATCCGGCGCGCGGTCTTACAGGGTGCGGCGGGGAGGGGAACATCGTGACTGGTCTCATAAATATGGTAACGCCTAAAGTTGAGCGCGAAGCTGAAGCGCGCAACTACGGCAAATTTGTCATCAGCCCGTTGGAACGAGGCTATGGGGTAACCCTGGGCAACGCTCTGCGGCGAGTGCTGCTCTCGTCTTTAGACGGGGCAGCGGTCACCTCGGTACGCATCTCGGATGTGCTGCACGAATTCAGCGACATCCCGGGTGTGCGTGAGGATGTTATCCAGGTTATGCTGCAGGTTAAGCAGTTGCGTATGCTGCTCCACGACGTGGAAAATGCCCACCTGCACCTGGACGTGCGCGGCGAGGGCGTAGTTACTGCGGCCGACATCCAGGCTCCAGCGGAAGTTGAAATCGTCAACCCTGACCTGTACCTGTTCACGGTCGACGATCCGAAAACCCGCCTGGAAATCGACATGGTGGTCGAGCGCGGCCGGGGGTATTCCCCCTCCAACGAGCGCATTGGCCGCCTGCCAATCGGCGAGCTGCCGGTGGATGCAATCTTCAGCCCGGTGCGCCGGGTGAACTGGACGGTTGCTTCGGCCCGCGTTGGGCAGAGCACCAACTATGACCGCCTGATCCTCGAGATTTGGACGGACGGCACCCTGGCCCCGGAAGCGGCGCTGGGTTCCTCCTCCAAGATCCTTATCGATCACCTGCGCTTCATTTCCGGCATCAGCGAAGAAACGCTGACGGTTGGGGTCGAAAAGGAAGTGACCGGCAGTCGCCTGACCAGCGAGGCAGCCGAAACGCCTATTGAAAACCTGGACCTCTCGGTGCGGGTGTTCAATTCACTCAAGCGCACGGGTATCACCACCGTCGGTGATGTGCTCGAGCTGCTCGAGAAGGGCGATGAAGCGGTGATGTCCATCCGCAACTTTGGCGAAAAGAGCCTGGACGAGCTGCGACAGAAAATGCGCGAGAAGGGTTACCTGCGCGACGAAAAGATTACGGAGTAACAGAGATGCGACACCAGGTTTCTGGATATAGACTCGGTAGAACGAAAGATCAGCGCATCGGCCTGCGCCGTACGTTGATCAACCAATTATTCACCCACGAACGGATTCAGACCACCCGCGCCAAGGCCATGGCCATCCGCGGCGACGCTGAAAAGCTCATCACCCTGGCCCGCAACAGCAGCAAAGGCGATGATGTTGCCAAAGTCAATGCCCGGCGCAATGCGGCGGCGCAGTTGAATGACCCGGAGGTTGTGAAGCGCCTGTTCGATGAAATCGGCCCGCGGTTCGAAAATCGCAACGGCGGCTACACCCGCATGTACAAGCTGGGGCCCCGCCTGGGCGACGCAGCCGAAATGGTACTGCTGGAGCTGGTCGAAGAATAACCCCCGCCGGCCCGGCCGCAGACGCAGTCCGGGCAGGTGTTCTCCGGAAGCAGCACGGATTTTGTCCGCAGCATACACCGGAAAAGAATGGCACGTTACAAAATTATTCTCGCTTACGACGGAACGGACTTCCTGGGCTTTCAACGCCAGAAAGGCGGGCGCACCGTCCAGGGTGAGGTCGAAGCGGCGCTGGTCCGCCTGAATTGGCAGGGCCGGGCGCTCATTTCGGCCGGGCGCACCGACACCGGGGTTCACGCCTCGGGGCAGGTGATGGTCTTCGACCTGGATTGGCCCCACCCGGCCGACGAGCTGGGCCGGGCGCTGAACGCCCTGCTGCCGCAGGATGTGGCGGTGCTCTCCACCGAGTTGGTTGAGGCAGACTTCCACCCGCGCTACTGGGCTACGGCACGCACCTACCAGTACCACATCTACTGCCAGCCGGACAGGCATCCCCTCAGGGATCGCTTTGCCTGGCGGGTGTGGCCGGATGTGGACCGGGCGCTGCTCGACCGGGCTGCCCAGACGCTGGTCGGCATGCACGATTTTGCCGCCTTCGGCAATCCGCCCCACGCCGGCGGCAGCACCTTTCGCACCGTCTACCGGGCGTGCTGGCAGGAGGAGCCCGGTGGGCTGTTTTTTGAGGTCTGCGCCAATGCATTTTTGTACCACATGGTGCGGCGTATGGTCTACCTGCAGGTGCTGGCCGGCCAAAAACGGCTCAGCCTCGAAGACCTGACTCTCGCCGTCCAGTCGGTTCTGCCGCAGACCCCTGGCCTCGCCCCGCCGCGCGGCCTGGTATTAGCAGAAGTAAGTTATGGCAGCGAGAATAGAAATTAGAGAATAGAGATTGGAGAGTAGAGAAGAGAGAATTGGAGATCGAGAATCGAAGTTGCGCAGATTTAGCGACGATTCTCTAATCTCTGCTCTCTACTCTCTCTAACTAGAGATTTGTAGGAGAGTACCAGTGGACAAGACGTTCGTCCCAAAAGCCAATGATCGAAAATCGGAATGGGTCCTGGTGGATGCCAAAGAGCAGGGCCTGGGCCGCCTGGCGACCGTGATCGCCGCCAGCTTAATGGGCAAGAATAAGCCCACCTTCACCCCCGGCGTGGATATGGGCGATTTTGTGGTCGTCATCAATGCCCAGAACCTGGCCCTGACCGGCAAGCGCCTTGATACAAAGTTCTATAACCATCATTCGGGTTACCCGGGTGGTTTGAAGACCGTCGGCCTGCGCGAACAGCTCCGCGTCCACCCCGACCGGGTGATTCGGGCTGCTGTGTGGGGTATGCTGCCGCACAACAAATACGGCCGCCGGATCATCAAGAAGCTCAAAATTTACGGTGGCGCCGAGCACCCGCACGCCGCTCAGAACCCGAAATTGGTTGCGTAAAGGAATACAGTACTATGGCTCAATACTTTGAAGGCATTGGTCGCCGAAAAGAAAGCACAGCTCGCGTGCGCGTGATGAACGGGAGCGGCAAGTTCCTGGTCAACGAAAAACCCCTGGAACACTACTTCCCGCGTGAAGGCGATATGGAAGCCATCCTGGCTCCCTTCCAGGCAGTGGGACAGGACCGCGCCACTTTCGACGTCACCGTGATGGTGAACGGCGGCGGCGTCACCGGCCAGACCGATTCGGTCCAGCTTGGCCTCTCCCGCGCCCTGTCGAAGATGAACTCCGAGTTGGTGCCGCTCCTGCGCAAGGCCAACTTGATGACCCGCGATCCGCGCGAAAAGGAACGCAAGAAACCCGGTCTCAAGCGCGCCCGCAAGGCCCCAACCTACACCAAGCGCTGATTTAAAGCTTTTTCACCACAGAGACACAGAGGCACAGAGAAAAACCTTAAAAGTTATTTTAAGGTTTTTTCTGTGCCTCTGTGTCTCTGTGGTGAAAAGGTTTATATGGGTTTGCTTGTTGTGTTTAAGAACTCCAGCGTGCGCGACCAGGAGAGGGCGGCGGCTTGGGGGTTGTATTCGGGGCGGTCTTCTTCGACGAACCAATGGCTTACGCCTGGGTAGACGTGAAAGGTCGCTTCCAGGCCGGCTGCGACCATGCTCTTTTCCACCGACCGTACACCTTCGATGGGTTCCCATTCGTCCTTGTCGCTGAAGTGGCCGAGCACTTTCGCCTGGAACTTGCTAAAATCGACCTCGTAAATCCCGTAGTACAACACCGCCGCCGCAACCTGCTGGGGGGCGCGCTCGGCAGCCACCAGCGACCAGGCGGCGCCCATCGAAAATCCGATCACCCCGATTTTTGGGCTGCTGCAGGCCGGGTGCGCCAGCAGGTAATCTTTGGCCGCCATGACCACATCGCCGGGAGCCGACTGATCGCTGCGCTCCATGCGCGCCTTGGCTTCGTCGACAGTCTGGGCGATCTCACCGTCGTTCAGGTCCGGCGCAAGCGCTACGTACCCTTTTTCAGCGAGCCTGGAACAAATTGTCTTGAAAAATGGCTTCAGCCCCCACCAGGCGTGCAGCACCAGAACGCCGGGTCCCTTGCCGCTTTGCGGAAGGGCCAGAGAGGCATTGATTCGTTTGTCGTTGACGGGTGGCAATTGGATATCCATAGTTCCTCTGCATTATCCGATATATTCCTGCATGGTTGGGGTTGCCGGCTTGTTCATGGCCTTCAGGTAGATGGATACCTTACCGAAGAAGATCAACAGCGCCTGCAGATAGATGTCGAGCTGCACATCGACCGGCGCTTTATATCCGCCGGGGCGCTCGACCAACTGTTTGAAATCCTCCTCTGGGAAAGCTGCCACGATGGACTTCATTTCCTCGTCCAGGCTCCGGTACCACGCTGTGAGTCGTTCCACGCTGGTCACCAGGGATTTGTCCGGATTGCGGTAGTCAAAATCCTGCTTGAATGCCTTTAGCGACTGGATGTAATCGTACTCAATCTCACCCAGCTCGCGGCACAGTGCGCCCAGGCTCATGTTTTGCCCGCCGGGGTTGAAAGCCAGGTCAGCGTCGCTCAAAGTCTTTAATAGATCGTTCCGCATCCCATGCGTCCCTTCGATCCACGGCCATTTCTGCTCGAAATACTGCGTCATAATAACCCCTTTCTTTTGATAGAAACGAAATCCCACATCGTCGATCCATTATAGAATAGAAATAATGTTCTGTCAAATTAGAGTTTTTTTCACCACAGAGTCATAGAGGCACAGACATGAACCACCCCCGAAAGATTAAATTAGGGGTGGTTCATGTCTGTGCCTCTGTGACTCTGTGGTGAAAAAATCCGCCCATCTATTTAGACTAAATTCGGATAGAATAGACACTTATGAATAAAAATACAGGTATCACCATCCTCGGCCTGGGTCCGGGAGATCCGGCGTTGCTTACACGGCAGGCCTGGGACTGGCTGAACGTGATCGACGAAGTGGTGCTGCGCACTCGCCAGCACCCCACCGTGGACGGATTCCCGGCCGGCCTGAAAATCGAAAGCTTTGACGAGCTGTACGAGCAGAGCGATTCGTTTGAGGCGGTCTATGCCCGGATCGTCCAGCGTGTGCTGGAACTGGGAGCGCGCCCGCAGGGGGTGACCTACGCCGTGCCCGGCCACCCCTTCGTGGCCGAGGCCACCGGGCCGGAGATTTACCGTCAGGCAAAGGCCGCAGGCATCCCGGTGCGGTTAATCGACGGCCTGAGCTTCATCGAGCCGGTTTTCAGCGCCCTGGGGCTCGACCCGTTCCCGCACACGGCCCTGGTGGACGCCCTGGAGCTGGCCGCTTTGCATACGCCGCCTTTTCCGCCCGACCAGCCTGCTTTGATCGCCCAGATCTATAACCGCCAGGTGGCCTCAAACGTAAAATTGACCCTCAATGCGGTTTACCCGGACGAGCACCCGGTGCGCCTGGTGCACGGCGCCGGCACGCCGCAGCAAGTCGTCGAGGAGCTGCCGCTCTACCAAGTCGACCGCAGCCCACACACCGGCCTGTTGACCGTGCTGTACCTGCCGCCCCTGGAAACGGAGACCTCCTTCGAGCGCTTCCAGGAGATCATTGCAGCCCTCCGGGCCCCGGATGGCTGCCCGTGGGACCGGGAACAGACCCACGATTCGCTGCGCAAGTATCTGCTCGAAGAGACCTACGAGGCGCTGGCGGCCCTGGATTCGAAGGATACCGACGGTATGCGCGAGGAGTTTGGCGACTTGCTGCTGCAGGTAGTGCTGCATGCCCAGATCGGTTCCGAGGACGGCGAATTCAGCATGGCCGATATCCTCCAGGGCATCGCCCGCAAGCTGATCTACCGCCACCCGCACGTATTTGGCGAAGTGCAGGTGGATGGCGTGACCGGCGTGCTGCAGAACTGGGAAAAACTGAAAGCCGCCGAGCGCAAGGCCAACGGCGAGGAGAAATCAAAAGGGCTGCTGGACGGCGTGCCGATCGAATTTCCGGCGCTTGGCCAGGCCCAGCAGATCCAGGACCGGGCCGCCCGCGTCGGCTTCGATTGGGACAATATCCAGGGGGTGTGGGATAAGCTGAACGAGGAGATCGCCGAAGTGCGCGCCGCCTCTGGCGCCGAAGAACAAGCCGCCGAGATCGGCGACCTGCTTTTTGCGGCGGTCAACCTGGCGCGCTGGCTCAAAGTGGATGCCGAGAGCGCCCTGCGCGGCACCAACCTCAAATTCCGCCGGCGTTTCGGCCACGTGGAAAAGCGCGCTCAGGAAAACGGCAAGCACCTGACCGATATGAAGCTGCCCGAAATGGACCTTTTCTGGGACGAAGCCAAACGCATGGAATGAAATTAAATGGGGATGCGGCTGT